>JAGCTG010000135.1 GCA_017963785.1 Bacteroidaceae bacterium | reverse complement strand
TTCTACAATGACAAGCGTCCACACGCCAGTATAGGCATGAAAGTTCCATGTCAAGTACATTTAGAGACAGGCCCACAGAAAAAGATGTGGAAGACAAAGAGAACCAAGAACACATTTGTGAACAAATCCAGTACGGTGTAACCAAAATCCGCAAGATGTCAACAATCTCAGTTAATTGTCAATTTAATAAGTACGATGTAAATAAAATCAGTGTAAAACCAGAAGAAAACTGTAAACGAATTTCAGGAAAAGACACAAAATAGGCCCTAAACTCCGCAAACTACGCAGTTAACTCCGCAAATATAATGCAAATAATCAGCGTGTTATCCAAAGTTGCGTAGTTTCGTAAAGAAAAATGAAAAAACTTTTTTCACGCGCGAGGCGCATCCCAGCTTTTAAATAGTCCTCACGCGCGTCAGTACCTTATCAAATATAATGCATAGGCAGGATATTGACAGTAGTGATTATGGAAAAAATACCGCCAACACTTCAAAGAGTGCTGGCGGCATATGTGTATGTGCAACAGGGGTTATCTGATTACTACCTTTTGCGTCTTGCCGCTGGGCAGGCGGATGATATTGACGCCCTTCTGCAGGTTGTTGAGTTTCTTGCCATCAATGGTGTAGATCTCATACTTATGGTTACTGAGGCCCACACCTGCTGCAGCGATACCGGTGATGTAAGCGTTGACTGTCACGTCGTGGTCGGGCATCCTGTTGGGAATATCCTCCCATGTTGGTTTGTCCCGAGCGCCGTCAGCTTTAATTTTCACAATGTTAGCGTAAGTTTGTGTGACTTTTTTGCTGCAATATGTCTATTTCTGGCCTTTGCCTCCACTGCCTCCACGATGGCATCCCCCCCCTGCAAACATTGACTGCCATTACATTTCTTCCACTTTATTGAGGCAGTGGAAGAAAAAATCGCAAATAAAATTTTCATAATAAAAAGAGGGAAACTCCCTCGCGAAATTCCCCTACTTTTATCAGAATATATTATCTCACATTCTTTCTCTAATATAGGAATCCCTCCAGCCACAGAGGCAATTTATTTCCAACGGGGAACTCCATTGAATCGGCCAGCACGTATGAATTGGGATTGTCAGCTATCTGCTCAAAAGACTTCTCCTCACCACCAAGAAAAGCTTATTGCAATAGCCCAAAATGTGTGCAAAAAGATTATCAAAGTAAGCGAATATTCGAATAAATCGCTTATTGAAGTAATCGTTTGGGACAATTATGGGGGGATAAAATACAAAATTCGCCGGCATCCGTAAAAGAGTGTCGGCGAATAATGTTTGTATGAAGACGGACTATGCAGCTTTATCGCTCAGAAAGACTTTTGTCCCAGGTCTTCTTCTTGGCTATAGTCCTCCTCCCAGAAGGAATTGCCCCAGAACTTCTTGGACTCGGCTACGCCGTGCTCCTCGTCATTGCCCTTGGAGAGGCAGAGCATGGAGCGGACATGCAGCATGAAAAACTTACATTCAGGAATAATATATTTCTTTTTCATTTGATTTTTGTTTTCTGGAATTTAACGGACTACTATCTTCTGAGTCTTGCCATTGTTTAGTTTTACGATGTTGAGACCCTTTTGCAGAGCAGTTAGTTTTACTCCACTGACATCGTAAATGGCTTCAATCTCTGCATCCTCATTGATGAGACTGTTTACAACAGTGAAGTCATCGTCTTCCGTTGCAATATTGAACACTTTGGAGGAGTTGTTGCCTGTGTAAGTAAAGTATGCTCGGAACGGATTTACAGTCAGAGAATTCGTAGCTTGATGGAACTGGTCTTTGCTAATATAGTAACTCTTGGCCAGTTCGGCGGGGTCGGTGATAATCAGTTTCTCGTAAGTGCCTATTAGTTTCAGATTCCCACTGGTGGGCATCACGGCAGTGCCTTGCACTGCGACATTGGCGCCTATTGCGTCAACGGTGCTTCCACCGCCGATATTTTCGAGCACTGCGGGAATGCCTGCGGCTATTTCCGTCTCTTCTTTGAGATAAAGAGTGGAGCCCTCCACATAGTCAAGGGTGTAGTACTTTGTGCTGACATCGCTGCTTACAGAGTATGGCAGACACATCGTACCAAATCTGGAAGTCACGTTGCGACTATAGGTGGCGGCAGTCGCAGTAAATGCACTTGGGGCAGCGAAAGCCTGTCCTTCAGTAATTACTAGGTTGGAGCAAACGCCGTTATTCACGATATTGTTGCCCATAATACCAGAGTTGGTAGGAACAAACACCAGCATATTACCGCTCTGTATATTTGCTATATCGCTTGCAGTAATACCCTCAAGTGTGGCATATGTCATGTCAATATTAGAGACATTGCTTATTTCATCTTTTATGGTCTCAAGGTCTACTTCCGTTATTGTGCCCTTAACTTCTGCATTACCATCTGTAATATCTAATGTATAGTCTATTTCACTGATGTTGGAGAATCTCTTCCATATAGTCGCAGACTGGTATAGTTCCTTACATCCCTTGGGGACTTTCAATGGTACAGAATAGTCAGAGAATGAGCTCTCGTAAACCTCTGGTGGTGTTGTTGCCTTTACTACTATTTGACGCAATGACGTGCAGCCAGAAAGGGCATACGCGCCAATATATTCCACACCGCTTCCAATGACAATTGTCTCAAGTCCCGAACTATCGAAAGCATCATACTCTATTCTCTTTATCTGCGAAGGAATAGAAAGATGCTTCAAATTTGGGCAAAGGCAAAACGAATGATGCTCAATCGATGTTACTTTGGGGGGGAAGGTGAAACTGGCAATTCCCGATTGATCAAAGGCTTGTCCGCTTATATATTTTATGCTTGAGGGTAAATCTATAGAAGTAAGTGCTGTACACATATCAAACATACATTCGCTAAGAGCAGTTACTCCTTCCGGTATATTGATGGATTCAAGTTTAGGACATTGAGCAAATGCGGCTCTACCAAAATGTTTTATCGTAGGTGGTAATACCACAGAAACAAGGTTCTGATTACCAGCAAAGGCATTTTCACTGATTGATGTTACCGTATAACCTTGTATTTCAGATGGGATGTCTGCTGATTCTACGGTTAATCGAGGAGAATCACTCCCTTCTTGCCAATCCCAACCAAACTCAACCGTCTTTGGTGAGAGGCTTGTCACTACAAAGGGGAACTTCACGCTATCCACCTCAGCATAAAAACGTCGCCCTAGCTCATAAGGATAATATTCATGATGTGCGAAGAACTTCCATGGCGCTGTGTCTTTGTAGTATTCACCATGCCAATCTAAAACCTGTAGTACACAATTCGTATAGGTTGTTTCGTCGAAAGGTTCAAAAGTATTTTGTGTCCATCCTTTTAACATCAGTCTCGTCAATGAGGTGCAACCTTGGAATGCCCCCCATCCAAAACCTGAGACATTAAACGGGATTTCCACTTCTGTCACCTGACTACAGTCCTTAAAGGCTATGGCTGCTATGTATGCAACAGATAATCCATGAACTTCTTCAGGAATGAATACAGCTCCCTGTGTATTGACATCAATGGCAGGGTGCTCTCCATCGCCCAGTTGGCAAGTACCCTCACCTGTTTTGACAAAAGTCATTGTCACGCCTTTGTGCTCAATGGTGAAGATTGTCTGTGCCAAATCGTTTGTTGTAACTTGATAGGCAGCCAGCATATCAATATTATTGCCGCTTGTATGCACTAAAGCCTTAAGTAGTTCCTCGTGCGAATAGTCCCTGCACTGTAGTAGGCGCGAGATGGCTCCTGCCGCCATCGGACACGCCATGGACGTTCCGCTCATGCGGACATAGCCACCTCCAATATAGGTGCTTAGGATATTCTCGCCAGGAGCCTTCAGTTCATAGCTTTGATTCTCTTCGCAATTGGTATCATAATAGTATGGACTTAAGGTGCGCAACGGGCCGTCGCAATCGAAATTGCTGAAGGATGCCAGCTCACCAGATTCGTTAGTAGCCATCACGCCCATAACATACTTGCTTGCAGCTGGGTAATAGGGTCCATAAAAATTGTTTGAATGACCATGCTGGTAGTTATGATCATTATGGTTGTTCATGCAGACACTCTCATTTCCTGCGGAAGCAAGAAGTATTGCAGAGGAATATGCCACGCTTAACGCATCTTCCAAGGATTGTGATGATTCTGTAGTTGACATACTCATGGATATGATATCTGCACCATTGGCTACAGCATAATCTATTCCCTGAATAAGTAACTCTATTGAGCCAAGGCCTTCACGATCTAGAACTTTTACGGGCATAATGAGGGCATCGGGATTAGCACCACAGATACCTTCGCTGTTGTTTCCTACAGCGGCAGCTATTCCAGCACAATGGGTTCCATGACCAAAGTCATCTTCTACATTTGCATTATTCCCCACGAAATTCCATCCATGGATATCATCTACGAAACCATTCGTATCACTATCGGTGCCATCTTCCATTTCATCCTCGTTTCTCCAGATATTTGCAGCTAAATCAGGATGGGTGGTTTCCGTACCAGAATCAAGAATTGCGATAATCGGTCTGTTGGTATTTACGACTGGCATCTGCCACAGTTTAGGCATATTAATGGCTTGTAGTCCCCATTGTTCACCATATCGTGGTTCTGAAGTATAGTCTGCACACGCCTTTACAATGTAATTAGGTTCTGCATACTCTACATTGTCGAGTGTCTTCAGCTGCATTATAACGTCTTCTACAGAATGGGCGGAGTCAAATTTCAACACATACAGTTGATTAAGGTCTTTTTGCGGAAGATCTTTTCCTTGGGTAATATATTGCTTGCTTTTTTGAACCTTTCTACTTGTGAGGGGCATTATAGGCTTAACTTCTGTAATACCTATCTCTTCTATCAAGTTGTCAAGTTCAGAGCCTATTCGCTGGACAGAGCGTGACTTACCACAGTTATTATCTAATGATATAATCGTATTTTCAGTCTTAAACTTAACAAGTACCTGTCCAGCCACATAATTAATTTTGGATTGTTTGGGTGCATCTTTTCCTCCATCTACATTGTTGTCTTGCGCAAACGAGAGGGTTACATTAATTGCCATAGAGAGGGCGAAAACAAATAAAAAACGTTTCATTGTTATTTTTTTAGGGATTAACAAACCATGTTTCTGTAACCCCCTAACCAGAACTTATATATAGGTACGAAAAAAGCGTAGGGATTTGTCCTTACTCATCTTAATGCGGGTATCGCCAAACACCTTACCTGAAATGAGTACAACTTATCACCTACGCCGTATGCTCGGAGCTACGGCGTAGGTTGGCCGCATGCAACGTTGACATACTAACGAGGCGAACCATCTTCTCTATCCTTCAGGTCGTGAAATTGGCGATTTCGCATTAAAGGATAAAGCGCGGAACGCTTCTTCGGTCTCGGGATTTATCCCCCAAGACGGTGCAAAGATAGTAATTATTTATTTAATAACAAGAAAATTGCCCCGATTTTCGTGGTTAAGATCCTCTCTACTCTCACTATAGGGCGAGACACAAGGTAAAAGGGTAGAAAACGAGGCAGAGAAATCGTGCACATTGTAATACGGAAAAATGTGCTCGATGCGAATAAAGGAATTCTATATCCTTTTTTTAGAATATTTCACCATTCCAAAGCATCTTCAAGAAGTCGAGGATATAAACCAGTTCCATGTCTCCTGACTTGCGAGTTATCGGATTAAGCGATACAAGTATTAAGCGACAATCCGGATGCTCCTCCTTGAAAGCCTTGAGACCCTTCTTGTGCTTTGTTTCCACATGCTCTGTAGATTTTATTTCTATAGCCACTTCGGCATCTCCGACAACAACATCCACTTCCTTTCTGTCGTAAGTATGCCAATAGGAAATAATGTTTCGTTTGTCATTGTATCCTTTGTAGGCAATGATCTCTTGCATCACAAAGTGTTCAAACGCATGCCCGTAATCATCGGTGCCTCGTTTCAGTGAATGGCGGCCCATCAAATAGTTTGCAAGCCCAACATCAAAATAATAGAATCGGGGAGCTTGGATAATCCTACGTTTGACCTCTTTTCTGTATGCGGGAATTTCATAGCCTACGAGTGTGTCATATAGAATCTGGAAATAGGATTTGACTGTCTTTGCCGAAACGCCACAATCGGAAGCAATGTTAGAGTAATTCAGTATTTCGCCGTCGGAAATAGCGGCCACCTCCATGAAGCGTTCAAAGGCATCAAGTTCGCGTACCTCGCCCTCCTCGCGTATTTCTTCATCAAGGTACACCTTCACATAACCAGAAAGCCGCTTAGTAGCATCCTCTACCATATAATGACGAGGAATCATACCATTCTGCACCGCCTTGTCAATTTGGAAATCTGTTACTTCCGGCCATACAAGAGGATAAAGTGTTTCGGGTATGGCACGCCCACCGAGTGTATTAGCTCCTGAACGCTTAAGTTTTCTTGCACTTGAACCACTAAGGATAAAGAATAGCCCCCTATCCACCATCAGGGAGTGAACCACATCCAGCAACTCTGGTGCTTTCTGGATTTCGTCAACAATCACGAGCGTTCCAGCAGGTTTGTCCTGTAGAGCCTCCCAAAGGGAGTTTGGATTCCGTTTGAAGGCCCTTCTTATATTTGGATTCAGCAAATCGTAGTAAATTGCTCCCTTGAAGCGCTCTTTCAAAAGGGTAGATTTTCCTGTTTGACGTGCTCCAAACAGAAACATACCTTCGTCCAACTTGCTCTCAATATCAAATATTCTTTTGTACATATTACCTATCGCGGCTAATTTACTTCAGATTATCAGAATATTACGGTCTTTATGATTGCCTGAGATTGACCCGTGTGATTCGTGTTTTTACATAAAAATCGGGAGTATGGTCTCGAAAATCATCACTTTTTCACGCTGCAAAGATAGTAATTATTTATATTATAACAAGAAAATCGTCTTGATTTTCGTACTTTCGGATTAATAATCGCACGTACCTTATATATATTACGCGTACATATAAAATCACCCTGCTTTTTTGGGCGGGGTGTCTGCTTTATTGCTTATAAGTTTCATCTCTTATTCAACCATAGGCAAAAAGTCTAACTATCGCTTTTTACCTTTACCGAATATGTCGGAATGTGTTCCTGTGCGGTATAAAGAGATGATGCGTATTTCTGTATCCTTCTCATAAAGCAACAACCAATCAGGATTGATATGGCACTCCCAATAGCCTTTGTAATCGCCAGTGAGTAGGTGATTACGCAGGTTTGCAGGCAGTGGCTCATCATTCTCAAGCATACCGACTACTTTATACAAATCACTCAATGAGAGTCCTCTTCTTTTGGCCAATTTCAGATCCTTACGAAACGGGCCAGTCGGTTTCACAATGAACTTTGCCATAGTTTCAAAGTGCTTCACACCATGCCTTGAACTCCTCCATCGAACCTATTTCGTATGTAGGTTCCTTGCCACTGCGTACATCCTCAATGATTTTCATCGTTTTATCATTGAGGTACTCGCCTGTCTCTGGGTCATATAGACGTGGTTTGGAAGTTTGCTTTTCCGCAGTCTCCACGGTGTAAGACCAACCCATCTTAGTAATCATCTTCTTAAAGAAGCTGACCTCGCGATTGGGGATATTAATTGTAATTGCCGTCATAACGTAATAATTATTGCTGCAAAGATAGTAATTATTTATATTATAACAAGAAAATCGTCTTGATTTTCGTACTTTCGGATTAATAATCGCACGTACCTTATATATATAACGCGTACATAGATAAAGGGAGTAATATACCTGTTGTCACTAATCAAACAATTGGCATGCTTACAAAAGTTATAACAAAAAACCACAAAAACCCTTTCGTTCAAGTCAAGACTGCGTCTTTGATGTCGCGGCTGTATGCTATTCTTGCAAGCAAGCCCGCAGAAGAGCATTCATCCACACCATCATCCCTGCAGGATAAGGCCTGGACGAAATAAAAACCGAAAAGAAACGTGAGAGTGAGCGTAAAAAGACTTTGCGACTCCTGACGATTGACAATCATATGCCCCGGCCTCACACGCCTCCCCCCCCTCGGGTACTCCCCCTAGCTTAGGGGGAGAATTTAGGATAGGCGCACTCTCGTAAAATCTAAAGCCGTGTCTTCGGCACTTTACTTCATGAGTAGTTTTTTGCCGTTTTGGATGTAGATGCCCTTGGGCAATTGAGCATTAAGTTTGCGGCCTTGCAGGTCGTAAGCGCCATTGACCATTGACGATTGACCATTGACCATTCTTTCACTTGAGATGGCGGTGGGGTCGTCGGGATTGATGACAAAGGTGGCGGTGCGGCTGCCGCTGCGCTCATCCTCGCCAAGGGAGGTGGAATAGAGTATGTTGGAGAGTGAAACTTTATAACTTTGAGCATTGAGCATTGAGCATTGAGCATTATTTTTTCCTAATTCAAGGGTCAGCTCGCTGCGGCCTACGGGGAGCTTATGCTGGGCGCTGGAGTAAAGGGAAACTCTATAACATTGAGCATTGAGGATTGAGGATTGAGCATTATTTGCCAGCTCCTGAATCTCTACATCGAAGTCGGGGATGGCGCGGCTGATGTCGAGGTTGTCGATGGTCATGCCGTCGGGGATGGAGAGGTCGAATTGGATGCCGCTGTAACTGCCCTCCTCTACAGTTATGGTGAGCGGTATGCTCACGCCCTCGGCGGTGTAGCGCACAGGGCCGGTGTTGATGACAGCGGTTGCCTCGGGCAAACCGTAGTATCTGCGGCTATAGACGATGCCGCCACCGCCGCCGCCACCACCACCACTGCCACCGCCGCTACCTATGAGGTTGCGCACGTTGATGATGTCGGACACAGTAATGATGCCGTTTTTGTCGGTGTCGGCCCGGTCAAACTCAAACTCTTCGTTGGGCAGGTTGAGTATATAGTTAAGGACGCACACTACGTCGGAGGTGGTGATGCTGCCGTCGTCGTTGACATCGCCCATGAGGGGCATGCTACCATTGGGCGTCAGATAGTCCTTATCGGCGTAGCCGAGAGTATTGCTTAGGAAGTTGTAGATATACTCGGCACGTTTTCGAAGCCAGTTCTTGGAGCTTGTGGTGACGGTGGCATATGTCTTGGCGTCGCCATGGCGCCACCTGGTGTTGTCGTGGGTGAACGACGGGGCGGCAAAGTTGTAGTAGTCGTCGCAGTAGTCTAGGAGTTCGTCAAGGCTGCCATTGTAGATAAAGTCGTGCCAGAGATTGTAGTATATCTTATCGACTCTTTCGTCGCAGTAGCGCAGGTCTTTAGACCATGCAAAGCCGACAGTGTCACCGGTGCGTGCCCAGAAGTTTAGCGTGGACTGAGCGGTGAAATAGTCGCGGTTTTCGGAGTAGCCGAATGCCCAGTCGAAGTCCCACACAGGGCCATAGACAAAGGGTGAACTGGTGTCCATGAGATTGGCGTTGTATAGGAATGTGCTCTTGGGGTGCATTATCTCGACGTTGGCGGTATAGTCGGTAACAAAGAGATAGCGGGCGAGATAGTCGAGGTCGTAGTAAACATCGAGATATTCGTCCTTTCGCTTGAGGGCCTCTGTGGCGAGGTTAAAGCGATCCTGTATCATGGTCTGAGTGAGCGGAGTGGTGCCTTCGCTGAAGTCAGGAGCCTTGATATTGACTGGCAGGTTGTAGGTTTTGTCTCTGAACTTATAGACCTCGTCGTAGTAGCTGTCGAGCTCGAGCATCACAGCGTAGCTTTCGTCGTCGAGGTCGATGCTGTTGTTGGAGAGTCCGACCTTCTCTGTGAGGTTGTATGAGCCACGATACTCGCCGTTGATATAGAGCTCGACGGGTATCTCATGGTTGGCACCTGCCGTCTCCACCAGTTGTGCCATCTTCATGGCCACGGCATTGCTGGTCATGGAGCGTGTCTGTGCGTTGGCGATAAGGTTCCAGTGTTTGCCTTTCTTGAGTCCGAGGACTTTGGTAGCGGTGTCGAACTTAAAGTGGTAGGGCGCCTTTCCGGATGATGTCCACGAAGTGTTGCCGCGCCCTTTTATCTGCATGGGAGTCTCGGGCAGGTCGGGGAAAACGCCTCCGCCGTCGATGGTTATCTTGCCGTTCCAGTAGTAGGACTTAGAGGTGATTGGGGTGCCGTCGTCGGTGGTGACGTAGATGGTGGGCACCTGGTAGGCTGCGGTGGAGTGGTCGGTGGCGAAGTCCACGCTCACTCTGACATCGCGGCCGTATGGCCTGATGGTGTATACACCTTTGTATGTGCGGCGCAGTATGGTCTCGCCAGGACGTGCCACGGTGTAAACGACGTCCTTGTCGAAGCGTACACGAGTGATTTTGCTGTGTTGGAGCGAGTCGCCTATCCATGCCTGCACATTATCGTCGAGCTTAAACGAGGGACGCAGCGTCTTGCCTATGCCCACCACGCTAACGGTGATGAGGGTATCTTCGTCGAAGACACCTATGGCGTCGTCGATGATATGGGGATTGAACTTATTGTTGAACTTAAAGCTGCTGAACGCGGGCAGCTCATGGGCTGTATAGGAGAGCGAGTCCACCTCGTAGTCATGAAACGTGAAATTTGAAATTTGAGATTTGAGGCCTGAGGTTTGGGGCTTGAAGTTTATTTTTAACTGGTCACTGACGATTGACCATTGACCATTATGATTCTCTGCTCCTTCGATCTTCTCGATATACTGCTCGGGCACTGCCTCCACCCTACCGTCGGCGCGATAGACGAAGAGCACCTTGCCCTCGATGGGCTCGACCTGTGTGCTGTCGAGAGGAGTGGGGTCTACGGGGTCGGGGCCAGAGCCACCGGTGTGGAACTGACGGCCCTGAGAGTCGTAGAGATTGAATGTCTCGTTGGAGCCATAGGGAATGCCACTCTTGCTGTAGGCGCCAAGAGCATAGGAGCCGGTGCGGACATTGAAGAAGAAACTAGTATTATAGACGCTCTGGAAATAGAATATCTCGCTGTCGTCTTCGGAGGAGGTAGTGTTGCAGATATACCACAGCGACTTCTCTCCATCGATGTAGGATGACATGTGAGCGTAGCGCAATATCTGGGGGGTATTGGTGTATTGGTCGTCGAGGGTGATATACTCACCGGTGGAGGCGTTCTTTAGAGCATACTGGCCTGTGCCGCTGCCCTGCTCCACGAAGTACCACCAACAGTCGGGATAGCTTGCGGCGTTGTCCATAGTCATGCAGAGCGGTGAGTTGACGCTATGATTATCACCGATAGCGGCACTGCTACCGAGGAAAAAAAGCGACTCAATGCGATACTTGGTGGTGGCATTGAAGCCTGTCACCACATCGCCCATGGCCACCACGGCGACCATAAGAATCAGCGCTAATACACTCGCTCTACGATACATATCAGTTGCCATTAGTGATGATATAATAGATAGCTGTTACATCTGCAGTGTTGACAAAGCCATCGTTATTGACATCAGCACGCTCCCTTTCGATGCCCGATTCATCGCCACTGATGATGTAGCTATACACAGCCACCACATCGGCGGTGTTGACGCTGCCATCCAGGTTCACATCGCCTACCCTCGCATAATGGGCAGTGTAGGTGACGTCATGAGAAGGCATCGTGTCAAGTTCTTCACCCTCCCAGTAAAGGAACACATAGCCGTCAATCACCGGGGCTTCAAAGGTTGGCAAGGTATTGCCGTAAGCTACCTGAGAGGTGAATGCAGTCTCGCCCTCAACTATAAACTTCAGCTCATAGGAGTTGACACACCAGACGGAGTGCAGCTCCAGATTATGCTCAGGCATGAACTCAGGCACATCGCCCCATCCGCAGAAGCTGTAACCCTCTCTGGGTTCGGGATCGGGTACAGGCTGGATGGGGGTGCCAGCCTCCATCGCAGTGGAGAAGTATAACTCGTCGTCGTCCCAGAAAGCAAGGATGTATTGCGGCTTTGCCGATATGGTGATTGTGCAAGTAGCATTGGGCAGCACAGTCTCATTGCCGTTGGTATTGGTGAGGCGCACATTCTTCGCCACGATAGTGTAGGTGCCGCTGGGTAGCGACTCGTCCACCGAGAGTGGAAAGGAGAATATCCTACCGGAGGTGCCGGTGATATTGTTGCGCTTATTGGATGAGTAGCCGACCACTCTGGGCAGCCCGTTGGCTGCCTCGGCGCCCCGCAGGGTGAGGTTGGTGGTGCGCAGCGTCTTCGCCACATTGGAGAGATCAGCCGTAATGCCTTCTGGTATCACGAAGTCCATCTGGAAGCCACTGTAGATGGTAGATGGGTTGCTCATATTGACATAGAGAGTCCACTGACCATCATTGCTCTGTGTTGCCTCCATCGTCACTTCGTCGGCTAAGGCCGAAACAGAGAATAGAGAGCAAAGAATAGAGAATAGAATTATTTTTTTCATTTAACGCACAATTATCTTCTGCTGGTTGATGATATAGACGCCCTGTGGGAGAGTGATAGTCTCGTGGCCGCCAGTGAGATGGTATAAGCGATATACACGGCCGTCAACGCCATAGACGGGCACCACGGTGTCGGCAGCGCTGCTCAGCTGAACACTGTTGCCCTGCTGACCTACGATAGCCACGGCACTGTTAAGGCCTGTGAGTTCCTCTGACGTGAAGGTGGCGGTGCGGCTGCCGCTGCGCTCATCCTCGCCAAGCGATGTGGCAAAGAGGACATTGGAGAGGGAAGCTCTGTAACATTGAGCATTGAGCATTGAACATTGAGCATTATTCTTCCCTAATTCAAGGGTCAGCTCGCTGCGGCCTACGGGCAACTTATGCTGGGCGCTGGAGTAGAGGGATACTCTATAAAATTGACAATTGACAATTGAGGATTGAGCATTATTTGCCAGCTCCTGAATCTCTACATCGAAGTCGGGGATGGCGCGGCTGATGTCGAGGTTGTCGACGGTCATGCCATCGGGGATGGAGAGGTCAAACTGGAGACCACTGTAGTTGCCATCCTCCACTACTATAGTCAGCGGTATGCTCACGCCCTCGGCGGTGTAGCTCACAGGGCCAGGGGTGATGGCTGCGTCTGCCTCTGGCAGGCCATAGAAGGTGCCGCTGGTTGCCGACTGCGCCAGCGCCAGGTTGCGCACCATGATTAGGTCGCCAACGGTGATGATGTCGTTTCCGTCGAGGTCGGCCCGGTCGAACTCAAACTCCTCGTTGGGCAGATTGAGTAGATAGTTGAAGATGCACACCACGTCGGAAGTGGTAACGGTGCCATCGTCGTTGACATCACCCATCAATATGCCTGCCGTGGCATCGTCGAGATAGCCGAACTGGTTGTATGCAAGCGTGTTGCCCATATAGTCGTAAATGAAGTTTGCCCTGGTGCGCAGCCAGTCCTTGCCTCTCTCGGTAATTGATGCATAAGTACTGGCATCGCCACGACGCCACTTGGTGTTGTCGTGGGTAAACGATGGCGCGGCAAAGTTATAGTAGTCGTCGCAGAAGTCGATGAGGTCTTCGAGACTACCGTCGGTCATGAAGCGGTGCCACAACTGGTAATATATCTTGTCGAAATTCTCACCACAGTAGCGTAGGTTGTGTCCCCATGCCCCAGCCTCCATAGATGATGCCTTAGACCAGAAGTCCTCGGTTGGCGAGCCATTGAAGATGCCGCCTCCGTACTGGTAGCCGAATCCCCAGTCAAAGTCCCAGACAGGGCCGAAGATAAGGGTGGAACTGCTGTCCATGATATTGGGGTTGTAGCAGAAGGTGCTCTTGGGGTGGAACAACTCATAGTTCTCACACAGCTCATCGACCAGGAGGAACCGTGCCAGATAGTCGAGGTCGAGCAGATACTGCATATCGTCGCCGCGGGCAAGGCCGTCCCACACTCGATTGACACTCTGCTGTATCATTGACATGGTCAGCTGCGTGGTGCCCTCGCTGAAGTCGGGCTCCTTGATGTTGATAGGCAGATTGTAGCTCGTTGAACGGAACTTATACGTTTCGTCAAAGTAGCTGTCCAGCTCTATCATCATAGCGCAAGTCTCGTCATCGAGGTCGATACTGTTGTTGGATATGCCCACTTTCTCGGTAAGGTTATAGGAGCCGCGATATTCGCCGTTGATATAGAGTTCGACGGGTATCTCGTGGTTGGCACCTGCAGTCTCCACCAGCTGTGCTGTCTTCATGGCGATGGCGTTGGTGGTCATGGTGCGATTGTTGGCATTGGCTATGAGATTCCAGTGCTTGCCTTTCTTGAGTCCGAAGGGTTTGACGGCTGTCTCAAACTTCATGTGGTATGGTGCCTTGCCGGAGGAGGTCCACGATGAGTTGCCGCGTCCCTTTATCTGCATGGGTGTCTCAGGCATATCAGAGAACACTCCCGCGCCATCGATGCGCACCTTTCCGCTCCAATAGTAGCTCTTGGAGGTGATGGGGGTGCCGTCGTCGGTGGTGACATACACCGTTGGCACCTGGCACTCGCCCGTAGAGTGGTCGGTAGCGAAGTCCACGCTCACCCTGACATTGCGGCCGTAAGGCATAGTCTTGTACTTCCCGTCGGTGGTACAGCGCAGGATAGTCTGACCATGGCGGGCCACGGTGTAAACGATATCTTTGTCGAAGCGCACGCGAGTAACCTTGCTATGCTGCAGCGAGTCACCAATCCATGCCTGCACACCCTCTTCAAGCTTAAACGACGGGCGCAGCGTCTTGCCTATGCCCACCACGTTGACGGTGATAAGGGTGTCCTCCTCATACACGCCTATGGCGTCATCTACGATATGTTGATTGTATTTGTTGTTAAACTTAAAGCTGATGAAGTCGTATAGCTCGGGCGACGTATAGGAGAGGGAGTCCACCTCGTAGTCATGGTAGGTGAGAGTGGGGCCGCCCTTTTTGGTGAAAATAGAGAATTGACCATTGACGATTGACCATTGACCATTATGATTCTCCGTTCCAGGCATATTCTCAATATATTGCTCAGGCACTGCCTCCACCCTGCCGTCGGCGCGATATACGAAGAGCACCTTGCCCACTACAGGCTCCAAGCCTTGATCAGGATCACTGGGGTCGATAGGCACGACAGGATCAATGGGTATTGTGTCGCCCGGTACCACCAGTCCGTAAGAGGCCAGATATTCGCGGTGGCGCTCGTCGCTGGAGAGGAATGTGAATGTGGAGCCTCCGTCAACGGTGAACCAACAGATACCGCTGTTGGAATAGTCGTTCCAGTAAATACGGCCCGTGAGGGAGTGTACGTTGTCGTCGGCATTCTCGCTGCATGTCTTCACTCCCACCGAGTAGCCCTCGTAGTCACCGCGTGCACTCCAGTTGATTGTCCACGTATGGTCGTTGGTCTGTGGAATACCGGGCACCACATTCACATCGTTCGCCGATGTGCCCACTGTCTCGGTCATCATGCCGCTGACATAGAAGTCGCCCTCCACTCTTATCTGCACACCATCACTGGCCTGCACGAAGTAGAACCTGTTGGGGGGCAGTCCAGTGCTCTGACTGAGCCATCCGCCAGTGCTGTAGCAGAGTGGGCTTACCCATTTCTGCGACCGCGAGTTGCGGATGTAGTAATATACGGGATTGTTGATGTCGGAGGATACCACCACGGGCATATCTAGCGGATAGGTGGTCCAGTAGAGACTCTGTTCGTCGCGTCCGCATGAAGTGTTGTAGTCCTTCTCGGGGTCATAGGGCATGCCGTCCTCCTTGAGGATGTAGAACAACTCGTTGTTTGATGGGTTAGCACCTGTATTTGCGAATGTGCCCAGCACACCAGAGCCGCTGCGCACGTTGAATCGATACACCTCGTTGGCTACGCTCTCAAAAGTATAGGTATCGTCGCCCAATACGCGAATGGTCCACAGCGACGAATCGCCGTGTAGCACGGGGCTCACATTCATATATCGGCGTATGGGATTGTCGGAACGCACATCATCCCACATGAGGAAATCACCGGTGGCAGCATTGCGGAAGGCATACTGCCCTTTCTTATACTCCAGCACATACCACCAGCAGTCGGGCGATGTGTCGGCATCGTCGGCCGTGACACACAGTGGCGAGTTAACACCATGCAGAGCACCCAGGGACATCGAGCCGCCGTTGCTATATGATTCAATGCGCAGTTTCATCGTCGGTTCAAACGACAACGAACCTTCTGTCTGCGCCTGCGCCCACACGCACGCGAACACCGACAGGCATACCATTATATATCGTAATAACCTCATTTCGCTATTATCTCCAATTTAATTGTGGGCAAAAATACTGGAAATATCCGAAACGGCCAAATAATGACATATAAAAAAGGATAATTATACCCAAAAATCAATCCTCCACTTCCTCTTCGTCGTCACCGAAGCTGTCGTTGGTAGTGGCGACGCGCTGCATCGAAGTCTTGCTGTCGGTTAGGCTCAGTGTTACAGTCACTACAGTCTGTTCGTCGCTATGGGGCACACTGACGCTGGCCTCGAGAGAGAGTGTCGTGGCAGATGCATCGGTAAGGGTAAGACCATCGAGGATGGCCGAGCTGCTCAGCGACTGGTCGAGGTAATCGGCGAAATCGGACTTCACAAAACGGCGCACGAGCAGTGTGTCGGCATCGCGTGTAACGACGACAGTGGCGCGGTTGTCGCTGTAGGGACCGAAATTGTCATTGGCCACACGGGGCAGTCTCTCGTCGGGCTCCACCAATAGATTGACACGATAGCCAGCCTCGGTGTCGATTGTTTGATTAGAGGGTCTCAGTTTGTTGAGACCGTTCTCCTTGTACTCATTGCTCTCAACCAATTCGTTGACTTCTTCGTCGATGCTCTCAGAGTTCTCGGCTTGCTTGCTGCCGCAGGAGGTAAGCAATAGCAAGAGGCCTATCACCACCATCAAAAAGGAGGGGAGCTGGATGTGAGATTTGAAATTTGAATTTTTCATTTATTAATGTATATATTGATTTGATGTGTGCCCATCCGTATGGTGTGGTGGGGCTTGAGATGACTGATGTCGGGTGCGTAAATAAATTGAGCATTAAGCGTGTTTGCTCCTATCTCCTGGTGTATCTCGTCCCATAGGTCGAGGTCGAGAAACTGACGATGGGTGGCTGCCCCACCCTCTACGAGTAGTGATTGCAGCCCACGATTGTAGAGGACGTCGAGCAGGTCGGGGATACCATTGACCATTGACCATTGACCATTGACCATTAACTTTTGATTGTGACTGTCATAGACGATGCGCACAGGGTCAGGGCCACCGTAGTGGCGCGTGGTGAGCGCGGGATGGTCGTTCTCGTTGGTGCGCCACCCCACGAGGATGGCATTGCTGGTGGCCCGCAGATGATGGGAATGGCGCAGGGTGGCAGGATTAGAGATGAGAAGAGGCTCTCCTCCCAGCTTCCCTATTACTCCGTCGGGGGTCTGTGCCCACTTTAGGATGATGTAGGGACGATGCTTGGTGTGGAAGGTAATGAAGCGTCGATTAAGGAAACGGCACTCCTCCTCCATCACGCCCACAGTGACATCGATGCCCGCCTTACGCATTATCTCCACTCCGCGCCCACTGACTTTGGCGAAGGGGTCGAGACAACCCACCACTACACGCTTAACGCCCTTATTCACAATAAGGTCAGCACATGGCGGTGTCTTGCCTTGATGGGCGCAGGGCTCCAGGCTCACATAGAGTGTGCTCTGCGGCAACAAATGCTCGTCCTCCGGTTTGACAGAAGCGAAAGCATTGACCTCCGCGTGGGCCTGTCCACATCGGGCATGAAATCCTTCACCGATGATGCGGTCATTGTGCACAATGACTGCCCCGACCATCGGATTGGGCGGTGCGCCTATCTCGCCGTTGAGAGCGAGCTGTAGGCAGCGGGACATGTATGTGATTTGACGATTTGACAATTTGACGATTTTACGATTTCACTATCGACTAGTCGAACAGATCTAGTTGCACAGGTGGCAGCAGGTTGTAGCTCATGCGATGGTAGGGCGAGGGACCGTGAGTACGGATGGCGTCGCGGTGAGCCGGAGTAGGATAGCCTTTGTTCTGTTTCCAGCAGTAGCAGGGATATTGCTCGTGCAGCTCATCCATATAGTCGTCGCGGTAGGTCTTGGCCAGGATGGAGGCAGCAGCTATCGAGAGGAACTTGCCATCGCCCTTGACGACAGTCTGGTAGGGTATGTCGTGGTAGGGCTTGAACTTGTTGCCATCCACAATGATAGACTGCGGGCGCACCTTGAGTTGGTCGAGGGCGCGGTGCATGGCAAGGATAGAAGCGTTGAGGATATTGATGTGGTCTATCTCCTCGGCAGTAACGATACCTATTGCCCACGCCAGAGCGTCGCGCTCTATTATCTGGCGCAGCTCATGGCGGCGCTGGTCGGTGAGCTGCTTGGAGTCGTTGATGGCCTCGTTCTGATAGTCGGACGGAAATATCACGGCAGCAGCATAGACACTGCCTGCCAGGCATCCGCGACCAGCCTCGTCGCAGCCGGCTTCCGCTACATTGGGAACGAGAAAAGACCTCAACATTTACTATTTAACGGTTTACTATTTATTTCACTTTTGCAACATTTTGGCTACGCGGATGATTCCTTCTGCCAGGGCGTCTATCTCAGCCTCGGTGTTATAGAAAGAGAAGGAAGCGCGCACCATGCCCTCCACTCCGTAGTGAGTCATGATGAGTTGGGCGCAGTGGTGGCCAGTCCTCACTGCGATGCCAAGGCGGTCGAGCAGTGTACCCATGTCAAGATGATGGATATCACCCACGAGGAAAGAGATGACGGCACCTTTGCCGGGCGTGTTGCCAAAGATGCGCAGGTCGGGTATGGCACTCAGGCGCTCTGTAGCGTAGCGGGTAAGACGGCTCTCATAGTCGGCAATATTGTCGAGGCCTATCTCGTCGATATAGTCTAGAGCCACGGCAAGGGCATGAGCACCGACGTAGTTGGGGGTGCCTGCCTCAAACTTATAGGGTATGTCCTCAAAAGTGGTGCGGTCGAAGCTGACGGTGCTTATCATCTCACCGCCTCCCTGATAGGGTGGCATCTGCTCCAGCAGGGCACTCCGACCATAGAGCGCACCGATGCCAGTGGGGCCATACACTTTGTGTCCACTGAAGGCAAGGAAGTCGCAGTCGAGCTGCTGCACATCCACGCGGAAATGAGGCACGCTCTGTGCTGCATCTACCAACACTGGCACACCGTGGCTGTGAGCCACGCGAATCATCTCCTGCACGGGATTGACAGTGCCGAGCACATTGCTGACATGGGTGATGCTCACCATGCGAGTGCGGTCGGTAAAGAGTGCCTTGTAAGCGTTGAGGTCGAGGATGCCGTCATCGCAGAAGGGTATCACCTTCAGCACTATACCACGACGATCGCGCAGCAGTTGCCACGGCACAATATTGGAGTGGTGCTCCATCTCTGAGATTATCACCTCATCGCCCTCCTTGAGCAACTGACCGTAGGATGATGCCACGAGGTTAACAGCCTCGGTAGTGCCGCGGGTGAAGATTATCTCCTGCTCGGAAGGGGCATTGATAAATGACGCTACCCTGACGCGAGCCTGCTCCAGCAGGTCGGTGGCCTGCTGCGAGAGGTAGTGTACACCGCGATGCACATTGGCATTGGCGGTGTAGTACTGGTCACGCTCTGCCTCCACGACGCAGCGCGGTTTCTGGGTGGTGGCAGCATTGTCGAGGTACGCCAGCGGGCGGCCATAGACCTCGGTGGCTAGTATGGGAAACTGCTCCCTTATTATTGAACATTGAGTATTGAGCATTGGACATTGAGTCTTAATTATCCTGCACACATCACACAATCGCCGCAGGCTCCGGCACCACGGCGGAATCGCTCCTCCACCATGTGCATCAGCCGCTGGCGCAGCGGCAAGAGGTCGATACGCTGCAGCACATCCCAGGCAAAGGCTTGCTGCAGGAGCAGACGCCCTTCTTCAGGAGTGATGCCGCGCTGGGCCATGTAGAAAAGAGCTGTATCGTCGAGCTGTCCCACGGTAGAGCCGTGATTGCACTTCACATCGTCGGCGTATATCTCCAGCATAGGCTGGGTGAACATGCGTGCTGTGGGCGAGACACACAGATTGGCGTTGGTCTCTTGAGAGTCGGTCTTCTGTGCCTGGGCATTGACAAGCACCTTGCCGGCAAAGGCACCGATGCTGGAACCGTCGAGCACATACTTATAAAGTATATCGCTGCTGCAGAGCGGGGCATTGTGCACCACAAGCAGATTGTTGTCGATATGGCGATTGTCGTTGGCTAGCACCAGTCCCGACACTGCCGTCTGGGCATGGGTGCCGTCGAGGGTTATGTTGATGGTGCGGCGTGAGAGGCCACTGTTGAGGGTGATGGAGGCGTAGTCGAGCTTACTGCTCTCATGCTGCACAAATTGTGTGGTATTCAGGAGGTTGCAGTTATTGGTAGTCTCCTCCACACTATAGTATTGCAGATGACTGCCCTCTGCCAGCACGCCCTCTACCACCTCGGTCGCGAGGTTGCTGCAGCGAGTGGCTGAGTGATTGCAGTTAAGGATAGATGCCTCGGCACCCTGCTCCATGATGATGAGCTGACGTCGGTTGGCAAGCATAGGCACACTGCCCACCGAGAGATTGACTATCTGCAGCAGGTCAGCAACCTTGCGGCCCTTTGCCACGCGGATGACCAGGCCGTCCTGCACCAACAGAGTGTTGAGGGCAGCTAGGCTGTCGCCTTCTACCTTATTATAATACGCGCGTAGGATATCGGGGTAGCGCTGGGCGAACTCCACCATCGAGCCTACGAATAGCGAGCCGTCGTCGATGAGCACATTGCTCTCAGCCACACTGTCGCCCACCACATAATGCACACTGCTGCCAAGCCCTGGCACACGGCAGCGATATGTTTGGCGCGGGTCAAACTGTAGAGACAGACGCCCCAGATTGAGACCGAAGTCGGGCTCTAGCACTGCCGCCACGTCAGTGTATTTATAGCGCTCGTCCTTACGAGTGGGCAGACCACGCGCCTCGAGAAACTGCAAGGCTGCAGCGCGATGTTCGCTGATCAGCGGATGGCTCCCCTTTGTGAGTAGCGACTGTTGCTGACGGTATAGGTCGATATATTGCTGTAGAGAATCCGTAGTGATTTTACTGTTTACCGTTTATTATTCTTTAAGCCAATCAAATCCCTCGCTCTCAATGCGATAGGCGAGGTCAGGGCCACCGGTGCGTACTATACGTCCGTCGAGCATCACATGCACTATGTCGGGGCGTATGTAGTCGAGCATTCGTTGGTAGTGAGTGATGCAGATGGCAGCAGTGTCGGGTGTGCGCAGTTTGTTGAAGCCCTCTGCCACTATGCGCAGGGCATCCACATCGAGGCCTGAATCAGTCTCGTCGAGAATAGTAAGCAGTGGCTCCAGCATTGCCATCTGGAATATCTCGTTGCGTTTCTTCTCTCCACCGCTGAAGCCTTCGTTGACACTGCGGCGCGTAAGTCCAGCATCGAGGCCCACCAGTTCGCGCTTCTCTTTCACCATCTTAAGGAAATCACCACCACTGATGGGCGGCAGGCCCTGGTATTTACGCTTGGCATTGACAGCGGCACGCATAAAGTTGTTCATGCTCACGCCGGGTATCTCCACAGGCTGCTGATAGGACATGAATATGCCCTCATGGCTGCGGTCCTCGGGCGGCATGGCGAGCAGGTCCTTGCCATTGAAGGTGATGGTGCCGGCAGTGACGGTGTACTGCGGATTGCCTACTATCACGTTGCTCAGCGTGCTCTTGCCGCTGCCGTTAGGCCCCATGAGCACATGCACCTCTCCCGCCTTTACGCTGAGATTGATGCCCTTGAGTATTTCTTTGCCCTCTACTGAGGCATGTATATTTTTTATTTCTAGCATGTATGATGTATGATGTGAGATGTATGATGGCTTAATCAACCTACGGTTCCTTCGAGGGAGACGCTGAGCAGTTTCTGCGCCTCCACGGCAAACTCCATGGGCAGCTTGCTGAGCACGTCCTTGGCATAACCGTTGACGATGAGTGCCACTGCCTCCTCAGGCGGTATGCCGCGCTGGTTGCAATACATGAGTTGCTCCTCGGATATCTTCGACGTGGTGGCCTCGTGCTCCACCACTGAGGTGTCGTTGTTTACGTCTATATAAGGAAAGGTGTGTGCGCCGCAGGTGTCGCTCAGCAACAGTGAGTCGCAGCTGGAGTAGTTGCGCGAACCGTGTGCCTTGCTGCCCATCTTCACGAGTCCTCGGTAGGAGTTCTGGCTGTGGCCGGCACTGATGCCCTTGCTGACTATGGTGCTGCGTGTGTTGCGTCCCAGATGCAGCATCTTGGTGCCTGTGTCGGCTTGCTGATGGTTGTTGGTCACTGCCACTGAATAGAACTCGGCCACTGAGCCGTCGCCCTGCAGTATGCAGCTGGGATATTTCCATGTGATGGCGGAGCCTGTCTCCACCTGTGTCCAGGACAGGCGACTGCCTTCGCCCTTGAGCAGTCCGCGCTTTGTAACGAGGTTATACACTCCTCCCCTACCCTCGCGGTCACCGGGATACCAGTTCTGCACGGTGGAGTATTTCACCTCGGCGTCTTTGTGCACCACTATCTCCACTATCGCGGCGTGGAGCTGGTTTTCGTCGCGCATGGGCGCTGTGCATCCCTCGAGGTAGGACACGTAGCCTCCCTCGTCACACACGATGAGGGTGCGCTCAAACTGACCGGTGTTGATGGCGTTGATGCGGAAGTATGTGGACAGCTCCATCGGGCAGCGCACCCCCTTGGGTATATACACAAAGGAGCCGTCGCTGAACACGGCGCTGTTGAGTGCTGCAAAGAAATTGTCACGGTAGTTGACCACGCTGCCGAGGTACTCTCTCACCAGCTCGGGGTGATTGGCCACGGCCTCTGATATGGAGCAGAAGATGATGCCTTTCTCGGCCAGACGCTCCTTGAAGGTTGTCTTGACGCTGACGGAGTCCATCACGGCATCCACTGCCACGCCGCTGAGAGCAAGCCGCTCATTGAGGGGTATGCCCAGTTTGTCGAAGGTCTTCTCCAGTTCGGGGTCTATCTCTTGCGGCCCGCTTTTGCGCTTACGTCCACGGGGGTCGGCATAGTAGGAGATAGCCTGATAATCTATGGCCGGCAAATGCACGTGTCCCCATGTGGGCTGCTCCATTGTCTGCCAGTGACGAAAAGCCTTGAGGCGGAAGTCGAGCAACCATGAGGGCTCGCCTTTCTTCTGCGAGATGAGGCGCACCACGTCCTCGCTCAGCCCCCGCTCTATTACCTCTGTCTCCACATCGGTGGTGAAGCCATACTCGTAATCTCTGTTGGCTACGTCACGGACAAATGTATTATCGTTTTTCACCCTTGCCTCCCGACTCATGACTATTGACTTTCACATACACCGTGTCGTCTTTGAGTTTACCACTCTCGGTCACTATGTCGCGGTGCTCGTAAATGGCGTTGCCCACCACGGTGATATAAGGATAAAGCTTCGACTCCTGCTTCTTCTCTTCCGAGAGGATGCCCACGTAAGCCATGGCGCTGAACACCACGCTCAGCAGAAGGAAATACTTGATTGCTCCCACCACCAAGCCCAGCAGAGCGTTGAGCGACCCTATGTGTAGGGCCTTGACGGTCTTGGTCAGCGCATTTGCCACCAGCCCAAAGAGTATCGGCACCACAACCCAGATGACTATGAACGCCAGCACGCACGCTGCAAACGATGCCTTGCTGCCTGAGCCCAGTGCAGGGGCGAAGTGCTCGCCCAGCACACTGTAGAATGATGCCGCCAGCACCAGTCCCACCACTATTCCGACGGTGGAAAACACTTCCTTGATGAAGCCACTGCGCCATCCGCGCCATGCTCCCCACAGAAGCACCAGTACTATTATTATATCTACTGAGGACATAATGGTCAATAACCTACAGCTTCTGCCTTACCTCTATCTCCTGATAGGTCTCGATGGTGTCGCCCTCGCGAATATCGTTGCAGTTGGTGAGCGAGATACCGCACTCAAAGTTGGTGCTTACCTCCTTCACGTCGTCCTTGAATCGCTTGAGCGCATTTATCTCACCGGTGAAGATGACTATACCGTCGCGGATGAGGCGAGCCTTGTTGGTGCGCGATACCTTGCCGTCCACCACGTAAGCACCGGCCACGAGGCCCACCTTGCTGATGCGGTAAACCTGACGCACCTCGACGAGTGCCGTCACCTCTTCCTTCACGATAGGCTTGAGCAGACCTTCCATGGCCTCCTTCACCTCCTCGATGGCGTCGTAGATCACCGAGTAGAGGCGTATGTCCACGCCCTGCTTCTCGGCCTCGGTGCGGGCTCCCTTGCTGGGACGCACCTGGAAACCGATGATGATGGCATTCGATGCGGCAGCCAGCACGATATCGTTCTCTGATATCTGGCCCACAGCCTTGTGTATCACGTTCACCTGTATCTTCTCGGTTGACAGATTGATGAGCGAGTCAGACAGTGCCTCTACCGAGCCGTCCACATCACCCTTCACGATGATGTTGAGCTCCTCTACGCCGCCCATGGCGATGCGTGCGCCAATCTCTTCCAGTCCGATACGGTGCTGGGTGCGGATGCCCTGCTCACGCTGCAGCTGCAGACGCTTGTTGGCGATGTCGCGCACCTCCTGCTCGCTGTCCATCACGTGGAAGGTGTCGCCGGCCTGCGGTGCACCGTTGAGTCCGAGCAGCGTCGCAGCCCTCGACGGTCCTACGCTCTTTATCTTGCGACCACGCTCGTCGGTGAGGTCTTTCACACGACCATAGCATGTACCGGCTATCACATGGTCACCAATGTTGAGCGTACCGTTGCTAACCAGGATAGTGGCCACATAGCCACGTCCCTTGTCGAGCGATGACTCGATGATGGTGCCTGTGCCCTTGCGGTTGGGGTTAGCCTTCAGCTCCAACATGTCGGCCTCCAGCAGCACCTTCTCCAGCAGGTCGTTCACTCCTATGCCTTTCTTGGCAGAGATGTCCTGACTCTGGTACTTGCCGCCCCAGTCCTCCACCAGCAGGTTCATGTTGGCGAGCGAGCCCTTCACCTTCTCAGGGTCAGCGCCGGGCTTGTCTATCTTATTGATGGCAAACACCATAGGCACACCGGCAGCCTGAGCATGGCTGATGGCCTCCTTGGTCTGCGGCATCACGTCGTCGTCTGCAGCAATGATGATGATAGCAATATCCGTGGCCTGGGCACCACGGGCACGCATGGCGGTAAATGCCTCGTGGCCCGGAGTGTCAAGGAAGGTGATGTGTCTTCCGTTCTCCAGTGTCACGTTGTACGCACCGATGTGCTGGGTGATACCGCCAGCCTCACCGGCTATCACATTACTCTTGCGTATCCAGTCGAGCAGCGAGGTCTTACC
>JAGCTG010000134.1 GCA_017963785.1 Bacteroidaceae bacterium | reverse complement strand
GTTTCACCAACGTATGTCAGACTTATATCAGGCGGTTAGGCAGCGGGGTTCCACCTCTTCCCATTCCGAACAGAGAAGTTAAGCCCGCCCGCGCCGATGGTACTACGAAAGTGGGAGAGTAGGTATCCGCCGTTTTAGACTCGCTCCGCAGCCTTGCTGCGGAGCTTTTTTATTATACCCCCTTCTGACTCCCCCTCAAGGGGGAAGAGCATTTGCTGCGGAGTTTTTTTATTATCCACCCCCTCTGACTCCCCCTCAGGGGGAAGAGCATCCGCTGCGGAGCTTTTTTGTTTGTTCTAGAACTCTCGACTGTCACCGCTAGCGAGAAAAAATGGAGTGTGTTCTTTGTGGTGGAGGAAAATGTATCTATCTTTGCAGTGAAAATAAATAATATACATATAGATATGGTAGGATATAAGAAAAGTGTTTCCGTCTTTGTGTTAATGTGCATAATGTCAGTGCCTTGTGTGTATGGCCAAGGAATAGTCCATCCGTCCATTGGCACAGAGGTAAGCACCCCGGAGGGGTTGAAGGTGCGGCTGGTAGGCCGTCACCAGCAGTACGCGATGTCGATGGATGGCTGGGACGAGGATATCAATTCTCCTAAGTCAATAAACATTCATCCTAACGGTAGCAAGTATTATGTAAACTCTCTGGAGGGATGCAGGACCATTGCTTATGATATGGCTACGCATAAGAAACTGGCAGTAATCAACCATCGTTTTGATGGCAGCGAGAAAGAGCTGTGGGCAAAGCCGTCGGGATTGTATAACTTTACTCATTATGGTGGGAGTGATGGACTAAATGTGAATGCATTCATGGGTAAGCCTGTGGAGAGTTGTTTCACTCATGGCGGTCGTTATCTGTGGGTGCCTTATTATCGCCGCACATTCGACATAAATGCTCAGGACCCGTCGGCTATTGCTGTGATTGACACTGAGAAGGACTGCATCATCAGGATGCTCGAGACAGGCCCGTTGCCTAAGATGATTGCCACAAGCCATGATGGCAAGACTGTGGCAGTGGCGCACTGGGGCAACAATACCGTGGCGCTGATTGACGTGAGCAGCAGCAGTCCTGCTGACTGGCATCACAAGAAGATGCTGGTGGTAGATTATATCTTGCCGCTCAATTACAGCACGACTGTTTCTGTTGATCGCGACAATGGTAGCGGTTACGCTTTGCGTGGCACAGTGTTTACGCCTGATGACAGGTATCTGCTTGTTGGCTGCATGGGTGGCACTGGCGGCATTGCTGTGATAGACCTTCAGAACGGCAAATATCTCGGCCGCGTGAAAGGAATGATGGACAATGTGCGTCATCTTGTGATACGTGATGGTAATCTGTATCTTAGCATCAACGCTGCCGGCTGCATACAAAAGATAAAGCTTGATGATTTCCTTCAAGCAGCTTGCAGGATGGATGGCGCGAATAATAAGCTTGTGACCGTCGGAGGATGGCAGACATGCCAGGTAGGCAAGGGCGCAAGAACGATAGAGTTGTCGCCTAGCGGTCGCTATGCTTTTGCTGCGTGCAACAATGCTTCAAAGCTCTGCGTGGTGGACACGCGAGAGATGAAGTTGATAACGAGCATTAATGCAGACTCATATCCAGTGGGGCTGGACATCAGTGAGGACGGACGCTATGTGATTATCACTTCGCAAGGACGCTCTGGTGGCGGTGGCAATGCTGTGGATATCTTTGAGATTACCTATCCAGAACCAGAGCCTATAACCAAGGAGGGCATGGCTGCGCTGAATGTCAAGGACGATGCCTCAAGCCTATCAGATGCCGACTCCTCTGCTATGGCAGACAGCGCTGGCGAAGGGGCTGACGCAGAGTCTGCCACAGCAAAGGAATACATGGCTTATGCCGGCGGTGGGCTTGCTGTTATCTTAGTAGGGCTGCTGGCATACAAAGCCCTTCACAAGAAAGGATAAGAGAGAGGAAGAAAACAAAGAGCGTGCGCAATTCTCTGCGCACGCTCTTTATTGTTAGGAGTTGACGGTTGCAAGGAACTCCTCGTTGTTGTTGGTGCGTTCCATGCGGTCCTTTATGAAAGTCATAGCTTCCATGGCCGTCATCTCGGCTATGTGGTTGCGTGTCTGCCACATACGGTTGAGAATGCTTTCGTCTTGCAGCAGGTCGTCGCGACGAGTGGAGGAAGCCACACAGTTTACAGCGGGGAAGATGCGCTTGTTGCTGAGCGTGCGGTCGAGCTGCAGCTCCATATTGCCGGTACCCTTGAACTCTTCGAAGATTACCTCGTCCATTTTGCTGCCAGTGTCGATGAGAGCTGTAGCGATGATGGTGAGTGATCCGCCGCCCTCAATGTTGCGGGCTGCGCCGAAGAAGCGCTTGGGCTTCTGCAGGGCGTTGGCGTCAACGCCACCGGTGAGAATCTTGCCGCTGGCAGGAGCCACGGTGTTGTAAGCGCGTGCCAGTCGGGTGATGGAGTCAAGGAAGATGACCACGTCGTGGCCACACTCTACCATGCGCTTTGCTTTCTCCAGCACGATGCCTGCAATCTTTACGTGGTTGCTGGCGGGCTCGTCGAAAGTGGAGGCGATAACTTCGGCATTGACGGTGCGAGCCATGTCGGTTACCTCCTCGGGGCGCTCGTCGATGAGCAGCATCATGAGGTAAGCCTCAGGATGATTGGCAGCGATGGCGTTGGCAATGCTCTTCAGTATCATTGTCTTGCCGGTCTTGGGCTGTGCTACGAGTAGCGCGCGCTGTCCTTTGCCAATGGGGGCGAAGAGGTCCACCACTCTGGCTGAGAGTGAGTCGGAGCCGTCACCTTTGCAGAGCTGGAATTTCTCGTCGGGGAAGAGAGGAGTGAGGTGCTCAAAGGTCTGGCGGTCGCGTACCTTATCGGGGTCGAGACCGTTGATGTGTGTCACCTTGATCAGCGTAAAGAACTTCTCGCTCTCCTTCGGGGCGCGCACGGGACCTTCCACCACGTCACCCATCTTCAGGCCGTACTGCTTGATAATCTGCGGCGTTATGAATATATCGTCGGGC
>JAGCTG010000133.1 GCA_017963785.1 Bacteroidaceae bacterium | reverse complement strand
GATGGCAGCGAGTGCTATCTTTACTTCTTTGGTGAAGAATTTCATGTCGTTATGGTTGCTTTTTCTTTGCTGTGTTTGCCTCGTCGCCAATTATGCGCTGACCGTCCTTAAAGACGACTATGAAGCAGTCGGCAAACTTATCTTTTATCTTGGCCTGAACATCTTTGATGGCGGCATAGCTTGTGGTGGAACCGTAGGTGTGAATATACTGCTGGCGTCCGTTGATGGTGACGGGATGGCTCTCAATGCCTTTCAGTCCCTTAAACTGCTCGCTGTCAGGGCGCAGGTTGCGGGACGAAGCACATATCTGCACTTTGAATTCATATTGTCCCCCCCTAGCAGCTACGCTTGTAGTGCTTGTGTTTTGACGGGCAGCAGGTGTCTGCTCCCCTCCCTTTGCCGATGGGGTAGGAGTCTGCGGCTGGGGCTGAGGCTTGGGTTGCGGCTTCACCTCATTGGCATCGGGCACATCCACAGGTGCTTCAAAGGCAGGCTTCTCGTCAGGCTCAGGCTGCACTGCGGGTGCTTCCACTCCTCGCAAGATGGGGGAGATATACTTGCGGAAAGCATTGTAGATGCAAGTGGCGAGCTCCGTGATACCCTGTTCCGAGTTGAGGTATGCCTCTTCGCTAGGGGTATTGATAAAGCCAAGCTCCGTTAGCACACTGGGCATGGCGGTCTTGCGCAGCACCAGGAATCCTGCTTGATGCACACCCTTGTTGGGACGGCCCACGCTGACATATTCATCCTGTATGCTCTTGGCAAAGAGGGCGCTGGTGCGCATATTATTGCTCTGGATTATCTCGTTCATGATGGTGTTCTCCACCGACATGGCAGCATAGCGCTGGCGGTTGGTTTCATACTGTATCACAGAATTCTCTCGCTTCACCACCTCCAGATTGGCCGTAGCTCTCTCGAGCGAGAGGGAGTAGGTCTCGGAGCCTCTGGCAGTGTTGCCTGATGCAGTGGAGTTGGTGTGGACAGAGATGAACAGATCAGCTTTGGCATTGTTGGCAATGTCAGCACGCTCATAGAGCTCAATGAATTTGTCGGTCTTGCGGGTGTAAATCACCTTCACGCCGCGGCAGTTCTGCTCTATCAGTTTGCCGAGCTTGAGCACAACATTGAGGTTGATATTCTTTTCTTTGGAGTAAGTGCCGAGGGCTCCGGGGTCTTTGCCACCATGGCCGGCATCAAGCACCACAGTAAACGCACTGCCACTGAGACTGACAACCATTGCCAGAATCAGTGCGAACAGGTGCTTATATATATTAGATATGTAGTACATAATTTGCCTTTTTCGGCAAAGGTAGTAAAAAAAAGGGAGATAAAGGGAGAGAAAGGTAGTTAAAAGGAGATAAAAGGAGATTATTTTTAATGTTTCTTTAGAAGCAGAGCAGCCAATTTTAGTTTTATTATTAAAAAGAGGCGATGTCGCAGCACATGCAGTCGGTGTACTTGCCCATAAGGTCAGCTATACGTTGTGCGCATGCCATTACCCCCAGGGCATTGCCGTCGTATCCGTTCACTATGGCAAGCAGCTGCGTGGTGTCCAGACTCAGTGAGGTGCGCTCATGGTCGCTGGTGGGGGTGCCAATGCCACCAATCTTGTCGCGATAGACCGGCAGTCCTTCAATATTGAGCATTCCGCGGCCTATTCCTTCGTATGGTTCATCTTTCCGGCCAACTCCCAGCCGAAGGGTATCGCCCTCTATCTTGCTGCGGTCAAAGCCTCCGATGCTGTAGCCATACTCTATGCTTGCAAGGTTGATGAGGTCAACGGCGGTGTTTATTTGGTATAGGTCTTTGCCCTGCAGCACTCGCCTGACCAGTGCTTCGCCGGAGGGGCGATATCTGCTGGGGTCTTTGCCCAGTTTGCGATAGACGGTGCGTGTAGCTTCGATGGATGGTATCTGCTTCAGGCTCTCTGTGGTGTATTGCTCACGGCAGTGGCTCACCGATAATTCTATCTCCTTCCACAGCTCGGCGCAGTAGGAGCTGTTGACAAAATCTGCATATACGGCAGCACCCTTAAAGTCGGGACAAACCGCTAATATGCAGTCACCTACAATTATTTCTTTCATCATTAGTTAAAGAAAGTTCTGCCTCCGCAGCACATCGAGCAGAGTCTGGGAGATGGCCTTGCAGTCATCGCCCTTGTAGCGTATGTCGGTGAATATCTGTGCGAGTGTCTCTGTGCCGTTTATCTCCACAAAGTGGCGGTTCTCCTCCAGCTGCTCCTTGGGGGTGTAGTATGTGTTGATGGTGTCAGGAGTGTAGGGCTTGTAGGTCTCCTCGTGGATGATGGCCTGCAGTGGCAGGCGGTCAGAGACGGTTGCCTCCTCGTCGGGCCAGCCCAGAGTGATGGTGGCCACCGGCATCACCAGCTTGGGCAGCTGCAGGATGTCGATAATGTTCTGCGCATTGTATATGGTGGTGCCCAGAAAGCAGAGGCCGAGACCTTGTTCCTCGGCCAAGTGGCAGAAAGTCTGGCAGTAGAGTAGGGCATCGGTGGCTGCATTGAGAAACGACAGGAAGTTGTCGTAGCCTGGGTGAGCCTTGCGGTTGAGACACCACTCAGTGCAGCGGTTGTAGTCAGCGCAGAAGGTCAGCACCACTGGGGCTCCCTCCACCATAGGCTGGTTGAAGTGGGCGGGGGCAAGCCTGCGCTTCATCTCCTTGTCGCGGTTGACTACCACGCTGTAGAGCTGCAGGTTGCCCATCGTCTGTGTCTGCTCAGCCTTTTGCAGTAGGCTGTGGAGCAGCTCGTCGCTTACCTCCTTGGCGGAATACCTGCGGATAGTGCGCCTCTGGGTGATGTCGTACATGGGGCTATGTCTTTATGGTAGTTCCGCAGTTGCTGCACAGCAGGTTGCCGTCTTGATAAACCATCGACTCCTGCTTGCAGTTGGGACACTTCTGGCCGGTGGCAGGGGTGCCGTCCTTGATATATTTCTTCAGGGCACGCTCCACACCGTTTTTCCAGTTGTTGATGCTCTCATCATCGAGCTGCAGCTGGCTCACCAGTCTTACGATTCTCTCCAGTGGCATACGATACCGCAGCACGCCACTGATTAGCTTGGCATAGTTCCAGTACTCTTTGTTGAACTTCTCGCTCAGGCCCTCGACGGTAGTCTTGTAGCCGCGCTTGTTTTCAAACTGGAAGTCATAGCGCTTGCTGCCATCCTCGTTCATGGCCTTGATGATGCGTCCCTTGGTCACAGACTTGGGCAGCACGATGCCTTCGTCGTCATCCTGCAGGCCGGTGAATATCTCATAGGGGTAGCCGTCGAGCAGACCTACGAAAGCCACCCATTTCTCTTTGTTGTTTTGAAACCTCACCACATCGCATTCCAGCGAGACTGGTCTGGTTTCGGTCACCTCAGGATGAGTAATTATAACTTGGTCCATGTTTTTACGGTTTACTGTTTACGGTTTACTATTGGCTCGGCGCAGTGCTATTTTAGTTCTCGAAGTAGTAGAGGAAGATGGCGATACCTTCAAGGGCATTTTTGCGCTCGCCCTCAATCTCAAGGGCAAACTTAATCTCTGCCTTGCACACGCCGCGCAGGTTCTGGATATTGTGGAGGTCGGCCACCAGCCTGATTTTCTGGCCGCTGAGCACTGCCTGGCCGAACTTCATCTTGTCAATGCCGTAGTTGATCATCATCTTGAGGTTGTTGACCTTGATGATTTGATTCCACAGGTAGGGGAGCATCGACAGGGTGAGGTAGCCGTGGGCGATGGTGCTCTTAAACGGCGACTCAGCCTTGGCCCTGTCAGTGTCAACATGTATCCACTGGTGGTCGAGCGTAGCGTCAGCAAACAGGTTGATGCGCTCCTGGTTGAGCTCCACATAGTCGCTCACTCCGATATTCTTGCCCAGCAGTTGGGCAAACTCGTCATAGCTGTTAATTGTTACCATATATATTTGATGTTTGATGTTATTTTGGCAAAGTTACAACAAAAAAATGAGACACCTCGCCGATTTGTATAATTTTCAATGGAAAATGGCCAATGTTCAACAAAAATAATTACCTTTGCATAGGAAAAACTATAAAAACCTTAACTATTATGAAAAAGTTACTTAATGGCCAATTACTGCTTTTGGCAGCACTTCTTATCAGCTGCGGAAAACAGGCCAACTATACACCTTCGTCAGCTGACAGCACCAGTGTGGCGGACACCACATCGACAGCCCTCACCGACGAGGGGAAGCAGGGAGGAGCCATGTTCCTCTCGCCCGACCTGCAGCTTCACTGTCTGCGAGGACAGGTGAAGAAGGTGAGAACCACCATCTACAACTCCGACAAGAACGGTCACCGCAACTTTGAGAGCAACAAGACACTGCTGACCTTTGACGAGCAGGGCAGCTGGACCGGCAATGAGCAGACGCGCTTCACCAAGGCCAACTTCAAGCGCAACGGTAGGGGACAGCTCACCGCGCTGCACTACAAATATATCATCAACAAGGCAGAGGACTACGGCTATGACTACGAGTATGAGTACCTCTACAACCCCGGCGGCTTCCTCATAGAGATGGGCGAGGACTACACAGGAGAGCTCTGCGGCAGCATGACCCACCGCTACACCTACAATGAGGAGGGCGAGCCCACAGTCATCACCGTCAGTGGAGTAGGCGATGGAGTAGGCCTGGAGGAGAAGATAGAGATAACCATCAAGGAGCGCGATGACCACGGCAACTGGATTTGCGCACTCTACAAGGACACCTCCACCACCACCGAGGAGTATGGCGAAGAGGGGCAGACCGATGTCAGCACCTACACCAACTACAGCCTCCACATCCGCAAGATAGAGTATTATAAATAAGGTTATGAAGCGACTCGCCCTTTTGCCCATCCTAATGGCAGCGGCCATCGCGGTCTGTGCCGAAGAGTTTGATATGGGCAAATTCAGGTGTCAGGCCATTGTCGGTGCCTCCACCAAGGTTGAGGTGACAGGCCTGCTGGACTCTTACTTCACGGGAGTCCTTACCGTACCTCTAGAAAATGGCGACACCTTCATCAACACCGCCGATGTGGTCCGCATCTATGACTACATCATCACCGGGAAATAGCAACATCCCCACCTTAATATATATATATCTGGGTCTGGTTGTTCCTTACAAAATATCGCGTTATCGCGCGATATTTTGTAAGGGGTTATTGCCTTCTTGTTTCACTCACGAAACATGTGACAAGGCCGTAGGTGATGGTAGGGCGATGATGGATGAGTTTTTTATGATATCGTTTTTCTTTACATTTTGCAAAAAACAATTATCTTTGCAGTGCGTTGCGCAAGGTTTGTATATGGTGTATATGATAAGGCATCTGTATTTTGTGTTTGCAATGGCGGTGCTGGCCGTTGTAAATATTTCATGCTCCGGAGATGATGAGGAGAGTCGGGGGGTTGTCACTATAGATGATAATGGCAATGCCATCGGGGAGCATCGTTTTACCCAGATTGACGCCACAAACTTCTACGTCGATGATATAAGGTATACCGTCGTTGAGGGTAATCTGCACGTAACGGGATATGACAGGGAACACTTGACGGGGGCGGCAAGCATTATCACGACGTTAAAATACAAGGGATGGGTTAAGAATGTGACGATTATTGGCGAAGATGCTTTTCGTGGTTGTGAGGCTCTGACCTCGATTGGCATCCCCCAATCTGTGACTGAGATAAAAGCCGGTGCTTTCTCGGGTTGCGTGGCACTGACTTCGGTATCTATCCCCAACTCAGTGAAAAGCTTAAGGAGAGATGCTTTCTATGGCTGCAGCGGGCTTACAAGTGTCACTATAGGCAACTCTGTTATTAGCATAGGCGGGTGGGCTTTCTTTGGGTGCACGAGTCTTACGTCTATCACCATACCCAAATCTGTTACGACTCTTGGTGTTGATGTGTTTAATGGTTGCACGGGTCTTACCTCGGTAACTATTCCAGAGTCTGTGAATAGCATAGAAAGCAGTGTTTTCTCGGGTTGCACGAGCCTGACTTCTGTAGTCATACCGCGTTCGGTTAAGTCTCTGGGCGTTGATGTGTTCAGTGGTTGCACAAAGCTAGCGGAGGTTTACTGCTACGCGCCGACTCCTCCCAAGGCTTACTCTGCGTTTGATGAGCTGGATATGTCTTCTTTGGTTCTTTATGTTCCAGCTGAATCTATAGATGACTATAGGGCTAACTATCCCTGGGCTGGCTTTGGCAGCATCGTGGCAACGGGGAAGTGATGACGAAAACGAAAACGAAAACGAAAACTATTTTTTGAGAAGTTAAAGAAGTTATCGCAGCTTCGCTGCTAGAAGTTATCGGAGCCTGTGGCTCCTCAGAAGTTATCGCTTCGCTCGACGATAGTCGGAATACTCATTTTATTCTTTTTTCAAACTTAAATAGCCCGTCTTGCTGGTCAAACTGCTCTGGCATGTGCGGGTCTGGATGATGCTCATTGAAGAACTCGACGGCATGAAATCCACAGCGGTTGATGTAGAAGTGAATATTGCGGCGGTCGAAATAGGGGGTGCAGGTCTCCCACACCTCTATCTCGGGATGCATAGTCTCGATGGCTTTCCAGATGGCCTGACCAATGCCCTTACTTTGGACACCAACCTTAACATATAGGAACGACAATTCGCCTCTGCGCTCTGCTGCATCGATGGCTATAATAGCACCACCCACACGCTGCCCATCAGCATCAATAGCTTCGTAGGCTTCAGCTCCTTGAGCCTCTAAAGACTGATAAAAATCTTTATCTGGCAGTACTTGCCACTGATTGTCGTCTTTGTAATGCGCCTGAAAACCATGCTGGAAAGCTGCCTGCATTTCTTCTTTGAAGAGTATGGTTTCCTCCGCTCTGAGTGTTATCAATTTCATAGCAACTCGCATACTTCAATGTGTGCTCAAGATAGTTCTTTTTTATCAAAGACATAGAAGCCTGCCTCTGACGGATGGTCGAGTACTGTACAGTCGGGACTTTCTTTAGCTAACAGCCAAGCCATCCATATATCACCGCCCGCTGCGGCAATGAAGATGATGCTCCACACAAGCAGAAACAAGCTGCCGCTAATCAGACAAATTACAGCGGGGATAATTCCCAAAACGACCAAAGGCATCAAAGCACCGATGATATATGGGCGTGGACGCATAGGCTCGCAGCAGTGGCAGTATGGTGTCAGCATCTTCCATATGACTCCGAAACTTATGCTTCGCCATCCACTCGGCGCAAAGCAGGCCCAGGTGATGCCGTGAATCAATTCATGCACCACAATACCAACTACCAAGAGTATCAAGAACAGGGCACTATGTAAGGGAAGCGTTTCAAAGAGCTTATCTGCAGTGCCTGTTGACCACTGGCCGCGCCATATCAGTATGTATGGCACCACCAAGACTATGGCAGAAACCAACATCAACACAACCGCAAAGACATTTGCTTTCATGATGTTGATAGTCACCTTCCTTCCGTTCTCAATACTTACATCTTTCATATAAACGACTAAAAATATTTATCTCATAACCGACGGCGGCAAACATTTTGTCTGCAAAGTGCAAAGTTACAAAGAAAGAAATAAAGTCTTGTAATTCCTGGAAAAAAATCACCGCGACTTTGCCACAGACCAAAGAGTAACACTCTTGACTCACGACTCTTAGTTTGCACGAGGTCCTACTAAATTTTTTGAAAATTTTTACGCATACCACTAAAAAACTGCACATTTTTTTTGCTAATGAGCAGATATGTGTGTATCTTTGCACAAAACTACTATTGTGCCATGGAATCTATACCAAGTTTTAATGGATGCTTAGAACGTAGTATCATCGACAACTGGGAAAAGGGTGCGCTGACTGACTACAAGGGCGCGACACTGCTGTATGGTGATGTTGCCAGGGAGATAGAGAGACTGCACATTGTCTTTGAACATGGCGGAATACGGAAGGGTGACAAGATTGCCCTCTGCGGTCGCAACTGCGTCAATTGGGGAGTGGCGTTCCTGGCCACACTCAGCTATGGTGCCGTAGCAGTGCCCATACTGCATGAGTTCATGCCTGAGCAGGTTCACAACATAGTGAACCACTCGGAAGCCAAGCTGCTCTTTCTGGGCGACGGGATAGGGCAGAGTCTCAACCCAGAGGCAATGCCCCAACTGGAGGCCATCGTCAATATTCCAGACTACTCGCTGTTTGTCACACACAGCGAACGTGTCAGCTATGCCCTGGAGCATCTGAACGAGTTGTTTGGCGACAAGTATCCGAAGGATTTCAGCAAAGAGCACGTGCGCTACCACAAGGATGAGCCGGAGGAGCTGGCTATCATCAACTACACGAGTGGAACCACAGGCAAATCGAAAGGTGTGATGATTCCATATCGTGCCGTATGGAGTAACGTAGATATTGCCATCGATGTGATTGGCCCGTATGTGGAGCCAGGCTCTAACATGCTTTCTATGCTTCCGATGGCTCACATGTATGGGTTGGCCTTCGAGTTTCTGTTCCCATTTTGTTACGGCATACATGTATTCTTCCTCTCCCGCCTGCCGAGCCCGTCGCTCATAGCTCAGGCTTTCGTTGAGGTACAGCCCTCAGTGATTATTGCTGTGCCGATGATTGTGGAGAAGATTATAAGAAAGAAGGTGTTCCCAAAGGTACAGACTAAAGGCATGCGCCTGTTGCTGAAGTTGCCCGTGGTGAACAAGAAAGTGAAACGGAAGATTTGCGAACAACTGATGAACTCTTTCGGTGGTAAGTGCTATGAGGTAATCATGGGCGGCGCAGCCCTAAACCAGGAGGTGGAGGATTTTCTGAGGAGCATCAAGTTCCCGTTTACCGTAGGCTACGGAACGACAGAGTGTGCTCCGCTTGTGGCCTATCGTGACTACAAGCAGTTTGTTCTGAAATCTTGTGGTGCCCCTGTCACTCGCATGGAGGTAAAAGTGCAGAGTCCCGATCCCATGAACATCCCTGGCGAGATTATCACACGTGGCGTCAATGTGATGCTGGGCTATTATAAGAATGAGGAAGAGACGAGGAAAGTCATTGACGAAGATGGGTGGTATCATACGGGTGACCTCGGCCTGATGGATGCCGACGGCAACATCTTAATCAAAGGCCGCTCAAAGAACATGCTTCTCAGCTCGAACGGACAGAATGTCTATCCCGAGGAGATTGAGGACAAACTGGGCTCTATGCCACTGGTCAGCGAGTGCATCGTGGTGCAGAAAGGCGAAAAGTTTGTGGCTCTTGTCTATCCCGACATGGAAGAGGCGGCCAACAGAAACCTCACGCAGGAAGACCTGCAGAACATCATGGAGCAGAACCGAAAGGAACTGAACACGATGATACCGGCTTTCAGCAAAATATCAGCTATCGTGGTGCGCGATGAGGAGTTTGAGAAGACTCCGAAGAAGAGCATCAAGAGATTTCTTTACCAGAACTCAATCTGAGAGCCCACAAGATGAATTTTCGAATTTCAAATTTCAACTTTCAAATGCTTCTGCTCCTGCTTGCAGCCTCTCTTACGGCCAGCGCAGAAGAGTTTGAATTCGACAAGCTCAAGTACCAGACCGTCATCGGTGCCCCCACCAAAGTAGCGGTAACAGGCCTCGTGGACTATAACTACTATGGAGCCGTCACTGTGCCCTCAGAGGTTACCTACAACGACCAGACCTACACCGTCATCCACATAGGCGAGGAAGCCTTTGAGAACTCCTACATCACCTCCATCAAGCTGCCCAACACCATCGCAAGCATACAGGCCAACGCCTTCTACTATTGCTGCTACCTGGAGAACATAGAGTTGCCCAACGGCCTCACATCCATAGGCGAGAACGCCTTCTATTACTGCTACCAGCTCCCATATATCAACTTCCCCAAGTCGCTGCAAGTGATAGGCGACTATGCCTTCTATTATTGCTACGGCATTAAGTCGATAGGGCTCAATGACGGCCTCAAGGTCATCGGTGATGAAGCCTTTGCCGAGGCTCCCATCACCTCCATCAACATACCTTCGTCTGTGGAGACCATAGGCGGCGGTGCCTTCTCAGGCTGCAAAGAACTCCAGTCAGTGCAGATAGGCTCATCCGTCAAGACCATAGGCGGCAGTGCTTTCTCTGGCTGCACCAAGCTAACATCCATCGAGATACCCGCCTCAGTGGAAGAGGTGGGCGGTGGCGCCTTCTCCGGTTGCACCAGCCTTGCCAAGGTAGAAATAGGCTCAGGCTGTAAGACCATCGGCAGTTCTGCCTTTGCCAACACAGCCATAGCTTCCATCGTAGTGCCCGGCTCTGTAGAGACACTGGGCGACGGAGCCTTCTCCGGGTGCAAGCAGCTCATAGCAGTAAGCCTCGGCACCTCGCTGGAGTCAATAGGCGCTGAGGTCTTCCGCGGATGCGAGCAGATCAGCTCCATCACCATCCCCAACTCTGTCAAGAGCATCGGAGCCGCAGCCTTCTCTGGCTGCACAGGCCTCACCAAAATCACTATGAGTAATGCCATAGAGAGCATCGGAGCCGCAGCCTTTGATGGTTGCATAGGCCTTACCGATATCGACCTCTCCTCCACACTGAAGAAGATAGGCGACCGAGCCTTTGCCGGCACAGGCCTCACCTTCGCCAACCTGCCCTCAAATTTGCAGGAGATGGGCAAGGGGCTTTTCGAAGGATGCATGAGCCTCAAGCTCGTCAATCTCCCCGCTAGCCTCCCCACCATACCGGAGAACACATTCAAAGACTGCTACGCTCTCTCCTCCGTCAAGATTCCCGCCACAGTAAAGGAGATAGGCACCAGTGCATTCAGCAGCTGTACGTCGCTGAAGTCCGTCAAGCTGCCCAGCGGATTGGAGAAGATAGGCGACTACGCCTTCGAGGGCTGCAGCAACCTCTGGGATGCCAACATCCCTGCCTCCGTAACCGAGTTGGGTGTCTGCGCTTTCTATGGCTGCACCAAGCTCTCGGCCATCCATGTGGAGGGCGATCCCCCGGGCTACACAGATGACGACCTGGTCTTCTCGCCCGAAATCTATGAAAACTGCATCCTCTACACACCGCCCGATGGCTCACCCATTGTCGATGCCTCCGGCTGGAACCGCTTCCAGCATGTCATGAGCGAGAGCAATTTCCCCAAGCGCCCCGACCCCAACAGTGACGGCAACACCAACACCGCCGATGTAGTGGCCATCTACACCTACATAGAGCAGGGCGATGCCTCCGGCTTCCTCCGCGAGGCCGCCGATGTCAATTCCGACACCTATGTCAACACCGCCGATGTAGTCGCCGTCTATGACTACATTATTAACGGCAATTGATTGCCGTCGCGAGAACTTCGCAGTTGAACATTAATTATCATATAATTTTATCATTAATTATCAGAAACAAAAACCACAAAAACACTTGTCTGTGCTGCATGCTCTGCGAGCATCGCCCATAGTAGCATGCCAAAGTCCTGTTTAAGCGAGCTTAACCATCTCTT
>JAGCTG010000132.1 GCA_017963785.1 Bacteroidaceae bacterium | reverse complement strand
CAGCCCTGCGAGCAAAGCGTGCTGGCATGGCAATGCGCGTCTTATCAAACGTGGACTTGGGAATATCGCGCAGGAACGTTTTGTCAAACGTCTTCAGGGGCTGGTCGGTATAGGCCAGCATGTCCCAGGCCGCGGTCTTGCACTCAAACACGCGCAGGTTATAGTCGCTATTGACCAGCGATCGGGTGAGGCCTGAGAAGAAGATGCCTATAGCGAACTCAGGCATATCAGGGTGGCGCTTGATGATGCGCCACTCGTTGCTATCGCAATCGAGGAAGAGCAAGCCGTCTTTCTTGCCAAGGGCTATACAGGCCTGATCGAGCAGACCATTATTCAGACCGATATACTCGCGCTCGGCCTCAGAGGCTATCTTGACGATCTCGAAGGGCTGCAAAGAGATGTCGTTGGCCTTGGCAAAAGCCATGACATAGGCGATGAGTACAGCTGCGCTGCTGGAGAGACCTCCAACAGGCAGAGAACCTTGGATAACGCCAGTGATGCCCTTAGACAGATTGAAGCGTTTGCGCAGGGCATACTTGGCACCACGGGCATAGTCACCCCAATGGCCTTCCTTGACCTGAGAGGGCTGGCTCAGGTCGAAATCGACCACGCCCTCGAAAGTGCGTGACTCCAGATGGACATGGCTGTCAGGTGAGACATCGAACCAAAGGTCAACGCCTTTGTCAATGGCAAAGCCGGTCACCAGTCCGTGCTGATGATCCACATGCGCCCCAAGGGGGCAAACGCGATAGGGTGAAAATATATGGTATTGCATAAGATATCTATCAAAAGTACACAGGTGCACTTACGCCTACGGCGCCGCCGGTGTCAAACACCGTCGCAAGCCTGATTTTTACCAATAAAAATACATCCTAGCATAGTATATGTCGGATTTTCGGCTGCAAAATTACAAAAAAAACACACATAACGCGATAATCGCGCAGAAATATAATATGTCACACACAAATCACAATGAAATTCGCCTCGCAACAGGGACTCCTTGATCTGTTTGTCTAACGATACGCCATCTATGGCGGTTTTATATACATTCATTTGTTTTTGTTTTAAGAAGGAGGAGAGGCTTTTGATGTAAGATGGAAGAAGGAAGAGGGAAGATGTGGTTGCCCACGAATTGTAATCCCAATGCCATATCATTCATCATACTTGTTTTTTTTATGAGAGTTGTAAGCCTCCCTCCGAATACATAACGATTTTTTATATGCTGTCTCGCGACAGGTCATTGATGTAAGATGTATTATGGAAAATGTAAGATTGGTACGCCTACGGCGTCGCCAGTGTCAAACACTGTCGTAAGCCTCGTTTTTACCAATAAATATACCTCCTAACATAGGATATGTTGGGTTTCCGGCTGCAAAGGTACAAATAAAATTCCACTTTGCGCTAAAAATCGCGCGGAATTTTATGATGTAAGATGGAAGATGTAAGAAGGAAGAGATTGTTGATGGAAGAAGTAAGATGGAAGAAGGAAGATGTTGCTTCCGCCCACCCAATCTTGCGAATCTCCTTTATTTCTTTGCTTCTTCTTTATTCTCTACTGCATTTAGCGTTTTGCATCTTGTTACCAAGATCCTCACTAATTCTTCGCAATCATTAAGATGGATGATGTAAGATGGATGAAGGAAGATGTTACTCTTCCGTTATACTTTCGCCTATCTTTTTGCATCTATGTACCAATATCTTAACAAGTTCCTCACAGTCAGCATAAATGCTGTTATATTGTATATCATCAAGATAGCCATTGCGGTGCAATAGGTCTATCCAATATAAGGATTCCCTTGCTTCTTTCAGAGCTATGAAGCTCTTGGACTTGAAATCGGCCTTGAGCTACGCTCGACCTCTGTCACGACTCGGCCAAACATGCGAGCATGATGGCTCTCGCTGCTCCATCGGTTATCTTACTGCATTGCAGGCTTCGGCATTGTTAGCACCAATGCTGGTACCAGCACGGAGCAATTGGTTACATAGTGCAGAGACTGACTGCAGGTAAACGGGTATGCTCTTCTCGTATACCCTTTTGCCTTTGACCAGCTTGTAGGCAGGTTTCTTGTTCGCTGCCTGGCTCAACAAGTAATCATTCAACTTGATGATGCGGTCGCTAAAGGCGAGGCATTTGACTTTGTCGAGCCTGCTCACGCTCGAAAGTGCTCAAATGCGATTTGGCACTATACTCGCTTACTCGCAGCTTTCGCTTGTATCGCGTCGCTTACTTCGCTCATGTTTTTTTATATCACACATAAATCACGGCGCTCGAGCTATGCTCGCTTGCTACCGAAGGGACGCAAGAAATCACAGAAATTGCCTTTGCGATGCAAAGGGTAGTCCCGCAGAAAGAGCAGAAATGGCCATTGGAAGTGAACGCTTTAAAGTTGTATTTGCTATGTCGTCCCTTGCCATTTACTGTCTCTAAGGTAGAATTATTTGATCTTAGAGACTGTTCTAAGGTCAAAAGATTTGATCTTAGAGCAGCTGATTCCTCTTTACTCAATTCGAATACATAGCCCTCACGGAACTTGCGGGGATTATTACGTACAGCTTGATTGACCTTTCGTGTCTCAACGCCATACAACTCTGCCACATCACGATCGAGCAAGACTTTCTGGCCGCGCAGCGTGACAATCTTGTCTTCCACTTCCTCAATGCTGATGGGCATCAGGGCATTTGCAGCCTTTGCTATTTCGTTCTTCTTGTTTGCCATAATTATTTATCAAGTTGAAAGGTGAAAGTTTTAATAAGTTGAAAGTTGAGAGTTGAAAGTTATGTCGAGTTGAAAGGTGAAAGCGAGTGTCACATAGAAAGAACAGAAATAGGAAGATGGGTGATTACCAGCCGAAGAGGTCGGCATGAGTGCCAGTCTGGAGGAAAAGGAGCGTAAGTTCGTTGTTATTTTGCTCCCACGTCATAAGCCAATTCGGTTCAATATGACACTCCCACTGCCCCTTACGATCACCCTTTAAAGGATGCGGCTTATACTCAGCAGGGAGTGTTCCTGTTTCCGATAAAATCCTAATTGCAGTCTTTATTTCTTCAACTTCAAGGCCCCTCTTGACACACTTACGCATGTCTTTCTTGAACTGATGGGTATAATTAATGCTATACATCAGCCCAGGATCTGCTTAAACATTTCATCCACACTCTCAGCATGATACACTCGGCCATGCTTAATATCTTCCATGGCCTCTTTGTATCCAGCCGTTTGGGTAATGTCTTCGTTCTTGGTCTTATGAACCCTAACTGAAGCCACGCCCTTCAGTAACTGACATGCTTTTTTTATCTGTGTCAGCAGGCTCTCGTCCTGCACATCTAATACTATTGTCGCCATATCTCTATCTTCTCTTAAATATTATCTTCTTTTATCTTTTTGGGGGCAAAGATACTGATAAATATCGAAAGTTCCAAATATTTTATGTTTTTTCTATCGTCTATTAGTATGTCCCGCAGAAATGACAGAAATAGCAGAAATGGGCTTTGCTCTGCAAAGTGAAATGCTTTATACATTAGTTAGAGCCAATTTGGGAGTTGGCTCGAGCCAAATGGGGATTTGGCTCGAGCTAAAAGGGGTTTTGGCTCGAGCCAAATTTTTGGGGGTCATTTTTTTCCAGTTGAAAGTTGAAAGTTGAAAGGTGAGAGTTCTTGAGACCCTGCGGGAACAAGCGAGCGGAGAGTTAGGCGTTATAAATCGCGGTTCACGATGTCGGATACGGGTTGGAAATATTTTATGACGTCGGACACGATGCTACTACTGGTCTCCTCATCGACGCGGTAAAGGGCACGGTAAATGCTGTCTTCCGAGCGGTCGGGGAACACCATGTGAATAAACTTGGAGAAGGTGGGAAAGCTGACTTTGCTTGAGAGTAGCTTCAGCCTGACAAGTGCATTGCGCAGATGCCCCCACTTCCAGGTGGCGAACTTGGCCGCCGGAGATGAATCGACGTTCTTCTTCTTCGGGCGGTTGATGTATGGGCCGCACTTGTGGAGTAGTTCGTAGAACTTGGCCACGGCCTCGTCGTTACCCCGGAAGTTCTGGCTGAACTCCACGGGCAGCTCGGGTTTGGACGGCCCGTCGGTGGCAGATGGCTTATGTTGGTCTTCTGCATCGTCGTCGCCATCCTGCTCGTTCTGCGAAGGCAGATTGCGGAGGTGATGGATGCGAAACACGAGTTCGAACAGTTGGCTCAGTTCTTCCTTGGTGATGCGGTCGCGCACGGTGAAAAGAAACTTGCCGAAGCTGTCGCGCTGGTCGTTAAAGTCCTTGTAGATCTTTACGTTCTGCGTGAACAGACCTCCGTAACGGGTCTTACCGATATCTTCTATACACGCAGCGATCTGTTCGTCGCGCTCTGCCTCAATGCGGTCGTAGGGGGTCTTGTTCATCCAGGTAGTCACCTTGGCCTTGGCCTTCAGGAAGGCAAACCGCCCGCCATACTCTTCCTCTATCAGTATGCGGTCGGCCAGTCGGGCAAACTCCTTGCGGGTGATAGGTGAGGTGAGGCGCAGGTTGATGGCATAGAGCTCCTCAGAGAGTTCGTTGAGCACATTGCAACATATTGTCTGCACAAACTGCGCATCGTAGGAGATTTCTATCTCTGCTTCTCCGCGTGCACTGAGGTCGGTCACAGACTTGTCTGACACGCGCGTGACATACTCCTTCCAGTTGTCGGTCACTACGGTCTGCATCACGTTCTGCTGTTCTACGAACCTGTTGACATCGGTATCCTCGTAATAGGGCTTGCTGCGGTCGCCATCTTCAGCTGAGAGCACGGAGTAGAGGTCGAGCAGGAAATGTTTCGACGGGCAGTAGCGGCTGAATTTGCGTGATGCGTCGTCTGTCGCCGTCTCGGCCATCTCGCTCGAAATCTTTGCCATGCGCTCGTATGCCTTGTAGAAGTCCACCTGACTGGCTTCTTTGAAGGGCAGGTGGATCTTCCAGCGGCGGTTCATCACTTGCAGTTTCGAGAGCAGCATTTGTGCCTCGATGGCGATGGCCATGCGTAATGACGTCTGCGTATGGTCGTTGAGCACCGAACAGCTTACTCGGTAAAGCTGGTCGATGGTGTCAAGTAGTGACTTCACGTCTGACGAGTCACTTATGGGTCCGTTTATGTTAGTATTTGTCATAGATTTCTTGGATTTGATGGGTCTGTCATATAGCGTGTCATAGTGCCTGTCACGTCGATGTCATTTGCTTGGAATGACTGGAATGCTGTAGTAATTTTGCTGTCGGAAATCAGTTCCAAGGTCTCACACAGAAACCACAGAAATCACAGAAATTGATTATCCAAGCGGTCTTTGAAATGTTGATACATTATAACTCACGCGGACAATTTTAACTCTCATAGATTCCACTGATTCCACAGATGATTAGTCTCGCAGAAATCGCGGAAATCGCAGAAATCTCTAATTATCAATTCTCAATTTTCAATTTTCAATTATTAATTAATCCCGCCGGGGCTCGGCAATAGCAGGGCTAAATACCAAGTCCCCTACCGGCAAGGGGCAATATCGTGTTACAAGTACAGTTTCAAAAACAGTTGAACAAGATTCTCAATGAGAAGATTGTGGTACCCCGCCTGGTGAACACCCAGAGTGTTGACTTCGCCGACTGGTGCGCGCGACTTTCAAATGGCTCGACCGTCATGGCTGCCGATGTTGCCGCGGTTATGCAGCAGTTGGAGACAAAGGTGATCGACATTCTGACGCTGAACGCCAAGTGCGTCTGCTCGCCCAGTGGCATCATCCTGCGTCCGAAGGTGAGCGGCTCGCTCTCGCAGAGTCAGCTGAAGGCTCGTCTGGAAGCTCGCAAGGCCGCTGAGACGGATCCGCAGAAGGCTGCGAGAATCGACGTGAACCGCGAGATCGAGACCAGTGATCTGTCTATCTCTGACTGCACCCTCTCTATCGAGGTGACTCTGCCGAAGGGCCTCAACGCTATCTTCGAACAGCGCGCCGATATGAAGCGCGTGACGAAGGCCAGCGAGGTTGTCACAGAAGGCTCTACTGAGGACACTGATGACACAGAAAACTCTGGTGGCGGTGGCAACTCTGGCGGTGGATCTACTCAGGGCGGTGGCTCCGATAACACTGGTGGTAACACTGGTGGCGGTGACAATACCGGTGGCAACACTGGTGGCGGTGGAGACAACGGCGGTGGTGACGGCGACGATCAGGTCGATCAGGACTAAGTGATGTAAGAAGGAAGATGTAAGATGTAAGAAGGAAGAGGCTGATGTCAGATGGAAGATGGAAGATGTCAGCCTCGGACTTCGAGGTCACACAGGCCTGTCTCCTAATTATCCATTATCCATTATCAATTATCAATTAAAAAATTTTAAGTATGAAAAAAATTTTTATCAAGTTCGTTGCTCGTTATCTTGGCGGGTCTAAGAAAGAGGCTGTGAAGTATGCTATTCAGAT
>JAGCTG010000131.1 GCA_017963785.1 Bacteroidaceae bacterium | reverse complement strand
GAGGCAGAAGACACCGTGGCAGCCATGCAGACCCTGCCGCCCGACACCACCCCCGCACGCGTAGAGGTGGAGCCTGAGGTCAAGCCCGTCATACGCACCGAGGTGCCCGAGGAGATTCCCGCAGAAAGCGAAGAAATAGAAATCAGCACTCCCGAACCGACACCTGCACCTGCACCAGAACCGGCACCTGCACCAGAGCCGGCGCCCTCACCCGAGCCGACTGAATAGAATTGGCTTAGGTGGCTTAGACGATTGAACATTGAGCATTGAACATTGAGTATTGAACATTAATGGCTTAGGTGGCTTAGATTATTTTGTGGTAGTCGCATTCCCTAACCTTATTCCCAATACACCACACGCCTGTTCCGCTGAGAGCAGGCGTGAGTTATTTCGCCTATAGGCACCTCACCGCCGTCAGCCCTCATGAGATGCTTAACCTCTCCCTCGCTATTGCGGACAATCTGCAGGCTGTCGCCATCGTACACCACGCTCTCCAGCAGTCCGCCAGCCGTAAAGCCAATCACCGCACGACCGGCATCAATCTGCCTCACGCTGCCACGCAGGTCAAAGAGGCGCAAATCGTCGGTCACGATGTCGCGATGGAAGCTCTCTTTCCTCTCCTGCAGCGTCTTCTCCTTATATTCGGGAGCCTTGCCGCCCCCACAGGCGGTCAGCAGGAAAGCAAAGAGAGCAAACCACAAAAATGCCAGGCTACGCCGCATTAGTTACTCGTATTTCTTGAGAAAGGCGATATTGGCATTCTCATACTTATTCATCTGCCTGGCAGGCACCTCATCATAGCGCGGCCTATACCATGACTGTGAATTGAAGTAAGAGCGTAGCTGTGCATCTTTGAACTTACGCCCATGGCGAGCGTAGATAGAGTTTTTCAGCACGCGGATTTGTCCGCGGTCATAGTTGCGGATGTCATCATAAGTGGCATAGCGGGTGGAGAGCCAGTCATACTGTGTGCCCCATGCCACATTGGGATTGCGCTGCGGCTGCACCTTCACTCGGTTCGTGGTGGGAGACTTGCGCGGAATACTCGGCACCTGCGCCGAAACGACATCAGCCAGCACAAAGGAGGCCAGCATCATCAAAAGAAAAGCAACTTTTTTCATAGCAATAATAAATAGGTTTGGGGTTGAAAGGAGGAGCAGCTCACGCCACCCCTCCTTGCTATTGGTTATTGTCTGAATTTACTTCAAGAGCCTGGACATCTGCACCTTGAACGCACGGCTGCCTGCTCCCTCGCCACCGATGATAGCCGTGTAGATGGCTACCACGTCAGCGGTGTTGACATTGCCGTCGCGGTTCACATCGGCAGCCTCACGGGTGAAGCCGCTCTCGGTGCCCTTCTCAATGAAGGTATATACTGCCACTACGTCAGCGGTGTTCTTGTTGCCGTCGCCATTGACATCAGCGGGGTCTGTGAGATCGGGCACACGGTTAAGGTCGCCCATAATCACGAGGGTGGCTGCTGTCTCAACGCCTTCTACCTCTCCCCTGTATGTGGAAGGATCTATCACACCGGTCTGGGCATCGAAGGTGCCTGTGAACGGAATGAAGTTCTTACCGGTAGAGATGGCAGTGGTCGGCTCAGGCTTGGTGCTATGGAGTCCGCCTACGATACCGTTGGCCACGAAGGTGTAGCTATGGTCTACCTGCTCAGTGGGGAACGGGATGATGAGGTCGTAAGGCTCGAAGGGTGCCTCGTCCTCAGGTGCCTGCCAGTTGCCGAGACCGATGATGAAAGGCTCGCCTGCCTTAAACTCATTCTTCTCGTAGAGCTCTATCTCTGTGCAGAGCTCGGCAGTGCCTCCTTCTTCGGTGGGTTCCACTTCATACTGAGTGATTTTCCTGATGGCGTAGGTATGCACATCGTCGTTGTACTCAGCGATGTCCTTTACATCGTAGGGCACGGTCATGACATCGATAAGGTTCATGGCAAAGTCGCTGATGGAGATAGCCTCCTGCTCCTCAGGCACTACCTCTACGAAGGTCCATGCAGAAGCGGGGGTACCGGGATCATGACATACCACGTCACACTCAAAGCCCTCGGGCCAGAGGCTCCAGCCCTTGGCATTGGCCTTGGTCTTCGGAATGAGGGAGAACTGTGCATTGCCAGTGTAGGCTACGTCATAGGGCACAGGGGTCTCGCTGATAGGCAGGTTGATATTGTCGCCTGCGTAGTCGCCGAGGTAGTAGCCGTTGTAGAGGTTGCGGATAGCATAGTACTCAGTTCCTTCTACGGGCACGAACTGCCACATAGCCTTAGGATTGCCGTCGGCATTGAGCGTCATGCTGGCGGGATCGAAGAGTCCCCACTTAGTAACGGAGCTACCGGGATACTTGGAGTTGAGGTAGATAGCGTTTCCACCACACATAGCATCCTCTGCTCCGGCATCGCCCATACGGTCTGTGTCGAGGTTGGTGATGAAGTACCACTTGCCTACCTCGAAGGTCTTGAGGCCTGCCAGGAACGCTGCCTTGGCATCGCCCACTGACTTCTCAGCTGCCTTGACAGCGGGAGCGGAGATAGGAGTGGTGAAAGCTGTGGCACGAGCATCATCAATAGCTGCGCGCAGTGCGGTAGCCAGAGCTTCGTCGCTCAGCTCACCCATGCCGTCACCAACAACGATGCCTTGCAGCAGCACCTCGCTCTCGGCAATGAGTTTAGAGAGAGCAGTTGTGTCAGCGTAGAGCTCACGGACTGCAGCGATGGCATCCTTCATGTTCTGGATATCCTCGTCGGTAGCGGTGTCAGCGTTCACGATACCTGTGCTGGTCTGGGTAAGGGCCTTCAGTGCGTCGGCCAGTTCCTTCATACCCTCGGTGGTGTAGTACTGCGAGGTGGTCTTGTCCTCGATGGCTCCATAGATCTGGAAGAACGAGAGGGTGCAGCCGCTGCCGCCCTTGGCATTGCTCCTTACCACATAACGGATAAACTTATAGGGCTCGCCCATGTCAAGGGTATAGGTTACGGCCGGGAAAGGATTGGCACGGTCTTCATCGGTCACGGTGCCGAAGCTGTTGGCGCCTACCTTCACCCACTCACCGCCATTGACGGTGTCGTTGGTGGCATAAATCTCCACTGCGTTAGGACGCTCCTCCACACCCCAGGTGTGCTGGTTGGTGGTGCCGTACTGCATGCTGGCGCAACGGGTCTCCCACTTGAATGTAACTGTCTGCACAGGAGTCTCGGACAGATCTACCTGGATATAATCGCTACACTTCATGTAGGTGGAGTCAAACTCATCGATGAGGTACTCGTACTTGCCGGCCATGTAGAGATAATTTGAGCCGTCGCCCTTGAGCGTACCACTGATCTGACAGTTTTCAGAGGGCGGGTTGTCATAGACATCACCGTCAACCACCTTGATGAGGCCGTCAGCATCCATGGTGTAGTTAAACAGATTGGCGTAGAGCTCTTTTCCCTCGCTTACAAGCTCGCGGAGCTCACGGGTGCGGTCAGCCTGCTGCTTAGCATCCATGAAGCCTTCCATCAGGTCATCGCTCACACGCTGGAAACGCCAGCCCCAGGTCTTGTGGGCAACGTCCTCAACCTCGCGGCCATTGTAAGCCCAGACGTAGTCGGTCTTCTCGTCGCTGTCGCCAGGACTGCCGTGAGCAGTCATGGTCCAGGTGCGCGTGCCGTTGTAGGTCTTGATACACCATGAGCCGGTGCCACTCCAGCAGTAGAGGTCCACATAGTTGCTCGGATCGGTGGTGGGAGCGAAGGTGCCGCAGAATGCTGTGGCGATACCCAGATAGGTGCCATCCTTGAGGTTCTCAATGGTCCACTTGTCGTCCTCATAAGGCGACACCTTATATACAAACCTGATATCCTCGGGGTCGAAGGGGCCGTAGTAGTAAGAGCCTCTGTCCTCGTCAAGATACATACCCTTAGGCGTAACGCCATTGTTGACGATGTTCTCGTCGTCGTTAAGGATGTAGTAGTAGCCCTCGGTCATGGGCACCAATGAGGAGCCCATGTTGGCGCGTGCCTCCTTCAGGCCATCGTATGCTTCCTTCAGCTGCTCGTCGGTGGCGGTGCCGTCGTAGCAAAGAATCAACGCTGACTGCAGCAGGTTCTCATAGGCATCCACCTCTTCCTGCGAGAGGAAGCCGGGGTCAGTGCCACCGAGATATTCTGCATCGCTGGTGTAGGAATCAATCAGTTGCTGGAGGTCATCGCGCAGGTCTTTCTCATAAGTTACGGAGTAAGCATTCCACTGGTTGCCAGTACAGTAAGCCCAGGTGATGGGGAGCTGATTGCCGGTAGCTACCCAGTAAGAGAGGTAAGCGAAACCTGTCTCTGAAGTAGATACGCTGAAGCCCACCGAGTTGTCATCGGTGATGGCATCATCGGCAAACTCCCAGTGAGTATAACTATTGCCTTCATCATACCAGGGGATAGGCTCACCACAGTTGAGCACCTGCCAGGGAGCAGCCTCATCGATTGAAGAGGTAAGCGTCATGCCTGGGGGGTCCCACACATAGTACTTGGCTTTGATGTACATGTCGTTCTCCACGAACTTGATATAGAGGGTCGGGGCATCCGTGCGGATGTCGTTCGGTCCCTCTTCGAAGGTGATGATGGCAGCGCTGCCTATACCTAGGCCTTTGCCAATAATAAGGTCGCGGTCGGTGTAGCTTTCATCGGCCACCTGCAGGTAGCGGTCAGACTGCGACTCTTTGGCAGCGAACTGCAATACCACTGTGTCGCCAGCGTGAATCTGGCTGGCATTCTTGCGCTCTCCTATCACCCAGCGGGCATCCATGGTAGTCCATGTAGCCGCCGTCAAGGCGAGGGCAAACAAGAGGAGTAATTTTTTTACCATAGTTTTGTATTTAAGGGTTAATAATAATATTCTATACCTTATTTATTATATACAAAGCATTATTTATTATATACAAAGCAAAATTCGCATTTTCTTAGCTCTCTACCAAATTTTGCATTAAGAAAATTGCAAATCTATAGAAAAGAACTAAAATCGTCAGCAGAATGTCAGCTCACCAAAGAATGCCGGCAGATGGAAATTTGGTTTCTCCCACGTTATCGGAGCCCACGACAGGAAATGTGGTTTCTGCAACTCGTCGCCGCACTTGTAGAAGTTGCCACGTATCTGCAAGCCCGCCTCAGGTCGGAAGGCATGTTTCCAATAGGAAGCAAACGGCACAATCAGCGCCACTTCCCAAGGACTTTCGGCTGTTCGCTCCGCAAAGGTAGTACGTCCCAGCGATGCCCAGCGCTTGATGGCACTTGTTACGTCAGCAGAAGCTCGCTCTTTATAGCCTTTGCCATCACCGTAGCCAAGCAGCACAGTGCCTATGCAGTTGCACTCCAGGTTATAGTAGCTACCATCCTCGGGACACGGCGACAGAAACATCTCCATGCATGAGTCGGTCCACACATCGCCATCATCTTCACCATACTTTGCCCTGACGCTGTCTTCGCTCGCACGGTAATGCACCAGAAAGGCATCGTCAGTGTAGGCTACGCGAAACTCGGCCTTCGGCTTATACGGAAACTCCTCCGGCCAGTTGCAGCACCCTATGGTGTTCCACTCCACGCCGTTCTCGTTCATCACCTGCGGCACCTGAGCCGCGTCATCAAACTTTGCTACTTTAATCTTTGATATCTTCATGCTGTTTGAGTTTTTGGGGTTGCTTGCGAATTATGGTATGCCGGCCCGGCTATTGCAAGATTTGCCCGGCGTGCTCCTTTGTCTTGACCTGCTTACCTGCAAAGATTTGCTCTATCACCCCCTCTTCATTTATAATAAAGGTGGTACGGATGGTGCCCATCGTCTTCTTGCCGTACATGGTCTTCTCGCCCCATGCGCCCATAGCCTGCATCAGTGTCTTATCAACGTCAGCAATCAAAGGGAAAGGCAGCGAGTGCTTCTCCTTGAACTTTACATGCGAGGAGGCCGAGTCCTTGCTCACCCCGACCACCTCATACCCGGCTCCTTGCAATTCGCCATAGTGGTCGCGCAAACTGCATGCCTCTGCCGTGCAACCGCTGGTGTTGTCCTTCGGATAAAAATACAGCACCAGCTTACGGCCTTTGTAATCACTCAGACGGATGTCCCGTCCCTGCTCATCCTTGCCCAAAATTTCGGGGGCTTTGTCTCCTATCTTCATCGTTTTACATTTTTATCGATGCAAAGATAGTGATTTATTCGCATGTTTTGTACCTTTGCATACAAAAATAACGAGTGTGGCTCTTCCTAGTCTGAATTTATATCATCTCGGCCATGACGTGACTGCCTTCAGCTCTACGCGACAAGGGGGCTATGGCAAGGGGCGCTACGGCGAGTTTAACATCAATCCTTACTGCGGTGACAACGAGGATTCCATCAAGCGAAATCGCGATGCGCTCTGTGGGCTTCTGGGCATTGACGACGGCCATCTGATTATGCCTCATCAGGTGCATGGTGACGAGATTGCCGTTGTCGATGACGAGATGTTCGGTCTCCCTGCAGAGGAACGGGCTGAACGGCTCGAAGGCATCGACGCTCTGATGACTGACATGGTGGGAGTATGCATCGGCGTTTCTACCGCCGACTGCATCCCGGTGCTGTTGCATGACAGTGTGCATCGGGCCGTGTGCGCCGTTCATGCCGGTTGGAGGGGAACAGCGAAGTGTATCGCACAGAAGGCTCTGGCAAAGATGGCCGCAGTCTATGGCACCCAACCAGCTGACGTTACGGCGCAGATAGGTCCCGGCATCCATCTTGATTCGTTTGAGGTAGGTGACGAGGTATATGAGTCTTTCGCAAGCGAAG
>JAGCTG010000130.1 GCA_017963785.1 Bacteroidaceae bacterium | reverse complement strand
TAGGCCGAGGCGGCTTCAGCAGCTGGCAAGAGTATAAGCCCAAGAAAAGTATGTGGGAACGTGTACGCAAACCTGAGAGTACGAAGACTAAGAATGTTAAAAACGACGATTCCATCGATGAATATGCCGATGCTCTTGCTAAGCGCAAAGCACGTCAGGCCGAGGTGGACCGCATATTGGAGAAAGTGAAATGCTCTGGCTACGACTGCTTGACGGAGGAGGAGAAAAAGACTATTTTCAACTTCCGCAACACGTAGCACATACACCTTATTATATATATAAAGGGGGTAAGGAGACAGGAAAAAATGGAGTAAAGAGAACGGATGAAGAAGGTGCACAGACATATTGGCAGCGTATTGACCAAATTATTGCTGGTTTTCAATATATTGTTGATAGTTATGTTGCTGTTGTCTGCATTTGGCGGCTATATCAATCCCCATACCTTCGGGTGGGAGGTGTCGCTGGGTCTTCTGTTCCCATTCTTGGCTGTCGCCACTTTTGCTTTTATGGTTGCGTGGCTCATTGCCGGTTCTAAGAAATGGCTCTGGAGCTTTGGCGCCTTGTTGCTGTGTGTGGGCAAGTTGCATACCTACTGCCCCGTCAGCATGCCGCAGCCAGTGCCCAAAGGCAGCATCAAAGTGGTGAGCTACAACACCTATGGTTTTGGTTCCGGCCTTAAGGACTCTGTGGCGCAGGCACAGATGATAGACTATCTGCATCATAGCGATGCCGATTTGTTCTGTGCGCAGGAGAGCCACTACAATTTGAAATATAAGGAGGCGGTGGAGAACGCCGTGGCTCATTGGCAGTACAGCGACTCGGTGTATTCCTCTAAATCATGGAACGCGCTGACGCTCTACTCTAACTATCCCATACTCGATCGCCATATTATCCGCTCTTCGTCACCAGGACACATGTGTGTGATCTATCGCGTAAAGATAGAGAGCGACACGGTGTATGTGGTCAACTGCCATTTTATCTCAAACTCAATAAATCCTGAGGACAAAGCTACCTATCAGAAACTGGTGACTATCTCCGATCGCGACAGCACGAGCGAGGACTTTCTACGTCTGGGCCGCAAGGTGAACGATGCCGGACTGCGCCGCGCTGAGCAGGCCGACTCGTTGGCCCGCTATCTGGAGCAACTGGGCGACAAGCCCGTGATAGTGTGCGGCGACTTCAACGAGTCACCCCTGGGATATGTCCATACCCGGCTGTGCCGACTACTGGACGATGCCTACACAGCCTCCGGCAATGGGCCGGGAATCACCTACCATCTAAATAGGATGTATTTCCGCCTTGACAACATACTCTGCAGTCGCCACTGGCGCTCCTTTGGAGCAAGGGTTGACAGCAGGCAGAAGATGTCGGACCACTATCCCATTGAGACATGGCTCAAGCGTGTAAAAGATTGAAAAAATGATACTGCTTGATGCCAAAAACATGAAAAAATGTTCCGATTTTGCGAAATAAAGAGATAATAACATAGCCAAAAAGAAAAAAAGCATTACATTTGCCGCCGCTAATTACGTCTCTTGGACTTTTAAAAAATAACAAACATAAATAACAATAACAAAATGCAAAACAAAGGATTTGTAAAAGTGTTTGCCGTGTTGCTTACACTTGTGTGCATCTACTATCTGTCGTTCTCCTTCGTGACTAGTCACTATGAGAGCAAGGCTGCCAAGATGGCTCCCGCTGCGGGCCAGCGCTATCTCGACTCAATGAAGAATGAGCGGGTGTGGATGTTTAAGACCCTACAGGAGTGCCAGGAATACCAGCTTGGTCTCGGCCTTGACCTGAAGGGCGGTATGAATGTTACCCTTGAGGTTTCTGTTCCCGACATCGTGAAGATACTTGCTGCCGACAATGCCGGCGATGCCAACTTCCAAAAGGCATATGAGCAGGCAATGAAGCAGGCCAACGAGAGTCAGGATGACTTTATCACCTTGTTTATTAACGCCTATCAGGGCATTGCAGGCAAGAACAAGCTTTCTGCAGTGTTTGCCACCCAGCAACTGAGCGACAAAATCAATGCTCAGTCGTCTGACAGCGACATTGAGAAGGTGCTGCGTGCAGAGGTCAAGGACGCTATCGACAACTCCTACAACGTGCTTCGCTCGCGTATTGACCGCTTCGGTGTGGCTCAGCCTAACATCCAGAAGTTGGAGGGAAGCCTCGGCCGTATCATGGTGGAGATGCCTGGTGTGAAGGAGCCCGAGCGCGTGCGCAAACTGCTCCAGACCAGTGCAAACCTTGAGTTCTGGGAGACCTATAGTTTCCCCGACATCTGGCCGGAGATTCAGGCTCTCGACACCAAACTCGTGGGTGGCACCGCAGAGGCCGACAGTACAACTGCCGCTGAGCCAGCAGCTGCCGACACCACTAAGGCTGGCATCCAACTCAAGGCCGACAACAAGAAGACTGCTGACGCAGAGCAGCGCGCTGCCAACAAGAAGGCTCACCCGCTGCTGTCGATGATGATTCCAGCACAGAACTCACGCAGCGGTAGTGCAGTGATTGCCTATGTCATGTCGTATGACACAGCCGAGGTTAACAAGATTCTCAACTCGCCTGAGGCTAAGGCTACTCTGCGCGGCGACCTGTCGCTTAAATGGGGCGTGAAGGCCAGCGATATGTTCCCCAATGCTGACGTGTTCGAGCTCTACGCTATCCGCACCACTGCTGACGGCAAGGCTCCGCTGGAGGGTAACGCCATTACCGATGCTCGCGCTGATTTCGGCCAGGATGGCCGTCCCGAGGTGAATATGTCGATGAACAACGACGGTGCTCGCACCTGGGCTACTATCACCAAGAACAATATCGGCAGAGCCGTAGCTATTGTGCTCGACGGTGTTGTATATAGTGCTCCCAATGTGATGACCGAAATCAATGGCGGTAGTTCTCAGATTACCGGTAACTTCACCACCGAGGACACCAAGGACCTCGCCAATGTGCTGAAGGGCGGCAAGATGGATGCTCCCGTGAAGATTGTTCAGGACGACACCGTAGGTCCGTCACTCGGTCAGGAGTCTATCAACAAGGGTATCATGTCATGTATCGTGGCATTCGTGCTGCTGATGATTTACATGTGCTTGCTCTACGGCTTCCGTCCGGGTATGGTTGCCAATAGCGCCTTGATCATCAACTTCTTCTTCATCCTCGGTGTGCTGGCCTCCTTCCAGGCCGCGCTGACCATGAGTGGTATCGCTGGTATGGTGCTTACCCTCGGTATGGCAGTGGATGCCAACGTGCTTATCTATGAGCGTACTAAAGAGGAACTTCGTGCTGGCAAGAAGATTAAGTCGGCTCTCGCTGACGGCTACGGCAATGCTTTCTCGGCCATCATCGACTCCAACGTAACGTCTATTATCACCGGTATCATCCTGTTCAACTTCGGTACTGGTCCCATCCGCGGTTTTGCCACCACCCTCATCATCGGTCTGCTGGCATCCGTATTTACTGCAGTATGGCTTACCCGCATAGTATTTGAGCACTTCCACAAGAAGGACAAGTGGCTCGACATCACCTTCACCACTGCATTCTCCAAGAACATGATGCAGAACACGAAGTACAAGTTCATGTCTGCTTACAAGGTGAGCTTCGTGGTTTGGGCTGTGGCTCTGGTAGTATGCTTCGGTTCCTACTTTACCCGCGGCTTGAGTGCCGGCATCGACTTTACCGGTGGTCGCAACTATACAGTGAAGTTTGAGAAAGAGGTTGTGCCAGAGACAGTGAAGAATCTAGTAGCTGCCAATGCTGGTGAGGCCAACGTGGCTGTACTCGCCCTGGGTACCGACGGCAAGACTGTGCGTATCTCCACCAACTATAAGATTGACAGCAACGATCCCTCTGTGGACAATGAGATAGAGAATATCCTCTATAAGTCACTCAAGGAAGGCAAATTGCTCTCTGCCGGCGTTCCCTTTGATCAGTTTAAGGATCGTGACAACCAAAGCGGCGGCTCCATCATTTCCTCGCAGAAGGTGGGTCCCTCTGTGGCCAAGGATGTAACTTATGGCGCTATTAAGGCTGTGATCTTCGCCCTTATCGCCATATTCATCTATATATTCATTCGCTTCCGCAACATCGCATTCTCCGTTGGTAGTACCGTAGGTCTTATATGCGACTCGCTACTCATCATCGGTACTTACTCACTGCTGTGGGGCGTGATGCCGTTCAGCCTTGAGGTTGACCAGACGTTTATAGCGGCTGTGCTGACGTGTATCGGTTACTCCATCAACGATAAGGTGGTTATCTTCGACCGTATCCGTGAGTTCCTTAAACTCTATCCCAAGCGCGATAAGCAATTGCTGTTCAACCAGTCGCTAAATACCACCCTGGCGCGTACCATCAACACGTCAACCACCACATTGCTCGTGTTGCTGTGTATCTTCTTCCTTGGTGGCGACAGCATCCGCAGCTTCTCGTTCGCTATGATTCTCGGTGTCATATATGGCACGCTTTCCTCTCTCTTTATTGCAGCCCCGCTGGCTTACCTGATTCTCGGTGGCAAGATAAAGCAAGGAGCAGAGGAAGAGAAAGAAGCATAATCGCTTTTAAATAGACTTTTTCGGGAGGCGCAGTCCTACTGTGCCTCCCGAAAATCTTAAAGAAGAAACAATCCAAAACAATGAAGAGATACAACCTTTTGAACAATGTGTTCGGCTGGCTTATGTTTGCCGTGGCAGCGATAGTATATTGCTCCACCATTGAGCCGACCGCCAGTTTCTGGGATTGCCCCGAGTTTATAACGACCGGCTATCGCTTGGAGGTAGGTCACCCGCCTGGTGCGCCCTTCTTCATGTTGGTGGCTAATCTGTTCACTCAGTTTGCCAGCGATCCTACGCAGGTAGCCAAGATGGTGAATTCTATGTCTGCGTTGCTTAGCGCGGGCTGCATCTTGTTCCTGTTCTGGACTATCACACATTTGCTTCGTCGCCTCATATGCGAGAAGGGCGAGGTAAAAACCTCCGTACAGCTGATTTCCATCATCGGCTCTGGCGTGGTCGGTGCGTTGGTATATACGTTCAGTGACACCTTCTGGTTTAGTGCTGTGGAGGGTGAGGTATATGCGTTCTCTTCTTTCTTTACTGCATTGGTGTTCTGGCTTATCCTCAAGTGGGAGGACAACGCAGACAAACCGGGGGCTGACCGTTGGATTGTGCTTATTGCCTATCTGATGGGTCTGTCTATAGGTGTGCACCTGCTCAACTTACTGTGCATCCCGGCTATGGTCCTGATATTCTACTATCGTCGTTATCCGGGCGCTGCAGTCAAAGGCTCGTTGTGGGCATTGTTGTTTAGCTTCGTGCTTGTCGGCATTATCCTCTATGGTGTTGTGCCTGGCATCGTGAAGGTGGGCGGTTGGTTTGAACTGTTGTTTGTTAATGTGCTGGGCATGCCGTTCAACACAGGTCTTATCGTGTACCTTTTTATATTGGTGTCTGTGGTTATATGCGCCATCTGGTTCAGCCTCAAGGAGAAAGTGCTGCACAAGGCCAAGTGGCTCTTCATCGCCTCCGTGGTGATGCTGGGTATTCCGTTCTTTGGCAGCGGTGTCTCTAGCATCTTGATAGGTATAGTTATTGTCGCCGCGCTGTTCTATGCCCTCTTTATGGTTAAGAAAGTGGTGGCAAACACCGATCTGCGCCGTTTGCTCAACACTACGTTGCTTTGCTTCCTTATGCTGATGATAGGCTACTCTACGTATGCTTTGATAATGATTCGTTCGTCGGCCAATCCGCCTATGGATCAGAACTCGCCCGAGGATATCTTCACTATCGGTGACTATCTGGCTCGTGACCAGTATGGCTCAGCCCCATTGCTCTATGGTCCTACGTTCAACTCCCAGCTGGAGTGGCAGGAAGACCCAGAAGATGGTAGTCACCTCATTCCCAAGAAGACAGAGGGCAAGGACATCTATCAGCGCAAGGAAAAGACCAGCCCCGATGAGCCTGATAGCTATATCAAGGTCGGCAGCAAGAGCGACTATGTTTATGCGCAGAATATGCTGTTCCCGCGTATATGGGACAGCGGCAAGGCCAACCAGTATAAGTCATGGCTGGGTGAGATGCATTATAACTACGTGGATTACGATCCAGGCAATGGCCAGGTGCAGACTCTGGAAATTCCCACGCAGATTGACAATCTCAGTTTCTTTGGCAGCTATCAGCTCGGCTTTATGTACTGGCGCTATTTTATGTGGAACTTCTGCGGACGTCAGAACGACATACAGGGCGCTGGTGAGACCGAGAACGGCAACTGGATTACCGGTATCTCCTTTATCGACGATATGCGCCTTGGTGACCAGAGCCAGTTGCCAGATGTGCTGAAGCAGAACAAGGGACACAATGTCTATTATGCCCTGCCGTTGCTTCTCGGTCTGCTTGGCCTTTTCTGGCAAGCTTTCCGTGGTCGCAAGGGTGGCCAGCAGTTCTGGGTGGTGTTCTTCTTGTTCTTTATGACGGGCATCGCAATCGTGGTTTACCTCAATCAGACTCCGTCGCAGCCGCGTGAGAGGGATTATGCCTATGCAGGTTCCTTCTATGCCTTCGCCATCTGGGTGGGCATGGGCGTGGCCGCCATCATCGACTGGCTGAGGCGTATTAAGATAAGCAATCCTATAGTTGCCACGCTAGTAAGCGTGGTGTGTGTGCTGGTGCCTGTTCAAATGGCGTCGCAAAACTGGGATGACCATGACCGCAGTGGGCGTTACGCCTGCCGCGACTTTGGGCAGAATTATCTCAACACTCTGCAGGAGGGCTCATATCCTATAATCTATACTAATGGCGACAACGATACCTTCCCGCTATGGTATAATCAGGACACCGAGGGCGTGCGTCAGGATGCTCGCGTATGCAACCTTAGCTATCTGCAGACCGACTGGTACATCGACCAGATGTGCCGCCCGGCCTACAGCTCGCCTGCTGTGCCCATCAGCTGGAGCAGGGCAGAGTATGTCACGGGACAGAATGACTATGTTCGTATAGAACCCGGTTACAAGGCCGAGATACAGCGTTTCTATGAAGAAGATCCAGAACTCGCGCGTAAGCAGTTTGGTGAAAATCCATATGAGCTGAAGAATATCCTCAAGTACTGGGTGCGCAATCCTGAGATCAATGTTATTCCTACTGATAGCATTGTCATCACTATCGATAAGGAGGCCGTGAAGCGCTCGAAGATGCTCATTGCCGACAGCACAGGCCAGATACCTGACGAGATGGTGATAGATCTCAAGGGTCGCAATGTGCTGTACAAGCCATCGCTGATGATGCTCGAAATGCTGGCCAATGCCAACTGGGAGCGTCCCATCTATTTCGCTACTACCGTAGGTCCTGACAATTTCCTCGGACTGGAAGGTCACTTTGTGCAGGAGGGCTTGGCATATCGCGTCACACCGTTCAATGCCTTCGCTAATGGTATGACGGTGGATGTGGAGAAGATGTACGACAATGTGATGCACAAGTATAAGTTCGGTAATCTCAACCAGCCGGGCATCTATATTGACGAGACCATGAGCCATATGTGCCTTTCTAATCGTCGCATGTTCTCTATTCTTGCTGATGAACTGGTGCAGAGGGGCGATCTGGAGAGGGCTAAGAAGGTGCTTGAGAAGTCTGACGAAATGTTCCCCGAGAAGGTTGTCAGCTATGGCGACTATATCGGTGGCACCAATGACCTTGCTCTTGCATGGAATGCAGTCGGCAACAAGGCTAAGGCAGAGGAACTCCTTACGATCTTCGCACGCACAGCCGACCAGTATCTCAATTGGTATCTCAACTACTCTGCCAAGCCTGTGCAGATGAGCGCTTATAGCTGCAACACATACATGACGAATCTTTACTCTGCTGTCCTCAGCTTTGAGAAGATTGGCAGCGATGCTTTGGCAAAGAAGTACACTGCAATATTTAACTCTTACTACGAGCGTCTTGCTGCAGCTGGCGTCCAGTTGGATTTCTAGTCTATCCGTTAACTCCCGCTAACTCCTTGCCATAATGTTCATAGAGCAGCCGTCCGGCTTCCTGCGTTTATTCGGTCTCAAGGCTCTCTGGCGAATAAAGCCGGAGGAGAGGGCTGTGTACCTCACCTTTGACGACGGCCCAATCCCTGACATCACTCCACGTGTGCTTGAGGTGCTCGACCATTACGGCATCAAGGCTACTTTCTTCATGGTAGGAGACAACGTGAGAAAACATCCCAAGGAGTTTGAGATGGTCAAGGCCGCAGGGCATCGCATTGGCAACCACACGTTCAATCATCTAAACGGACTCACTGTACGAACCAAGGACTACGTAGCCAATGTGCATAAGGCAGATGCTCTGATTCATTCTGACCTTTTCCGCCCGCCTCATGGTTGGCTGCGCAACAGGCAATACCATGCCCTTAAGCGTGACTACAAATTGGTGATGTGGGATCTCGTAACGCGCGACTACAGTAGGCGCCTTAATGCCGACGATGTCTTTGAGAACGTAAAGCGCTATGCTCGCCCTGGCAGCATAATCACTTTCCATGACTCGTTGCGATCGGCCGATAAACTGTGGAGCGCTTTGCCCCGCAGTATAGAGTGGCTGCAAAAGGAAGGATACGAGTTTAAGCTTATCCCTTAAATACGAAATTGTATATCATATCTACAGCTCCTGCGTTTGCTTTTATGTAATCAGCAGAGGCTGTAGATGCTTTTGTGAGAGAGGCGGGTTGCGAAATCAGGGTGTCGATAACGGTGGCGTAGTCGTCGCTGTTATTTATCTCAAAACATCCGCCTAAATCAATAAGCTTGCGTGCTTCGCGAAACTTCTTGTTGTTCGGACCTATGATTACGGGCACTCCATAGACAGCAGCCTCGGGCACATTGTGTATGCCTGCGCCAAACCCTCCGCCCACATAGGCCACGGTAGCATAGCGATAAATGGATGAGAGCAGGCCGTAGCAGTCAATAATAAGGCAATGTGCCTCGGCGGCAGTCTTGGCAGTGGCCTGGGTATAGCGCACGGCAGGGCGCTGCAGCTTGCTCTCTATCTCTGCGAGGTGACTCTCGCTGACCACGTGCGGGGCAATGATAAGTCGCTGATTGGGATGGCGGTTAAAATAATCTATTATTATGTCCTCGTCGGGCTGCCAGCTGCTGCCTGCTACCACGACATAGTCTCTTGAATTCTTGTCTCCTTGAACTCTTGAACTCTCAAACGCCTCACACATTGGCAGGTCTTTTGCTGCTTTGCGTATCTGGAGCACTCGGTCCAGTCGGGTGTCGCCGACGATGGTAGTATTGGTTATGCCGAGGGTCTTGAGCAGGTCAACAGACTCTTGGTTCTGCACAAACAGATGGGCGAAGGTGCGTAACACATTGCGATACTTATGGCCATACCAACGGAAAAATATTTGGTTGGGTCTGAAGATGCTGGCTACACTGTATGTTGGCACACCGCGACGATGCAGTTCGGAGAGGTAGTTCTGCCAAAATTCGTATTTAATAAAAAACGCCATCTTCGGCTTCGCTATTCGCATAAACTTGCGTGCGTTGAGCTTGGTGTCAAACGGCAGATAGCAAATCACGTCAGCTCCCTTGTAGTCTTTCCTTACTTCGTAGCCCGAAGGAGAGAAAAAGGTAAGGAGTATCTTGTGTTCGGGATGGTTTTCGCGAATCTTTTCAATCAGCGGGCGTCCTTGCTCAAATTCGCCAAGCGAGGCAGCGTGAAACCAAATCACATTGTCGCCCTCGTTTATACTGCGGCGCAGTATATCGTATGTCTTGCTGTGCCCTACCATTAGCAGCCGCGCCTTGCGGTTGAAGATGGCCACAAGGTTGATGCAAAACATATATATGTAGATGGCAAGCGAGTACATAGGGCTTTATAATAAATGTTCAATGCTCAATGTCCAAAGTCTTTATCGCGTGGCGCATGCGGCATAGAGTCTCATCTTTGCCGAGGAAAGCAGCTAGTTCATACATGTCGGGACCTTGTCCTTTGCCTACAAGGCATATACGCCAGGCATTCCATGGACGAATGCCTGTCTCCTCCACCCACGGGTCTACTATGGCTTTCATGCTCTCCACGCTGAAGTCCTCTACTTTTTCCAGTTGCTCTGCGAGGAGAGTCATCTCGGAGGCAGTATTTCCTGTCCAGTTTTTGCGGATAAACTTATCATCGCGGTCAAAGGTCTCAGGCGCGATAAAGAAAAAGTCGGTGAGGGGCCAAAGGTCATTTATGAAAGAAACGCCACGCTTCTTCACCTGCTTACTCTGTCCGTCAACATACTCCACAACCTTTTGCTTCATCATGCCTATCACCTGGGCGGCACGGTCTGCAGTGGTAGTGACGCCGTTGGCTGCCAGCAACGCTACAAAGTCGGGCGCCAACTCTTCGTTGGTTTTCTGTAGTAGATATTCGCGGTTAAACCACCAGCCTTTCATGTAGTCGAAGCGTGCTCCAGCCTTGGAGCAGCGGCTCAGGTCAAACAGTTCTATGAGTTCATGCATGGTAAACAACTCCTGCTCAGTGCCGGGGTTCCAGCCCAACAGGGCAAGGAAGTTGATAACAGCCTCAGGCAGATAGCCGCTCTCGCGATAGCCGGAGGAGACGTTGCCGGTCTCTGGGTCGTGCCACTCCAATGGGAATACGGGGAATCCCAACTTGTCGCCGTCGCGCTTGGAGAGCTTGCCCTTGCCGTCGGGCTTGAGCAGCAGTGGCAGGTGGGCGAAAGCTGGCATGGTGTCCTCCCAACCGAAGGCCTTGTAGAGCAACACATGTAGCGGGGCAGAGGGTAGCCACTCCTCGCCACGTATCACGTGGGAGACTTCCATCAGGTGGTCGTCCACAATATTTGCGAGATGGTAAGTGGGCAACTGATCGGCGCTCTTGTAGAGCACTTTGTCGTCGAGCACCGTGGAATTGACGACTACGTCACCACGGATGATGTCGCGAACATGCACATCCTGCCCGGGCTCTATCTTGAAGCGCACCACATACTGTGCACCTGCAGCCAGCAGCTTCTCTACTTCATCCTGCTGCAGGGTAAGGGAGTTGCGCATCTGCATGCGAGTGGAGGCATCGTATTGGAAATTGGGCAGTTCGGCTCTCTTGGCGGTAAGCTCCTCAGGAGTGTCAAATGCAAGGTATGCGGAGCCGTTGTCAAGCAGAATATCTACATACTGCTTATAAATGTCGCGCCGCTCCGACTGGCGATAGGGGCCATACTCGCCGCCAATGCCTACACCTTCGTCAAAATCTATACCGAGCCAGCGAAAACTCTCGATGATGTATTCTTCAGCCCCGGGCACAAAGCGAGTGGAGTCGGTATCCTCAATGCGGAAAATCATTTTGCCGCCGTGCTTACGGGCAAAGAGATAGTTATAGAGCGCTGTGCGTACGCCGCCGATATGCAGAGGCCCAGTAGGGCTGGGGGCAAAGCGTACTCTTATTTTTCTTGCTTCCATTGGAGTTTTTGATTTTAGCTGCAAAGTTAATCAAAAAAGAGCAAGATACCTTATTAATAAATATAAAATTGTGCATATAGCGCAAGAATATGATGTTTTTGCCGGTTTTAGACTTGTGATTTCAGTTTATTGTCTTATATTTGCAAGACTAAACTCATTCTTCTTAATATAAAGCGTTAAATATGTGGAGCCGCTATAAGTTGTTGAGTCGATTTTTGCTGGTGGTGTTTTGTGCTGCCATCATTGTATATTTTATGCCCCACGAGCATAATTTTACCTATGATTATGCGGTAGGCAAGCCTTGGAAGTACTCGCAGATTATCGCGGAGTATGATTTTCCGATATATAAGTCAGAGGCGCAGCTGCAGGCAGAGCGCGATAGCGTGTTGCACAACCTGAAGCCGTTCTTCAAGCACGACTCTTCAGTAGGCGAATTGCAGGTGGACAATTTCAAGCGTGATTTCTCCACCAACCTATCGCTGCTACTCAATCATAAGGAGCGTCTGTTCCTGACGCGCTTGCTTGCTAGCGCCTACGACCGAGGCATCACGAGTCAGCACGATTATTCGCTGGTGGTTGACAGCGTCAAGGCTATCAGCATTGTCAGTGGTGGCGCGGCTCAGGTGAAGGGTGTTAGCACCATCCTCTCGCCTAGGATGGCCTACGAGATGATAGTCCGTAAGGCTGACTCACTCCATCTGTCCAAGGAGGCGGTGGCGAGGTGCAATCTCAACAACTATATTGCCCCCAATCTGGTGTACGACTCTGAGCGCACGGCCTTGGTGCGCAAGGAAGCTTTGTCAAACATCGTGCCTAGCCACGGCTTGGTGCAGAGCGGTCAGAAGATTATCGACCGCGGCGAGATTGTTACCGACCACACTATGAAGGTGCTCCAGTCTCTGCAGAAAGAAACCGAGAAGCGCAGTGACAACGGCACAGAGGGCGTACTGCTAATCCTGGGGCAGTTCTTGTGCGTGCTTCTATTGCTGAACATGTTTATGGCGTATCTTGTGCTCTATCGCTCAGACTATGCCCGCGAACTGCGCAGTGTCGGACTCTTACTTAGCCTGATTTTACTGTTCACCGTGGCAGCGCAATTGGTACAGCAGCCTACGGAACTGAATGTTTATATGGTGCCCTTTGCTATCGTGCCCATCTTCATACGAGTGTTCATGGACTCTCGCACAGCCTTCGCCACTACGGTTACTATCGTCTGCATCTGCTCGCTGTCGCTGCATAGCCCCTACGAGTTTATGTTGCTGGAGATAGTGGCGGGACTGACGGCTATCTATTCGCTTAAGGAGCTTACCTCGCGTTCGCAGCTGTTCCGCACGGTGCTGCTTATCACGGCTCTGACAGCGCTTATCAAACTGGGCTACGACCTCAGTCAGGGCTTCATCCTCAGTACCATCGATCCCTCGTGGTATGAGCGCATAGCCATCAACGGAGTGCTGCTGCTCTTTGCTTATCCTCTTATGCTGTTGTTCGAGAAACTGTTTGGCTTTATTTCTAGCGTTACCCTAGTTGAGCTGTCTAATGTCAACACACCGCTCCTACGCCAGATGTCCAAAGAGGCGCAGGGCACCTTCAACCACTCTATGCAGGTGGCCAACCTGTCGGCAGAGGTGGCCGGCAAAATTGGCGCTAATGTGCAGCTTGTCAGGACTGCCGCATTATATCACGACATTGGCAAATTGCAAAATCCTGCTTTCTTTACGGAGAATCAGAGCAGCACTAATCCTCACGATGACCTGCCTGAGGAGCAGAGCGCCCAGATTATTATACGTCATGTCACCGATGGTATCGAGATGGCCGAAAAGCACAGGCTGCCTTCCGTCATCAAGGAGTGCATCGCCACTCACCACGGCAGGAGTAAGGCTAAGTTCTTCTACGTCAACTATGTCAACAAACATCCTGATGAGCCTGTCAACGAGGAACTGTTCACCTATCCTGGCCCCAACCCGCAGACCAAGGAACAGGCCATCCTGATGATGGCTGACTCTACGGAAGCCGCTTCGCGTAGCCTGCCCGAGAAGACTGAGGCTTCCATTCGCGACTTGGTGAGCAAGATAATTGACCAACAGGTGGCTGACGGCTGCTTCTCAAACTGCCCCATAACCTTCCAGGACGTCGCTACTGCCAAGGAAGTCCTGGTGAGCAGTCTCAAGACCATTTATCATGCGCGAATAAGCTATCCTGACTTGGAGAAACCCAAGGAAAATGCAGAAAACTCCGAAAATAAGGAGATTCTCAAGGCTGATTAGGTGTTTTTCTTGACGAAAAATTATAACGATAACGGGAAAAGTGCTACATTTGCATTCCATTAAACCTCTAATATCAAATTTCAAATCTCAAATACTTATGACATTCTTAACAAACGACAAACTTGTTATTGTCGGAGCCGCTGGTATGATCGGCTCCAACATGGTGCAGACAGCACTTACACTTGGTCTGACCTCCAACATCTGCCTTTACGACGTGTTCTCACCCGAAGGCGTGGCAGAGGAAATGCGACAGAGTGGTTTTGACGGTGCCACAATCGTGGCAACAACCGATGCAGCCGAGGCTTTCGCCGGAGCTAAGTATATCATCTCGTCCGGTGGTGCTCCCCGCAAGGAGGGCATGACTCGTGAAGACCTTCTCAAGGGTAACTGCGAGATAGCTAAGGGCCTGGGTGAGAATATCAAGAAATTCTGCCCCGATGTGAAGCACGTGGTTATCATCTTCAACCCCGCTGACCTCACCGGCCTCGTAACCCTGCTCTATTCCGGCCTCAAGCCCAGCCAGGTAACCACTCTCGCAGGTCTTGACACCACCCGTCTCCAGAGCGCGCTTGCCAAGAAGTTTGGCGTGATGCAGAATCAGATCACTGGATGCGCCACCTATGGCGGTCACGGTGAGCAGATGGCAGTGTTTGGCAGCCATGTAGAGATAGCAGGTCGCAAGCTTGTGGACATCATCGGCACACCCGAGTTCCCAACCGAGGAGTGGGAGGCTATGAAGACAGCCGTAACACAGGGCGGAAGCGCCATCATCAAACTGCGTGGACGCAGCTCCTTCCAGAGCCCGTCGCAGCTCTCCGTCGAGATGATTGCCAGCGTGATGGGCGGCAAGCCTTTCCGCTTCCCTGCAGGCACCTATGTAAATAGTGGGAAATACCACAACATCATGATGGCTATGAAGACCACCCTCGACACCACCGGATGTCACTACGAAGTACCCCAGGGAACACCCGAGGAGAATGCCAAACTCGACCAGAGCTATGAGCACCTCTGCAAAATGCGCGATGAGCTGGTAACACTCAATATCGTACCTGAAGTGGCAAAGTGGGGAGAAATCAATCCTAATCTCTAATAACTCTACAACTTTTTTGGCATAGCACATTGCAAAAACCGCTCAAAACAACAAAAAACACAAAAAAATCACTGAAAAACGTGTTTTTTTCCCATTTTAAGTGAAAATATTTGTCTAAAAATGTTGCGAATTCAAAAAAAAGTTGTTCCTTTGCAAATGAAATAGGCATTTTGTGCATGCCTTCCAACTAAAACGAAACACATTTTTAACTAATTATTAACCAGAAGAAGCCCCCTCGGGGGTAGATTCAAAAAAAACAATTAACAACATGAAGAAAGTTTTTATGCTTCTCGCCGTTTGTGCAACTGTTGCTTTTGCAAGCGCACAGACAACTGTTCGTGGCAGCAAGTTGACTGACAACTGGTCTGTAGGTGTACAGGCTGGTGGCGTTACTCCTGCCTATGGTCACAAGTTCTTTGGCGACCTCCGTCCGGTAGTAGGTCTGACCGTTGCTAAGGAAATCACTCCTATCTTCGGCTTGGCAGCTGAGGTAAATGCTGTTATCAATGCACAGCACAACAACCTTGGCCCCACTGGTGTTCCGTTCAACACCAACAAGGCTTTTGACGCTTCCAACCTGAGCGGTTTGCTGCGCTTCAACCTGACTAACCTCTTCTTGGGTTACACAGGTGAGCCTCGCTTCCTTGACGTAAAGGCCATCTTCGGTATGGGCTGGGGTCATGAGTACTATGGCCATAGCAACAACGACCGTAACCTCCTCACCAGCAAGGCTGGTTTGGACTTCGGCTTCAACATTGGCGCTGAGAAGGCTTGGCAGGTTAACGTAAAGCCCGCATTCGTATGGTGCCTCACCGATGGTATCCGCGCTAGCGAGTATGACAAGAAGTATGGTCACATCGAGCTCACCGCTGGTGTTACCTACAAGTTCCTCAATAGCAATGGTACCCACAACTTTACTCTTGTTAAGGAGTACGACCAGGCTGAAGTAGACGGCCTCAACGCAAAGATCAACGACCTCCGCAACCAGCTGGGTGCTAAGGATCAGAAGATCGCTGCTGACGCTGCTGCTATCAAGAAGCTTCAGGACGAGCTCAACGACTGCCGCAACAAGAAGGTGCCCGCACCTCCTGTAGTAGATCCGGGTAAGGTTGTGAACAGCCTCGAGACCAACGTATTCTTCGCACAGGGCAAGAGCGTTATCACCGCTGCTCAGCAGCCCAATGTAGAGCGCGTTGCTTCCTTCCTCAAGAGCCACCCCGCAGCAAAGGTTGCTATCAAGGGTTATGCTTCTCCCGAGGGCGGTAAGGCTATCAACGACAAGCTCTCTAAGGCTCGTGCAAACGCCGTTAAGGACATGCTCATCAAGAAGTATAAGGTTGACGCTTCCCGCATCGTTTCTGCTGAGGGTTGTGGCGTTGGTGACCTCTTCTCAGAGCCCACCTGGAACCGCGTAGCAGTTTCCACTCTCTCCGAGTAATCAATTGATTCAATAGAATCTAAACAACATAGGGCGGCAGTCATGCGACTGCCGCCCTTGTTTTATTGTCCTGCTTCCATCTTCCCTCTCGCGTACGCGCGTACCATATATATATTATAAATAAAGATCTCCCCCTAAGTTAGGGGGAGTGGCCGTAGGCCGAGGGGGTGTGTTAATCCTACTCACTCAAAGCCCCATCTCCTCTATTTCCTCCATTTCCTCCATTCTTACAAAAACTTTCGCCGTTTTTCTCAAAAAATAAGGCCGTTCATGTCCCTATATAACTCAGGGTTTCCAGATAAAGCCGTATTAGTTGGAAGAAAGGGCGTCTCGCGAAATCGAATACTAACATTTACTTGCCTTTCTTCTTCATGGGATTGGAGATAATATTTCCTGCTCTGATTTAAGGATGCTGAAGTCTGTATTACAGTGCTTTTGCTCATGAAGAGATGAGAACGATGTATTATGTTTCGATTTTTCATTCTAAATAGTGGTGTTGTTGGGAAAAATACGTAAATTTGTAGCTGATTAATCATGAAAAGTTGTAAATCTAATCGATATGAAAAGAATCATCGCAACTATTCTAGTGTTTGTTGGTGCTCTGATATTTGTGAAGGCTGAGGTACAGCGCCTTGTGGTATGGCAGAAATCGGGCGGAAAGGTTTACTTTGACCTTACCGATGAACCGGAGACGACTTTTGAGGAAGGAAGACTGGTGATAAAGACTTCCAAGACGACGATTTCCTATCCCTTGACGGATGTTTTGCGCTACACTTATGAGGGCGGCACCATCACTGATGTCGGCGATGCTGCCACGCGCCCGGGCGAGGTGCGCTATATGCAGAACGAGAGCGCGATGGCTTTCGAGGGACTGCCGGCAGGCACCACAATTGAGGTCTATTCGCTTGATGGTGTGAAGGTTACCACGGTCAGGGCCGTGGAGGGCAAGCGCACGACAGTTTCCCTTGCCAATCAGCCTGCGGGCACCTATATTGTCAAAGCCGGTGACACTTCATTTAAATTTATGAAGCGATGAAGGCGATGAAAGACATAAGAAGTAATATGCCGGATGCAAGAAGAAAGCTTTTTACATCTGTGTGCTGGAAGAGCCTTCTGCTTTTCCTAATGTTCAATGTCCAATTCTCAATGTTCAATGAACTGAGGGCCCAGGACGCCTTCTACATCTATCGCAACGACGGGGACTTCAACGGTTTCTTCTTCGACGAGGTGGTGCGCATGGGCTATTCCATGATTGACCTTGACTCGATAGAGCACGATGTCTATGTGGTGCAGGAGATAGAGCTGGCCGACACCACCTACCGCATCCCTCTCGCTGTGATTGACAGCATCGGCTTCCAGCAGCCGGAGATACGCCTTAATCCTAGTGTTAAGTTTATCGGACGATGTGGGCTGATGCCTTACGTGGAGAGTGGCAACGACGGATTTGTGCAGTTCTACAATGTGCCCAACAACCTAAAACCTCAGGTGGGGGATGTCCTGATCGGGTTGCCTAACGATGAGATAGGAGACGGTGTGTCTTTCTATGGTCAAGATGGCAAGGGCTTCAGTTGTGTAGTAGAGAGTATTGAAACTGACAAATCTGACAATAAGCGCATCTATGCTCGCGGCCATGAGGTTGATAAGATAAGCGATGTTTTCGACCAGTATATTACGGTAGAAGAGCTGACCGTTGACCCGCAGGGCAGCATGAGCCGCCGCATTGCGGGACTTAATCCTGACGGCACTCTGCCGCAGGCCACAACAGGTCATGGCGAGGCGAATATTCTTGATTTCACCAGCACTCTACAGCGCGAGTGGCAGCCAGGTGGCGACTCCAAAATAACCCTTGCTGCCGAGGTGGGCGTCAAATATCGCATGCGTGTGGCTTACAACATCAGCTGGACACGCCTGTTCATTAAGATGACGCATGAGCTAAGAATAGAAACTACTCCATCGCTGGACATGTCTGTGTCAAAGGGTTTCGATTTGGAGCTTAGCGATATTTGCAAGTTACCCAAGATATTGTTCCCTGCCAACTGCCCCATCTTTGAGACCGACCCGATCCCCACGTGGTTTGTGCGCGGCGAGGGAAAGATGGAGGCAAAGGTTACTTTCCCCAAAATGCAACTTGGCATTGGTGGCGATGCCATAATAGACACTGACAAGCTGTTTCCTATCGCCTATGATATGTATTGGTTGCCAAAAGAAGACAGCGGTGCAGAAAACCCAATAGATATTGGCTCCACGGATGTCACTTTCTCCGGCTATCTGCAGACGGGCATCAAGTTTGGCGCCAATATCTCTACTGCGAGCTGGTTTAAGAAGATTTTGTACGGCGACATATCTCTCGACCTCTACGCCGGTCCGAAGATTGACGGGAAACTCGAGTTCAAGACCGACTGGCTGAACAACGAGGGCTTTAATGTCTATGACATGTTAAACCAAATAAATCTCAATATTACCGGAATTTCTCTTGACCTCGAAGCTTCTGCCGAGGCAGGCACGTTCTGGAAAGACCCTGTTAAGAAGACTTTCTTCTCCACCAGTTTGCCCCTACTATGCGACACATTGCGATTGGTGCCAGCAGTGAAATCTCTTAAGGCAGAAGTGCATGGTGATGATGTGGTTGTGACATTAAACACAGGCAATGACAAAGTCTTTTCATATTGTGAGATGCAGGTCGGCATATATAAAGACGGATATATAGAAGGAGAAGAGCCTGTCAAGGTGGTAGGTGATTGGGTCTATAGGAGAAAAGATAGTCCATACACCACGAGTTTTCCTGTTTCAGACTTAAAAGCTGGAACATATACTGTTAGAGCACTGATTGAGTGGGCAGGTCATGGCCCCTACAAGGCTGGTAGTACACGTCTTGAGATTCCTATCACTTTCTCTGCTGAGACGGACACCCTTATTTTTGGAAGTGTCGGTGACGAGCTTGTAAGGAGTGTGAAATTTAAGACTAATACGGTAAAAGAGAACATTTATATTTACAAGGGAAAACTTAAGGTGATTGACGAGAAGAAAGGTAGTTATGAAGCTGTGTTTACTGCAGATTCGGTATATTCTTTCTTCCCTATAAGAGAAGTGCCTATACCCAAGTCCCCGACAAATTCTATGGCCATAACAGTTGGTGGAAAAATAATTCATGGTATTGGCTACTCCCAGGGAACGATTTTGCCTACAAATCTTGTAGCAGATTTTTCTGCAAGATTTCATGATGGCAATAAAGAGTATGGAACGATTAATACTAGTTCGAGTTCGGCAGGCGTTATTCCTATAACTGTAGTCCGTGAAAGTGATATTAGAGTTCACATTCAAGGAACGAAAGACTACTCTAATTCCGGTTCTAATGGATATTACATGGGAGTGCGTAAGGAGATAGAACTAACTGTGGATAAAAGTCCAGAGGGTTCTAAAATTGTTGAAGGCAGATTATATGTCTATGAGCAGGTAAAGAATAACGACAAACTCTCTTATGTGAAAACGCAAGAATATACATTGGAGCCTGCTATTCCAACACACGCAGACAATTATCCATATTGGGGCTGGGATAATAGATACAGCCAATTGAAAACAGGAAAACATGTTGTTACCGATTATTCTAGCAACTCGCCCGAGGTAACAAGTGCAACTTATCAAGCTGGCGATACAGGTTATGGTCTATATGGAATAACAATTAAGATACCTTAATATAAAAAACCCTTGGCATGAAAGCACTACATTTATATAATAGGTGTGTTACGAGGCATTGGCGAGCACTTCTTGTTCTCTTAATGTTCTCAATGCTCAATGAACTGAGGGCCCAGGACGCTTTTTACATCTATCGCAACGACGGCGAGTTCAACGGTTTCTTCTACGATGACGTGAAGAGCATGCGCCTCTCGAAGATAGACCTCGACCTTACCGAGCGCGACGAATACGTCGTGCAGGAGATAGAGTTGGCCGACACCACCTACCGCATCCCCCTCTGCGCCATCGACTCCATCGGCTTCCAGCAGCCGGAGATAATTTTCAGCAAGCGTTTCTATAATCTTTCGGCGGAAGATTGTCCGTATAAAGGCTCGTATATACGCATGTATGACAACGATGGCAACGAGCTCAACAAAATGGCGTGCTACCCGCGTGTATGGGACGGGGAAAACAGCAAATGGATATATTACGATCTGCCAAAGGTCGGCGATGTCCTTTATATTCCAGACGGCGAATGGGATGGATGGAGCGGAAAATATGCATTGCCATTCGTGGGAAAAGTGACGGAAGTAAAGTCTTTCCCCGAATACGACAACTATTATGAGATCCACTACGACTATGTGGATAGTTTTGGAGATGTGTTTGAGCAGTTCGTTACTCTGGAGCAGATTGGCCATGACGATAATGGTGTTGCCTACAGTCGCATGGCGGGATTAGACAAGCTGCCCGTAGGCATAAGTGGAAACAAGGACCTGACACTGGCTGCCGTCAGCGGCAAGTTTACTCCTATCAATCAGAGCATTGAAGACCTGACCATCAAGCTCTCGGTGGATCTGGATATTTCCATTAAAGCCAATGTGGCCTATAATATCACCTCCAGGGATTTCAACATAACGATGATTTTCAAGGAAGATGCAGAAGTGGGAGCTTCGCTTACCGTTTCCGGCACTCTGGAGGAAACACTGACATGGCAGCTCGGCGGAGTGCCTCTGTACTTCCCGTCATTTATGCCCATCCTGCAGGTAAGGCCCGGCCCGGGTGCATTCCTTAAGACTGCAGGTGACATGAGTCTGACCATCAACACTCCCAAGCTTGCTTTGCATAGCATACAGACTGTTATAATTGACGGCACCACTGTGACAGGCTACAAGTCTTTCTACACAGGGAAAAACGATGAGAACAATACTTGGGGCATACAACTTTCGCTTAACGGCTCGGCTCAAGCTGGCACACACTTCCCTTTCAAGATAGAGACAGCTTCGTGGTGCAAGAAGATAGCCTGGTGTAGCACAGGCATTGATGTCTATGCCGGCCCGAAGTTTGATGCGTCCTTTACGCTTGATCCTGTGGCATTAGTAAAGAAAGATGCTTATTCTACTCTGGGAGGTACGCAGATAAAATTCTCTCCGGTGGATTTTGTCATCGAAGGTAACGCCATATACTCTGCGGCAGGCAGAAAGGAGAAGAAGCTCAAGGTTTTTGAGGCTGAGCAAGCTGCGGGAACAATGATGCTGCGCCTCTTTCCGGAGTTCAACACCATAGAGGCGGGCACACCTTATCTGTATAAATATGACAATAATCTGCAGCTGAACCGAGTGGATGCAAAAGTGCTGCCCCGAGGCAACAGCATTCCATTCAAGGTGGGCATGGCTGCCTACAACTACAAGGATGAGATGGTGTCCAAGACCTACGGACCTGATATGTATAGCTTCTTCAACACCTTTGACGAGCTGCCGTGTTCTTTGCCGCTGCTGTGTGGCCGATACAACCTCGTGCCTATACTGAATGTGCTGGGTTATGACGTGCCTGTTTGGGAAGCGCAGAAGTCAGTGGAATGTACGATATGGGTGGGTATTGGAAATAAACAAACCATCACTTCAACGGAGAACTATTCAGAGGGCACATTTGTTGTTACCGGATTAATGAAGGATGATGACGTAGAATTTGAATTAGTTAGCGACTCAGTTGCTATTTGCAATGGAAAGGTATCGTGGGGAGAAGATTTGCGTGATCATCAAGAACAAACGGAGTCTAAAGGTAGTTGTGGTCTCAAGGTTGAGATATATGAGGACTCCATGGGGGCAACAGAAAAACAACTAGGCCCAGAGGAAATGGGACCGCGCACATTTCATTTCCGCAATAACTGCACAAACCAAGTCAATTATTCTGGCGACATTACGCCTTCCGGCCCTAACAAGAGTAAGGCCCCAGGCTCATATACTTATGTTTCAAAGTATGAATATAATATCTTGCGCGCCAAAGTGACGCGCAATGGTATAGTGCGTTATAGTCCAAATATTACATTCTCGTCAGATAAGCTAAAGACGATATATAACTAAGTGGAAAGACATCAGGATTGATAATGAAGGCACTGACAACCGACAACAGAATATAGGCCTATGACAAAAGAAACGGGGAGGGCTTCGGCTCTCCCTCTTTTTATTTTGCCTTTTCCTTTGCAGTATGTGAAAAAAGTGCTAATTTTGCGTCTCAATTTTTGAAGCAATTAATAACAACTGTTTTATGGAAAATATTCTTAGTGTGTTTTGGATTGTGCCCGTGGCATCACTGATTGCCTTGGGTATGGCTTTGTATTTCTTCCTCCAGATGAAGAAGGAGGATGAGGGTACGCCGCGTATGCGCGAGATTGCCGAGCATGTCCGCAAGGGCGCGATGGCTTATCTCAAGCAACAGTACAAGATTGTGACTATCGTATTTGTCGTGCTGGCCATCGTGTTCGCAGTGATGGCTTATGGCTTCCAGATGCAGAACCCGTGGGTGCCGTTTGCATTCCTCACCGGCGGTCTGTTCTCTGGCTTGGCTGGTTTCTTCGGTATGAAGACTGCCACCTATGCTTCAGCTCGTACAGCCAACGCTGCCCGCAAGAGCCTTGATGGCGGACTGCGTATCGCCTTCCGATCGGGTGCCGTTATGGGTCTCACGGTAGTGGGTCTCGGTCTGCTCGACATCGCATTGTGGTATATTATCCTTAATGCGGCTGGCGTTGACAGCCTTGTCACCATCACCACTACGATGCTTACCTTCGGTATGGGCGCCAGCACCCAGGCTCTGTTTGCCCGTGTGGGCGGCGGTATCTACACCAAGGCTGCTGACGTAGGCGCTGACATCGTGGGTAAGGTGGAGGCCGACATCCCCGAGGATGATCCGCGCAATCCTGCCACTATCGCTGATAACGTGGGTGACAACGTGGGTGATGTAGCCGGTATGGGTGCAGACCTCTACGAGAGCTACTGCGGCTCTATCCTCTCCACTGCAGCACTGGGCGCCACGGCTTTTGCCTTCAATCCTGTGATGCAGGTGAAGTCGGTTATCGCGCCGATGATTATCGCTGCTGTGGGTATCTTCCTCTCTCTGTTCGGCATTTTCCTCGTGCGCACTAAGGAAGGCGCAACGATGAAGCAGCTGCTCCGCTCTCTGGGTGTGGGCACCAATGTGAGCGCCGCCCTCATTGCCGTAGCCAGCTTTGCTATCCTTTATCTGCTGGGCATCGACAACTGGGTGGGTGTGTCCTTCTCTGTTGTTACTGGTTTGCTGGCTGGTGTTATCATCGGTCAGGCAACGGAATACTATACTTCTCACTCCTATAAGCCGACGCAGAAGATTTCTGAGGCTTCCAAGACTGGCGCTGCCACCGTTATCATCAAGGGTGTGGGCACTGGTATGATTTCCACCATGGTGCCTGTAGTCACCATTTCTGTGGCTATCCTGCTGAGCTACCTCTGCGCCAACGGTTTCCAGCTTGAGGTTACCGCCGAGAATCTGTCTCGCGGTCTCTATGGTATCGGTATCGCTGCTGTCGGTATGCTCTCTACTCTGGGCATCACTCTTGCTACTGACGCCTACGGCCCCATCGCCGACAATGCTGGTGGCAACGCTGAGATGAGCGAACTGGGCGAGGATGTACGCAAGCGCACCGATGCTCTCGATGCTCTTGGCAACACCACTGCCGCTACCGGTAAGGGCTTTGCCATTGGCTCTGCAGCTCTCACTGCTCTGGCTCTTCTCGCTTCCTACATCGAGGAAATCAAGGAGGCCGTGGCTCGCCTTGCCGAGGCTGGCAACGCTCACATGCAGGAGATTATCAATAAGATCAGCGACATCCCGTCGTTCATGGATTACTTCCAGGTCAACCTGATGAACCCCAAGGTTATCGTGGGTGTGTTCGTCGGTGCCATGGCTGCATTCCTGTTCAGTGGTATCACCATGGGCGCCGTTGGCCGTGCAGCAGAGGATATGGTGCAGGAAGTGCGCCGCCAGTTCCGCGAAATCAAGGGTATCCTTGAGGGCAAGGGCACTCCCGACTACAAGCGCTGCGTGGAGATTTCCACCCGCTCGGCACAGAGGGAGATGATATTCCCGTCGTTGCTGGCCATCATTATTCCTATCATCGTGGGCGTAGTGCTCGGTGTGGCCGGTGTGCTCGGACTGCTTGTCGGCGGACTGGCTGCAGGCTTCACTCTCGCTATATTCATGAGCAACGCGGGCGGTGCTTGGGATAACGCCAAGAAGATGGTTGAGGAAGGTCACTTTGGCGGCAAGGGCAGCGATTGCCACAAGGCAACCGTTGTCGGTGACACCGTTGGCGATCCGTTCAAGGACACCAGCGGCCCGTCGCTCAACATCCTTATCAAGCTTATGTCGATGGTTAGCATCGTAATGGCAGGCCTCACCGTAGCGTTCGTATAAAAGAATACAACTTTACATAACAAATCTCCGGTACTCAATTGAGCGCCGGAGATTTATTTTATTCAAATAGCAATCTATTGTTTTGAGGAAGCTGCCATATTCATGGCTGCAGTTGTAACGCTCATATCGACAATTTGAGTCATCTTCTTCTGCATGTTTGCCATATCTACCATGCTTCCTATGGAGAAAAGGTCTAAAAATGTACCCAAGAAGAAGAAACCTAAGGTGAAGAGATAAAGTAGTCCCGATCCCGTCTTGCCCACATAAAATCTGTGAAGACCAGCAATCCCTACAAAACCAATTAAGCACAAAAGTAGTGCTGTTCCTTTTGTTTTCATTTATTCTGTTTGCCTTACAAGTCTCCCTAACTCGGCCCTTTTTAGGTGGTTAGTATATACAAAGAAAGCGCAGAGACTTGTACTGCTGCTTATCTTATACCTGGCTCTGCAAAACCTTGAAGAAATAAACAGGAAACAAATACCCCACGCTGTTGTATATGCAAATGCATAACAGCATGGGCTGTTTGCTGCGCGCATACAAACAGAATGAGCGTATTGTCTTTCTATCCTTCTTCTAAAGAAATTTGCAGATTTCGGTATAAAGGACAAAAGCAATAACGCCTTCTCGGTCTCGGGATTTTTCCCCCAAGACGGTGCAAAGATAAGGATTATTTTTTGATTCCTGCCAAATTATATAGAAAAAAAGAAGTAATAGGCAGGAATATATCAAAATGAATTAATCCTCGAACAATGAGGAGATGATGTCGTCGGAAACGAAGAGTCCTTTGCGTGTAAGGGAAAGACATTGACCATTGACCATTGACCATTGACCATTGACCGTTGTCTGTTGTCTGTTGACAATATTTAATTGCCCATTATTAATATAAGGATTCGCGCGCGTGAGGAGGGCATCACGTTCTTTTGTGCCGAAGTTGTGGGCGAAGGTTGTGAGGTCAAGGCCTGCAGCTGTGCGGAGACGGGTGAGCAGCATTTCCTCCATCTGCATTTTGGGGGAAAGCTCCTCGCGGAAGAAAAGATTGGCGGCAAAAACGTCGCCTGCTGCCTTTATATATGTGTGTAGGTCGTGGCTGTTCCACTGGCGCGATGTTCCATTATAGGAGTGGGCTGCTGGCCCTATGCCGAGATAGTGCATGCCGCTCCAGTAACCGCTGTTATGGCGGGCTTCATAGCCAGGTAGAGCGAAGTTGGAGATTTCGTAATGATGGAAGCCTGCGGCTTCTGCTTTCTCCATAAGGAGAGAATACATCTGAAGACTGAGGTCTTCGTCAGTTTCGCGCACCTTGCCTTGCTCACGTAAGAGAAAAAGAGGTGTGCCTTCCTCGTAGGTAAGCGAATAGGCTGAGAGATGGCTGACGGGCAGCGCGAGAGCCTGTTCTAGGTCACTCTGCCACAAATCGATAGTTTGATTGGGCAAGCCGTAGATGAGATCTATGCTGATATTGCTAATGCCTGCGGATAACAACGAATCCACCGCCTGGTGCACTTGTTCGGCAGTGTGGCGCCGATGGAGGAAACGCAATATATCGTCGTTGAAGGTCTGCACACCCATGCTTACTCTATTGATGGGCAAAGCAGCCAGAGCCTTGGCGTAGTCGGGAGTTATGTCATCAGGATTTGCCTCAAGAGTCACTTCTGCGTTGGAGCTCAATTGCCAGTGCTCCGCTATTGTCGCGAAGATTTTGCTTAGCTCCTCTGCTGTCAGCACAGAAGGGGTGCCGCCGCCAATATACACACTGTTGAGGACAGGTTGGTCAAGATATTCTTTGCGCAGAGTTATCTCCCGACATACGGCCTCTACGTATGCCTTGCGTATATCGGAACCGCAGGTGGTGGAGTAGAAGTCGCAATATATGCAACGACTCTTGCAAAAAGGCACATGTATGTATAGTCCGCAGCGATGCATGAAAGTGCTATTTTGCTCCAAAATTACTACTTTTTTAGTATTGTTTGCGGTAAAGGGGATGCAAAAAAACGATTTTGGGTACTAAAAATTTGCCATGACACAATCTTTGCGTATATTTGTAAGCCAATAAATGTGTCTTTGTTACAGAAAACAATAATTTAACAACATAAAAACAATGAAAGCTTACAAGACAAACGAGATCAAGAACATTGCCATCCTTGGTAATGACGGTGCGGGCAAGACGACCCTCACCGAATCCCTACTTTTTGAGGCAGGCCTCATCAGCCGCCGTGGTAAAATCAGTGCTAAGAACACTGCCAGCGACTACTTCCCTGTAGAGCAGGAGTATGGCTACAGTGTATTTTCCACCGTATTTCATGCTGAGTCTAATGGCAAGAAACTGAACTTTATCGATTGCCCGGGCTCTGACGACTTTGCTGGTGCTGCCATCACAGCACTCAATGTTACTGACACAGCTCTTATCCTTATGGGTTATAGCGGCGTAGAAGTTGGCACACAGAACCATTTCCGCTACACTGAGAAGCTGGGTAAGCCCGTTGTGTTCTTGCTCAACCAGGCTGATGACGAGCGTTTCGACTATGAGTCGCTGGTGGAGAGAACCAAGGCAACATTTGGCCCAAAGGTTATGCCTATCCAGTTCCCTGTGGCTGTAGGTCCCGACTTTAACGCTATCATCGACGTGCTGACCATGAAGAAGTATTCATGGGGTCCCGACGGTGGCAAGCCGAAGGTAGAGGACATCCCTGCCGACCTGATGGACAGGGCTACCGAGATGCACATGGCTCTTGTGGAGGCTGCTGCAGAGCACGACGAGGCTCTGATGGAGAAGTTCTTTGAGAGCGAGGAGCTTACAGAGGATGAGATCCGTGAGGGTGTGCGCAAGGGTATGGCTGTTCGCGGCATATTCCCTCTCGTTGTTGCCAGCGCTGGCAAGGACATGGGTATGAATCGCCTTATGGAGTTCTTGGGCAATGTTGTTCCTATGGTTACTGAGATGCCGAAGGTAAAGAATGCTGCCGGCAATGAGGTGACCTTTGATCCCAACGGCAATGTCAGCCTGTTCTTCTTCAAGACCGCGATGGAGCCCCATATCGGTGAGGTGCAGTACTTCAAGGTAATGAGTGGTACCGTAACCGAGGGTATGGATCTCAGCAATGCTAACCGCGGCAGCAAGGAACGCATGGGCCAGTTGTTTGCCTGTGCTGCAGCACAGCGTATCAAGGTTGACAGCCTGCAGGCTGGCGATATAGGTTGCGCCGTGAAGCTGAAGGACGTGAAGACTGGCGATACTCTCAACGACAAGGGCTCTGACCAGACCTTCAACTATATCAAATATCCTGATCCTAAGTATATCCGTGCCATCAAGCCTGTCAGCGAGAGCGACAATGAGAAGATGATGGCTGCCATCTATCGTATGGCTCAGGAGGATCCCACATGGGTTGTAGAGCAGAACAAGGAGTTGCGCCAGACCCTTATCAAGGGACAGGGCGAGTTCCACCTGCGCACCCTCAAGTGGCGTCTGGAGAACAACGATAAGATTATGATTGAGCTCAACCCGCAGCGCATTCCTTATCGTGAGACTATCACCAAGGCTGCCCGTGCCGACTATCGTCACAAGAAACAGAGTGGTGGTGCCGGTCAGTTTGGTGAGGTACACATGATTGTTGAGCCTTACACTGAGGGCATGCCCGATCCTACCGTATATCGCTTCGGCAATCAGGAGTATCGTATCACTCCGCGTAGCACCGATGTTACAGAACTGGAGTGGGGCGGCAAGCTCGTGTTTATCAACTCCGTAGTGGGTGGCGCTATCGACACCCGCTTCATGCCGGCTATTCTCAAGGGCGTGATGGAGCGTATGGAGCGCGGCCCGCTGACCGAGTCCTATGCTCGTGATGTTCGCGTGATTGTTTACGATGGTAAGATGCACCCGGTTGACTCCAACGAAATCAGCTTCATGCTTGCGGCACGTAACGCCTTTAGCCAGGCATTCCGCGAAGCAGGTCCGAAGATTCTGGAGCCTATTTATGACCTTGAGGTGCTTGTGCCCGGCGACATGATGGGTGATGTGATGAGCGACCTCCAGGGACGCCGCGGCCTTATCATGGGTATGTCGAGCGAGGGTGGCATGCAGAAGCTCAACGCTAAGGTGCCCTTGGCAGAGCTTGCCAACTACTCTACCGCTCTGAGTTCCATCACTGGTAGCCGCGCCAGCTTCACCATGAAGTTCGCAAGCTACGAACTCGTTCCGCAGAATGTACAGGACGAGCTCATCGCTGCCAACCAGAAAGAAGAAGATTAACGATTACAGTTATAAGGCGCGAGAAAACAATCTCGCGCCTTTTTACAAACATCCGACAATTATGAAAAAGACAGCATTATCCCTTATCTCGCTGTTTTTGACTCTCACTACGGCCTTGGCCGGCGAGAAAGTTGATTTCAAGACCTGTATGAGCGGAGTCTTTTGGGCAGACCAGCTCTATGGAGTGAAGCCTCTCAATGACGGTGAGAGCTATGCCCGTGTCAGTGGCGACCGTAAACGTATTGTGCGCTACTCATTCAAGACTGGCGAGGAGATAGGTACTATTTGCGACATAAGCAAAGCCCGTGGCACCCAGCTGCAGGGTTTCAGCGACTATATCCTCTCGCCTGACGAAAGCCGCATATTGCTACAGACCAACACCAAGCAGATCTACCGCCACTCTAAGACCGCAGAGTACTATATCTATACCGTAGCCAACAACACCGTCGAGCCTCTCTCTAAGAATGGCCCGCAGCAGGAACCGCTTTTCTCGCCCGATGGTAATCAGGTGGCTTTTGTCAGGGATAACAATCTCTTTCTTGTCAAGCTACTCTTTAATAATAGCGAGAGTCAGGTGACAGAGGACGGCAAGTTCAACTACGTGCTCAACGGTATCCCTGACTGGGTGTACGAAGAGGAGTTTACCTACAGCCGAGCTTTTGACTTCAGTGCTGACGGCAAGATGCTGGCATGGGTGCGCTTCGACGAGAGCCAGGTGCCCCTCTACGAGATGCAGATGTTCAAGGGACTGAGCCCTGAGCTCAAGAACAACGACGCCTATCCCCACGACTATAGCTACAAGTATCCTGTGGCTGGTGAGCAGAATAGCAAGGTGAAGGTGCTGACCTACGATATCAAGAGCCATGTCACACGCGAGATGGCAGTGCCTCTCGACAGCGACGGCTATATTCCCCGCATCAAGTTTACCGATACGCCCGACCAGCTGGCCATCGTCACCCTCAATCGTCACCAAAGCGTGATGAACATCTACATGGGCGATGCTCGTTCTACGGTGTGCAAGCTTATCCTCAGTGAGAAGGACGACCGCTATGTGAAGGAGCATGCCTATGAGCATCTGCAGTTCTTCGGCAACAACTTCATGCTGCAGAGCGACCGCACAGGTCAGAGCCAGCTCTACTGGTACTCCACCACCGGCCAGCTAATCAAGCAGGTCACCAACCAGCCGATGGAGGTGTGCGACTTCTATGGCGTTGATCCGCAGCGCAAGACTTTCTACTACAGCGCCAAGGACGGCAACCCCACGCGTACAGCCATCTTCGCCACCGATCTTAGCGGAAAGACTGCCAAACTCTCTACAGAGACAGGCACTAACTCAGCCACCTTCAGCGCCACGATGAAATACTTCATCAACACCTACAGCAATCTCGCCACTCCGCAGGTAACCACTCTGCGCAGCAACAATGGTAAGGTGCTCAAGACGCTCATCGATAACAAGGAACTCCGCGAGCGCGTTGCCCATTACGATATGCCGCAGAAGGAGATGTTCACCTTCCGCACCAGCGAGGGTGTGGAGTTGTATGGCTGGATGATGAAGCCTGCCGATTTCAATCCTTCCAAGCGTTATCCTGTTATTATGCATCAGTATAGTGGTCCTGGCTCGCAGTCTGTTACTGACAGTTGGAACTCAGGTTCCAACGGGGCTGGCGGAGCATACGAAGCATACCTCTGCGGTGAGGGCTTTATCTGTGTTACCGTTGACGGGCGTGGCACCGGCGGTCGCGGTCGCGACTTTGAGAAGTGCACCTACCTGCATCTTGGCCAACTGGAGAGCAAGGACCAGGTAGAGGCAGCAATCTGGCTTGGCCAGCAGCCCTATGTGGACAAAGACAACATTGCTATCTGGGGCTGGAGCTATGGCGGCTTCAACACTCTGATGAGCATGAGCGAGGGCCGTGGCGTGTTCAAGTGCGGCGTGGCAGTGGCACCGCCCACCAGCTGGCGCTTCTACGACACTGTCTATACCGAGCGCTACATGCGTACCCCACAGGAGAACACTGGCTATAGCGACGATGCCATCAGCCGTGTGCCTAACCTGCACGGCAAGCTGCTCGTGTGCCATGGCTTGGCAGACGACAATGTGCATGTGCGCAACACCTATGAATATACCGAGGCGCTCGTGCAGGCTGACAAACAGTTTGAGATGCAACTTTACACAAACCGCAACCACAGCATCTATGGTGGCAACACTCGTATGCACCTCTTCACCCGCATCACTGATTTCTTCCTTAACAATCTGAAATAAACAAACAAATCGTAAATGAAATCTCCTCTAATTGCCCCATCTTTGCTATCAGCGGATTTTGCCAATCTTGAGCGCGACATCCGTATGCTCAACCAGAGCAACTGTGATTGGTATCACCTCGACGTGATGGACGGTGTCTTTGTACCCAACATCTCATTTGGTTTTCCCGTGATGCAGGCTATGGCGCGTATCGCTGAGAAGCCGCTCGATGTCCACCTCATGATAGTAGAGCCGGAGAAATTTGTGCCACAAGTCAAGGCCCTCGGCGCAAAGGTGATGAATGTGCACCAGGAGGCCACCATTCACCTCCATCGTCTGCTCAATCAGATCAGGAAGGAGGGTATGCTCTCAGGCGTCACTCTCAATCCCAGCACCCCCGTATGCATGGTGGAGGATATCCTCGCCGAGGCC
>JAGCTG010000129.1 GCA_017963785.1 Bacteroidaceae bacterium | reverse complement strand
TCGATACAGTCGGCGTGCGGATTATTCTTCCAATGGCCGGAAGCGGGAGGCATAATGCCGCGACGTATATTGTAACGAGCCATCTGATTGGCGTGCCACAGGGGATAGCTAGCATACGCAAAGCCATTGGCAAAGGATGAAACGGGAGCATCAAGTCCCTCCCGCTCAAACACCTCCACGAAGGTGAGATCCATATATATATCGTCGTAGAGCGAGGCCACATTGTCGAAGAAATACTTGAGGTGACCGTCAGGATACTCTATGACGCGACTTTCAGGAATCATCACTCCACGATACTGAAACTCGGTAGGGCCGCCATAAGCACAACCGATGGTCTGGCCTGCCCAGCCGCCGGCTATCTTGTCTTTCAACTCCGACTTCTTAAGGGTTATTGTCTTGGTTATTCCGCCATTGGCACAAATAGTCACTGCGGCAAAGAGAGCCGCTACAATCATTGGTTTGTAAACGTGTTTCATATTATTCTTCTTCTTTTATTTCTATTACGTTTTTTGTCTGTCAAAGGGCAAAATTATTCCAAATCCTGCAATAATAAGTATAATTACATCAGAAAAAGGTCTCCGTTAAAGAAAAATGCATTATTTTTGGCACAACATCAACTATCACTACTCAGATTTATGAAAAAGACAACACTGACAGACCTCTCGCTGCAGACTGGTCTGTCGAAGACAACCATTTCGCGAGTACTGAACGGCAAAAGCAGGGAGTTCCGCATCAACCGTCAGACTCAAGATAAGGTTATCAATGCCGCACAGGAACTCAACTACAAGCCCACACTAATTGCACAACTTCTGCACAAAAAACCGATGCGCACAATAGGCATCGTGCTACCAAGTCTCAGCAATCCTTTCTTTGCAAGCCTAGCCAGCGCTATCAGCGTGGAGGCCAAGAAGCACGATTTGTTTGTAATGCTTTTCGACACACAGGAAGACCCCGCCCAGGAGGAAAGTGCTCTGCGCAAGATGCAGGAATATCATATCGACGGTATCATAGTGGCACCTTGCGGCAAGGACTCCAGAATACTTGAGAAAGTGAGTCGCAGCATACCGCTGGTGCAGGTGGACCGCTACTTCGAGGCTGCTGATCTCTCATATGTGTCAACCAATAATTTCCGCGGAGCGTATGATGCCATGCATCTGCTGCTGAAATCCGGCCATCGTAACATCGTCTGCATACAAGGGCCCTCGTTCTCCGTCACCAACAGGGAGCGCATTCGCGGCTGTCGCAAAGCCATAGAGGACTACGGCGAGCAATGCTCGCTGCATGTGCTGGGCAACGATTTCTCCATACAAAACGGATATATTGAGGGACAGTTTGCGCTGAGCCAAAGGCAACGCCCAACAGCCATCTTCGCAATGAGCAACACCATAATGCTCGGCACGATGCGCGCCATCAAGGAGCATCACCTCAACATTCCCGACGACATATCGCTCGTCTCTTTTGATGACAATCTATATATCGACTATCTGAACCCGCCCATCACGCGAGTGGCCCAGCCCGTGAGCAGCATGGGCATAGCTGCTATAAAACTGCTTGTGAATACAATAATACAAAACGGAGAACTCCACTCCAACATGCTGCTGACTCCCACCCTCGTCAACCGCAACTCGGTAAAGATAATACTTTAACTTCAGCGCGAAGCAAAAAAAACCGCGAATTCATCGCGGTTTTTTATTCTTTCTCGGCTCTTGGATGAGCCTGCTGATATGCTTTTTTCAGTTCCTCAAAGGTGGTGTGAGTGTATATCTCCGTCGTGGCAATGCTCTCATGCCCCAACAGCTGCTTCACCACCTCAATTTCTGCCCCATTGTTGAGCATCGCCGTGGCAAAGGTGTGACGCAACACGTGGGGCGAACGCTTACGCTGAGTAGTGACCTGCGAGAGGCAACGTTTGACTATCTCACTGACTGCCCCTTTCGTTATGCGCGGCACCTTGACTCCAAGAAACAATGCCGGATTGTCGACAGCCTGAGGCTGCTGCTCACGCATGGGAAGGTAAGCCTCCAGCGCCTCCTTCAGTTCTGCGCCAAAAGGAACAATGCGCTCTTTATTGCGTTTGCCGAGCACCTTGATGGTGGAGGAATGAAAATTGACTGAACTTACATCTAGCCCCACTAGCTCTGACAGGCGAATGCCAGTAGAGTAAAAAATCAGTAATATCAAACGGTCACGGCATCCTGCATAGTCGTCAGAGAAAGTAATGTTGTCAAAGAGATTGTCCATCTCCTTCTCCCGCACGAAATAAGGCAGTTTCTTTTCTTTCTTAGGTCCTTTCAGTGTGCGCGTTGGGTCGCTCTCCACTGCCTTACACATAAGCAGGTATTTATAGAACGAGCGCAACGCGCTGAGCTGCTTGTTGACTGTGGCCGCAGCCTTGTGCTGCTCCATCTGTGAGGCTATCCACTCACGTACATCGTCGCGGCTCACTATTGACCAATCAATAGATTGACCATTGACAACTGACAATTGACCATTATTACCAACAAACGCAGCAAACCCACACAATGTCGGCTCATAAACCGCCACCGTCTGCTCTGAGTAGTGACGCTCAGCGCGCAGATAGGTAATAAATCGCTCAATCCAGATGTCCATATTCAAAACAAAAAAAGGAAGGCAAAAGCCAACCTTAACGTACACCAAAGCCCCAGCCTCTCCTGATGGAGTGTATACTCCCCTGACAGGAAAGATATTGAGAGGGGTTAATCTTCGTTGCGGCGGAGAGCTGTTACGTAAACAGCATGCTCCTTGGCAAGGCGCTTCTTTACAGAAGGCTTGTCAAACTGCTGACGACGGCGAAGCTCCTTGTTGATACCAGTTTTCTCAAACTTTCTCTTAAACTGCTTCAGCGCTCTCTCAATGCTGTTACTGTCTTTTACTGGAACAATAATCATACGTTAGTAATTCGTTTTTTAATTATTTTATTTTTTTTGTGTCTTTCTTTAGATACGGGGTGCGAAATTACACAATCTTTTTTTCAGAGCCAAAAAAAATTACGAAAAAGTAACACTTCGGCACATTTTACCATGTAAAAAACACGCCACGCTAATAAAAAACAGCCTAAAATACCCTTATTTCGCAAAAAAAATGCAGGCCGGTGAAGACCTGCACTTTTTGTTATATATTCCAAGCTTTCTATCCTTCTATGGCAGGCATGCTCAGTGAAGGCACCACAAGCTTATAACCCTTGCCGTGCACATTGATAATCTCCACGTTGGGGTCGTCCTTAAGCAGCTTACGCAGTTTGGTTATGTACACATCCATCGAACGGGCGTTGAAGTAGTTATCGTCCACCCAGATGGTCTTTAGCGCAAAATCGCGCTGCAGCACATCGTTTGCATGCTGATAGAGCAGCACGAGTAACTCGCTCTCTTTGGTTGTGAGTTTCTTTACGTCACCATTGGGGAAACAAAGCAGTTGTTTCTTCACGTCGTATGCATAGCTACCCATACGGAAGCTATCGATGTCAGCCTGTTTCTTGGTGTGCACACGGCGCATGATGGCCTCTATACGTAGCGTAAGCTCCTCCATAGAGAATGGCTTGGTGATATAGTCGTCGGCTCCAATCTTGAAACCTTCAAACACATCTTCTTTCAGCGTCTTGGCTGTCAGAAACACTATTGGCGTATTGGGGCTGGCTGCCTTGATATCGCGTGCCAGCGAGAAGCCATCTTTCTTCGGCATCATCACGTCAAGCACACAGATATCGGCCGGCGTCTTCACAAAGGCGCGGTAGCCAGCTTCGCCGTCACTGCACAACTCGGCCTCATATCCTTTGGCCTGCAAATACTCTCTAAGCAGCATGCCGAGGCTCTCATCGTCCTCGCACAGCAGGATCTTTGTCTTTTCGTTCATAGTTGCTATTATTTATTGGTTATCACTTTTCAGTGCGGGTAATGTTATTATAAACTTAGTGCCTTTTTCCGGTTCACTCTCCACAGCGATATGTCCGTGGTGCAACTCAACGATGCCTTTCACATAAGCCAGGCCGAGGCCGAAGCCTTTCACATCATGTTTATTGCCGGAGTGTACACGATAAAATTTCTCAAATATCTTCTTGAGGTTTTCTTTTTTGATACCGATGCCATTGTCTGCGATGGTCAACAGCACGTGGTCATGCTTGTTGCGTGTGCTGACCTGCAGACGTAGCGGTTCTTGTTCGCGTCTGTACTTTACAGCGTTTTCCATGAGATTGAACAGCACATTAGTCATGTGCACCTCATCGCCATATATCCAGGGGCTCGAAGCTTGGAGGTCGAGCTCCACGGCGCCGCCCTTTTCTTCCACCTTAAAATGGAAGTTTTCAGCCACATCTTCAATCATCTCATTGAGATTCAGTTCCTGCTCCTTCAACGCCATGCGCTTACCCTCCAGCAACGATGTCTGCAGTACGCGGTCGATAAGTCGCTGCAGCCGCTTGGTCTCGTTGCGTATCACACCCGAGAGATGCTCCGTCATATTGCCCGTTTTCTGCACCTCTGGGTCAGCCAGCATCTGACTGGCCAGCGAAATAGAGGCCACGGGAGTCTTCAGCTCATGAGTCATGTTGTTGACAAAGTCTGTCTTCATTTCACCCAAGCGCCGCTGACGGAAGGTGACGCGAATGGTATAGCCAAACATCACCGCAAGAATGAGCATAAACAGTATGGCGGTAACCAGATATCGCGCTGACTTATAAACATAGCGATTGATGGATGGAAAACTTACCGTGAGTATTCCTACATTGGCAGGGGAGTTGTTGGGCATCAGCACTTGCTTGTAGCTATGGTCGGCACCCTCGTCAGTATAGTCCGGGCAGCGGTATAGCTCGCGTCCTGCCTGATTGCTCACAATGAAATGGTACGGCATGTCAATGCCCTCCCTTGTCAATTGTGCCCTAATACGGCTGTCAAGGTTCTTGAAGTTGATGCGCTCCTCAATGGGGGTCTCGCTTGTAGAGTAAAGAATGGTGTAGATAATCCTATTGAGCAATTCTTGCTGATAGACATAGCGTTTCTTCAGCTCGCTCCGCATCTGCTCCGAGAACTCATATTGCCCACGACTGGCGCGCATACCGAACGTCAGTCCGCTCTGCTCTTTGGTGGCATGACGCACGAGCCCTGCTACGCCCGAGGCCACAGTTGCTGCGCGCGTCTTGGCGGCCTTGTCACTGTAGATAGAGTCAGTCAGAATCATGAGGCTGTCGGCCGACCCCATACGTAGTTCCTTGTCAATGTCTTGATTGCCCAGCGAATGAAGGTCATTTTTCAAGCCCTGATACGTGTCTTCTATCTCCATGCTGCGAGCCACGAGGAAAAGGCTGCGCTTCACACTCGCATCAAACTGCTCCTTGCGCATGCTAACCACGCGGTTGGAGTAGCTTATCAGCATCGACATCAAGGCCACAAAGATAAGGCCCAT
>JAGCTG010000017.1 GCA_017963785.1 Bacteroidaceae bacterium | reverse complement strand
GATGTCCACTGTGCCTGCAGCAGGAATTGACTCTTGACCATTAACAATCGGTGCGTCCACGATGGCATCGGGCATAGTCTGGTCGGTGATGAGTGCCCAGCATGTGCCTTGCGTATATCCATCAGCTGTTGCGGTGAAGACAACGGTGCGCTCATCGTTGGCAACATCATTCTTCTTCACACTCACGGGCACTGTTACCGACGACTGACCGTTGGGGATGGTAGCCGTGTGGCTGTAGGTGAGACCGTCGTCCTGGTCAGAGGAGATGGTTACGGTCAGCGCACCGCTCGTGCCGGTGTTACGTTTTACTGTGAGAGTGGTGGCATCAGTCTTGCCTTCAAGGAGTGAGGATGACGAGCTGCTGAGAGAGAGCGTTGGTCCGTCGTCATCTAGGATGGTGACGGCCACAGTGGATACGCCCACCGTAGTGCCGGATGCCGCGCAGTTGCACGACGATACATACACTCCAGCGGAGACGTTCACTATGCGGTCGCCCTCTTTCTGTACGTTGTCAATGGTGCCGATGGCAAACTCGGCAGTCGTCACGCCACTCTTCATGGTAAACCGACGCTGAGAATAGTAGATGTCACCGTCGGAGTCGTCGCTCATCACGATGGTTATCTCGCTGTCGGTATGACTGCGACGATAGAGTTTTGCCATGATGGATGCGGGACCACTACTCTCGCTGACCTGGGTGGGTGAGAGCACCAGCTCCAGCTCAGGCATGTCGTCGTCGTTGAGGATGACTATGGCTTCTGCCTTATTATAGTTGGTGGCTGTAGCGTAGAAGGCTGTGGCCAGCTGCAGTTCGGGCAGAGAGTTTTGCACAGCCTCCACTTCTACTGTGGCAGATGTGCTGCCCGTCGGGATGACGACGGAGGCTGGAAGGTTGAACCGCTTGGGAGTCTCGGCGGTGAACTTCACCTCGAGGTCGGCCCTCGCTGGTTTGGGCAGAGTGACGGTGAGGAGGAAGGTCTCTCCTTCGTTGAGTTCGCTGCGTGAGGCCTCGAGCTGGAGGTCGGGGTACTCGTTGTCCTCAATGACGAGGCGCCCTGTGGCGGGCTGATAGCCGTTGCCTGATGCTGTGATGAGCAGCACTGTGTCAGCATCGTTGTAGATAGCGTCGTCAATGATATTGACGTAGAATGCAGCACCCGACTGATTGCGCGAGATGGTGACGGTGGAGGGCAGCTCCACGCGCGAGGGCTTATCAGCCGTAAGGGCGAAGGTCTCCTCGGCAGTGCGATTACCGCTGCGATAGAGCTGCAGGCGGACATTGCGCCCGTACTGCTCACGCACAGGGGCTGAGGGCATGACCATCTGCAGTGTCTTAGTGAGAGTGATGCCTGTTTCAGCTACAGCGGAGTTGTTCCATTCTGATTCGCTGCGCTCGCCTGAGTCGGCATTACCTTTGATGCTGACCTTCGCTTTCACTGTGCCGTCCACGCCTAGCACATCGGGCAGTGTGACGGTAGCAGTGCGGCTGACGGCGGCGTTGACAGCGAGTCCGGTGCTTTCAAAACTATTGGAACCCACAAACACATCTGTGCCATTGTCGCCAACGAGATAGAAATTTTCCTTCCATCCACCGGTAGCGGCAGTCTGTCCTATATTCTTCACATTCCAACTCAGCGACAGTTGTCCGCCGGGAGTAATATTAGCGGAGGTGACGGCGAGGTTGCTCACCTCGAAGTCGGGATAGCTGATGAGCGACAAAGTGGCGTCCACGGAATTGGTGAACACATTGTTGCCCTGGAGGTCGGAGATGATAACATTGGATAGTTTGATATCATACACCTGCTCGTCCTCCAGATAGGTGGATACCTTAAAGACCACGTCGCATATCTTGCCCATATTGCCCTTGAGCGGCTGCTTGGTGGGCGAGTAGAGCATGAAGCGGCGACGGTTGCTGTTTTTGTTCTGCCCGCTGATAATATGATCCACACTGCGGTTGGCGGCTACGGTTGTGGAGTCGAAGTAAACGGTGGAGCCATTGGGCAGTTCTATATCAAATTGCAAGGCTGTTACCTCGGCTGTATTGGTGAGATAGACGGGCACGGAGACAATCTTTCCGCGCATACCGCTCACGTTCTTTATACTAAGTTCGTTGATATCCTGAGCCTGCACATTGGCGAAGCACAGCATGCTTAGCAATATAAACAGTGACTTGATTCTTATCGTTTTCATAGCTATTCCTGTTTACTTGATGATTACCTTTTTACCGTTCACGATTAGGATGCCTTTAGGCAATTGACCATTGACCATTGACGATTGAGGATTAACCTTGCGGCCTTGGAGGTCGTAAGTCGATTGACCATTGACCATTGAACATTGAACATTATTCTCTATTCCTGTGAGGAGCTGAACTTCAGGATTGTTGAGAGCAACTCTTATATTCTGGGCATCTTCATCTACAAGCATGGCATGGCTGATGGTGCTACCATCAGCTACGTTGCCTAGGACGGTCTCACCCGTCGGCAGCGTCTTACCCGATATGTCGTAGATGACGAGATGCAACTGTCCGTCGTCCTGTGTATGCTGACCCACAGCCATGCGCGTCGTTTCCATGAATGAAGGTGATGTCAGTACGATGTCGAGAGCTGCAATGGGCTGAGCGGTGTTGAGTATCAGCTTGCCATCGCGGCAATAGAGGCTGGCGTTGAAGATTGAGGATTGAGAATTGAGAATTGAGGATTGGGGATTTCCCTTAGAGTGTGCACCCGTCGGGATGTCGTGGGTGAGCAGGAGGTCAACCTGCTGCACGACATCGAGTACGTTGATGCTGTTGTCGGCATTCAGGTCGCCTGCGGTGAAGTTGTAGCGACTGTAGTCGCCGTAGCCATCACGGAACAGATAGTTGATGGACTGCTGGAGGTCGCTGACATTGATTGCGCCATTGAAGTCCACATCACCCATGTCGTAGAAGAAGGTGGCGTTGAAGTTGGTGGTCTTGTTCTTCGAGTCGGTATAGCTGCATTTTGCTATATCTCCGGAAGCGCCCTTCCACAGGCAGTTGCCAGTGACGGTGAAGTCGGCGGAGCCATTGTAGTTAACGGTGAAGGAACTCCAGTTGGTCTGGCTCTGCACACCTATTTTAATATTATTCGCGTACGCGCGCGTATCGGGATCGTAGAAGACGATGCTGGGCAGCGTGGAGAAGAAGCCTGCGTCAGTCATATCACGCAGATCTACGGTCGCCACGATGTCAGTGATGGTCTGGTTGCTGATATTCACATTCTCCAGAGTCTCAGACAGTGCCGGCCATACAGTGGAGAAGCGGTTGTCGTGCACATCGAGTGTCTTAAGAGCGGGCAGTGCATTGGCGAGGGTGGAGATATTGCCTTCGAGCTTATTGCGCTGTAGGTCGAGGTATTCGAGTGTGGGACTCAGCGTGTTGCCACTGGCGAGCCACTCCTCTACCTTGTCGGAGATGTTGCCATACAGCTCTGCGTTTGCTATCTCTATCTTCTTCACTTGCGGGAGGGCGAAGAGGCTAACGGGAGTCTCATTACCATTGAGGTTGTAGATGCTGGAGCCGGTGCCGAAGTTTATTTCCTGCACATGGCCGTTGTTCCACTTTACGCCGAAGATGCCGGCGGCGGACTCCTTGACGCCTTCTATCAGCTGCCAGTTGGCTTTTGCACCTCCGCCGCCGTTGCCGGTCCAAGTAGATTTCTGACGGGTCCAGTCGTAGGTCTTGCTATAGAAGTCCCAGAGCAGGGCGAAGTCCTCATCGGCTATCTCTTGGATAGTGAGGGTACCAACCTCGTTGAATGTTGCAGGCAGGTAATAGGGTCCTTCCTCAAACTCGAGCGATATGGTGTAGTCGCCGCCCGCGGCTGGCAGCGCTGTGGTGCGGTGACCGTGGGCGTCAGTGTAGAATACACGGTAGTTGCCCATGCCCTCAAACCAATCCACATACACGGCCTCGGGACTACCGGAGTGATAGGTCTCGCGGTCGAGCATGGAGAGGTGGATGAGATCCTGGGTGAGCGGCTGCTTGGTAGCCGGGTAACCTATTATGGTGCGGTTGTCGTTGACATCGGGTGTCCAGGACGAGGAGTTCTGGTAGTCTGTTTCCTGTCCTGACGGTACGAGCAGGCTGAATGACGGCTGATACTGCCAGAACACATGATCCTTAGTAACAGGCATAGTGTTGCCCATGATGCCTACGGACTTGAAATTGGAGTTGGCATGAGTGGCCGTAGTGTGCAGGGCGTAGTTGCCAATGCTGGTGACGGTGGAGGGGATATTGATGTACGGCAACTTCTCGCAATAGGCGAAACTGCCGTTGCCAATGGTTTCCAAGCCCTCGGGCAGACGCACGTAGTGCAGTCCGCGGCAGTACTCGAAGGCATCGTTGCCGATAGATGTCACATTGTCGGGAATGTAGATGGTCTGCAGCGAGTCGCAGCCGTAGAAGGCGTTGTCGCCGATGGAGGTAAGAGTGCCAGGCAACTCGATATTGCGCAGGCGCGGGCACTCACGGAACATATGAGCGGTTATGGTGGTCAGACCCGTCCGGGGCAGTGTCACTTTCACTAACTGAGCGCAGTGACCGAAGTGGCTGTCGCCGCTAAAGGTAAACTGCGGCAAATTCTGGGCGAAGGTAATAGTGCGCAGCGAGTCGCATGTCCAGAACGCGGCGTGGCCGAGGGTCTTGAGGGTGGAGGGCAGGGTGACCTCCTTCAGCCTGTCGCACTCGCGGAAGGCGTTGCGGCCTATGGTCTCTAATCCTTCGGGGAGGGTAAGCGAGGGCAACATGGAATAGTGGTAAGCTTCCTCGCCGACGGTCTTGACGGTAGAAGGCAGAACGAGGCTGTCGAGGCTGAGGGTGTTATAGAAAGCGTAGGGCTCGACTGTCTGCAGATTAGCGGGGAGGGTAACTATGTGCAACTGCTTGCAGCTCGAGTATGTCGCCCTAGGTATGGTGGGGAGGTCATTGGGGAAATGGACTGCGCGGAGTGAGTCGCAGTCGTCGAAGATATAGCCGCCGAGCGAAAGTGAGGAGAGGGGGTGAAAAGTGACGGCGGCAAGGCGGTTGCAGTTATAGAAAGCGTGCTCGCCAATGGACGTAAGGCTTTGCGGCAGAAGCACAGGGGCGGCGGAGAGGTCTTTGCTCTCGGCAAAGGTGAAGTTGCCTATAGTCTGCAGGCGGTCGGGGAGCTGCAGGTGACGGATGTTGTTGTTGTAGAAAGCTTGCTCGCCGATGGTGGTCAGTGTGGTGGGGAACTGCACAGCGGTGAGTACCTTATTATTATAGAATGCATAAGGACGTATCTCGGCGACGTGTGTCCGGCTCAGGTCGATGGTCTCGAGCTGCTCGCAGCCGTAGAACATGGAGCGTGTGATGAGGGTGAGTCCGTCGGGCAGCTTGACAGATTTCAGTTTCTTGAGCGAAGAGAAATGGGACTCGCCCGTGAGTGTGACGTCGTTGTTGCCCAGGAAGGTAACGCTCTTCACGCTATCGCAGTAAGCGAAAGCATAATTGCCGAGCGAGGTGAGTGAGGGGGGCAAGATGATTTTGTTGAGCTGCTTGCAGCCATTGAAGGCATCGTCGCCTATGGAGGTGACGCCGGAGGGGATGTCAATGGAGGTCAGGCTGCTGCAATGATAGCAGACTCTGAGGGCGATGGTGGTGAGAGTGGATGGCAGCTCGAGCGACTGCAGAGAGGTGCAGCCCCAGAAGGTACTCTGGCCGAGAGAGGTGATGCCCTCGGGTACGCGGAAGGATGTCAGGCTCTCGCAGACGTCAAATGCATTGCGGCCGAGGGTGGTCATGGTGGCAGGCTGCATATCGACGGTTGCGAGGGAGGTGCAGTATTGGAAAGCGTATTCGTCTATCACGGTCACATTAGCAGGAATAGTGATGGACGGTAGGCTCTTGCAGTTGGCAAAGGCATAGGTGCCGATGGAGGTGAGCGTGGAGGGCATATTGATGGTAGTCAGGGCATCGTCCTCATAGAAGACACCACGGGCGATGGTGGTAAGCCCCTCGGGGAGCGTGACGGTGCGGAGGCTGTCGCAGTATGACACGAAGTCGCGCGGCAGCGTGGTCATAGTGTTGGGAACAGTAAGTGATGTCAGTCCACAGTTGGCGAAGACATACTCGCCTGCTGTCTCCAGTGAGGAGAGGTTGACGGTGGTCAACGACTTGCAGTAGTTGAACGCCTCGTTGCCCAGATGCTTAAGAGTGGGCGGCAGTGTGATAGACTGCAACGACTCGCAACCGTAGAAGACAGCCCTGTCGGTAGTGGTCAGCTGCGTGTGCTCAAAGTTGTTGACTGCCTGCATAGACTTGCAGTAGGCAAAGGCATCCTGCCCAAGCGTGGTCAGCGACGAGGGCAATGTTATCGACTGCAGCGACTCGCAGTAATAGAAGCCGCGATAACCTATCGAGGTTACTGATGATGGTATAGCAATGCTGGTGAGTGCTTTGCACTCCGAGAAGCCATAATCAGCGATGCTTGTCACGGTAGAGGGCAGCGTGATGGAGGTCAGCGAATAGCAGCGGAGGAAGGTGGCGTAGGGAACAGATGTGAGCGTAAGAGTCTCAAAATTGTTGACCGTCTGCAGCGCCCTGCAATCCACGAAGACTTCACGCCCCATGTCTGTCAGCGATGAGGGCAATGTTATCGACTGAAGCGCTTCACAAGACTTAAACGCGCTATTACCCAGCTTGGTCAGGGACGGCAGGTTGATTGACTGCAACGACTTACAGTATATAAATGCGTTCTGCCCAATCTCCGTAATGGTATTCGGCAGATTGATGGTGGTCAGTTGGTTGCAGTTGTAGAACGCCGCCTCGTCAACCTTGGTCATCTGCGATCCGGCGGCAATGGTGACGGTCTGCAGGCTCGTGCACTCCGAGAAATTGGAGGAGCTGAAGGCCTTCAAGCTTGCCGGGATATTGAGCGATGTCAACTGCTTGCACCAGCGGAACGAGCAATAGCCCATCTGCTCCAGCGTGTTGGGGAAGGTGACAGAGGTGATGAAACTGCGATTGTCGAACGCGTAGTCAGCAATTTGCTTGACTGTGTAGGTTGTGCCGCCTGACGTTATCGTCTGCGGGATGGTGATGTCGGGAGTGCCTTGATACAGACAACTCTTTACCGTGGCAGAACCGTCATCGTTGAGCACATAGCGCAAAGAGTCGATATCTACCTCAGTAGTACCGCGTGCAGCAACTGCTGACGCTAATGCAATCAGTAAAATAATTAATCTGGATTTCATATCTTAATATTTTAATTAATCTCACTTAGATGTCACAGTTTACACCCATTAACTTGATTTCTGTTGCAAATATACGAAAAATACGGAAAAATTTCAAGACAAAATCCAACATTTTGATGAACTACCACCTGAGAGTGACGAACTCGCCCTCCTCTCCCCCCCCTGAAGATAGCGGGCAGAGAAATAAAAACGTCCGAAACAAACGTTCGGACGATGAGATGTTCAAAGCTCAATGCTGAAAGCAGTCGCGAGAACTTGCATTTGCTGTCGGCAAAGCCGGTGCAAATCTTGCAAGCAAGTTCGAGAGCAAAGCGGCAATGCTGAAAGCATCGCGAGAACTTGCATTTGCTGTCGGCAAAGTCGGTGCAAATCTTGCAAGCAAGTTCAAGAGCAAAGCGGCAATGTTCAATATAAAATATAAATGTACGCGCAAACATACTATTTTATTCCTCTTTCATTAAGGGCGCGGACATAGCGGGCTGCATTGCGGAGATGCTCGCTATAGGTGGCGGCGAAGGCATGGGTGCCGCTGAAATCGCTGTTGGCGCACATGTAGAGATAGTCATGGGTCTCATGGTTGAGCACCAGCTCGGGCCAAGCTTCCTGCAGGCCGAAGTGAACAACGGCATAAAGCATGACACCTACCGAAAGCACACCGTATGAGTGTAACTTTTACCACTCTGCAACAAAAAGCCAATCCCACTGACGTGTAGCTATAGATCAGTGGGATTGTTGTGCTGTAAGTATTATACAGGCTGTTATGCTTCAGGCAGAACTAAAGGCTTACGGCATGGTCAATGGTGAACAGCCGTTTTGTTGAAGGATAGTAATACTTCAGCGTCAGCGACTCGCCTGCACTGCGTCCATAGACCACAAGTGGGGTGACACCCGAAGCAGAAAGCGTTGCCATGCCCCTACACTCTTCACCTGCGAAGGCAGCCACGATGTTGCCTGCAACAGAGGGAATGCCGGCCTTGGACAGAATGCCCTCCGCGTCCACCGTCTTGACTACGGGATACTTAGACGAGCCACTGGTGAACGGAGGAATGTAATCGTCTTCAATGCCCGTACTCTCGTCAGAGTCCAGGGTGATATCGTCAGACAGGGTGAAGATGTGATGCAGTTTCTCATTGTAATATTGCAACGACATATTCACCGTCTCGTTGCCAGTCTCATTGCCGTAGGCCTTCATCAGAAACGTGTCATAGCCCGTCAGTCCGCCTTCCACCAATACAACGGGCTTAGCCAGTCCACGCAGTTCACCATTCACGAACAGAGCCATCATGTCATCCCTGGATACGTAAGGCTGCAGTGCCTCCTCTATCTGCACCATCAGGATAGTCCAGTTCTCATAGAGGCTTGCGTCGGGTTCCGTCCAGTCAGGCCGCTCCTGGTTGTTGCTCCAGTCCATCTGCCACTGAGGAGCCTCACTGAGAGTAGTCTCTTTGTAGGCAGCATTGTTGTCATCGTCGCTGCTGCAAGCCCCCAGGACGAGGCTTGCCAGCATAACGACGGGTAAAAATATCTTTTTCATATCACTTAGTTATTTGTTTGAATACTTCAAGAGTCAAGAGTCAAGAGTCAAGAGTCAAGAACTCAAGCAAGCTTGATTCTTCTCTCACTTAATCACGACCTTTTTGCCATTATGGATATACAGTCCTTTCAGAGTCGGCTTCTGCGGCAGCAGCACACCACCGATGGTATACCACTTGCCGTCCACTTCTGAGGCTTGCATAAAGTTGATAGCCGTAGGCTCATCAGGACTGCCTACTACGGCATTGGCCTGGAAGTCCATCAGCATGTCGGAGGAAGCCACAATCTCGCCGTCGCGCTCAATGGCAAATCGGATAGACTTCTGAGAGTCTCCGGCGATGCTCAGGTAGAAGACAGGCTTACCGTCGGCAGCAGCAAACCCTTCATCATCCATACTCAGCACACCGTTGCCTACCACCTCGTCGTCAGCATAAGCCACCAGGCGGTCACCCTCCTCAGGCTCAAAGCCCACTACCGTAGCCGAGACGCTCATAGTGTTGCGCTTGTACGGGGCACACTTGGCGGCACTCCAATCCTCGCGGAAGTCGCTGCTCAGTTCATAGTAAGGATAGGTGAACGAAGTCGGTGTAGCAGACTTGCGCAGCATCAGGTACCCCTCTCCGGGCTTCATGTACTGCAAGCTTCCACGCCAGCGTCCGGTATTGCCTTGCTTGGTGAAGTATGCAAACTCCGTGTGGCTCTTGATGACATCGCCGGGTTCAGCCTCGTCGAAGTAGTCGCTCAGTGCCGTCTCCACAGTCAGGTTGGTCATCGGTGTGTAGCCGATAGCGTTCCATCCCTGGTTCAGGTTGATGGTGCGGTCGTCCTCTTTCTTGATGACGCTGCCACCGATGGGCAAGGTGCAGTCTTCCTGAACCTTGATAGCGTAGGACCTCTTCGGAGAGATGGCTACGTTAGCGGTGCTGTCGGTTGCTATCCATTGATTATTCTTATAGACAAGGGTCAGACTGCTGCCCAAGTCGGTCAGTATGTCATCTTCCTTCCAAGACATGTTGCTGAGCAGAGAGTTCACGTCTGTCAAATCTTTGCTGACAAGGTTGAAGGATACCCAGTTCCATCCCTTCTTGAGGTTGAACTTCTGAACAAAGTCTTCGCTACCCTCGAAGCGCACCGGTTTGTCGGTGCCCAGCACTACAGATTTCTGGAACGTAATCTTCGGACTAGTAGTCAACACAATCTCACGACCGGTGCTATACTGCCACAGGCGGAAGCTCAGCTCGCGGCCACTCGGGATATTGTCGTAGACAGTCAGGTAGAGAGCGCTCTCTTCTGTCTGGACATTGTAGCTGATATTGGCAAAGCCGTGGCATACATTATCTCTGTCGAACACACCCACGATGTCGCGTGGATCGGTGTCTATCTGATCATAGAGATATACCTGACCACTAATGCTCATCGAGTTCTCCAGCAGGTCACCGTCAATGCTTGTAGCCCACTCGGGCTGCTCGCCCTCCACAGTAAGGTTGAGGTAGAACGGCTCTATGATGCCATCCTCATCAGTAAGATAGAGAATCTCGTTATATGTACCGATGTTGAGGTTCTTACTGATGGTTGCCGTGATGTAAGCCAATCCCTGCGGAGCAATCACGTCGCTGTAGTTGTTAAGAGTGAGCCACCTGGGGCAGTTCTCAATAGTGTAGGTATGAGTAGAAGCACTCTTGTTGTAGAACGGGAGCTCCAACGCATCACCTTCACCATAGCTGGTGGTATAGTCCGCTCTGTTCACCAGCCACTCCAGGCTGCTGTTGGTAACATAGTAGCATACTGTCTGCGGCGAGGCCATAGTGTTGCCGTTCTTGTCCTCTACATCGCGCAGCGTTACGTAGATGTTGCGGTGGTTCAGTCGGGCAGCAGGCTCGTCAAGCTCTACCATCACCTGGTTGTCTTTACCGATGAAGGAGAACTTCAGGTTGGTCACCTCCTCGTAGGGCACCATGGGAGCAGCCTCATTAGCGTCGAAGTGCTGCAGGACGACATCCATGTCATCAACAAACAGATAGTCGCGCACCAGGGTGTCTGTCGGTTCCTTCGTCATCGGGTCGAGCTGATAGCGTGGCTTGCCCTGGTCGTCCAGGTAGAGTTTCCTGCTGTAGACGTAGGGTACCAGTTCTATGGAGTTGTCCTTCTGGCGCTCCTGACGGTCAAACGACAGGTAGGTCAGCAGACCGGCCTCGTCGCCGTTGGGACTCTTGGTAGCGTAGGTGCTGATGAGCTGCTGCGGCAGTGCCTGGGCAAAGAACATCAGCTCGTCCACATTGCCCTTCAGGGGTGCGCTTCCGTCCATAACAACTACATCGCCATTGGCCTTGATAGAATCGTAGCGGACTGCACCGATGAGCGGATAACCGCCGCTGATACCTCCCAGTGTGTCTACCTCGAAGGTTGCACGTACTTCCTTGTCCACATAGATGTTGGCCACGTTGCGGGCGCGGTTCACCGTCATGGCGAAGTTGTGCCAGGCGTTGTCGCTCCAGTTGCCGGGCACCTCTATGGCAAAGCCGTTGGAGCGGTACATCAGCTTCTCGTCTTCAAATCCGATGTTAAACTGGTTCCTGGCACCCATGTCTTCCTTCAGTCCTCGGCCGTTGCTCAGCAGCGTACCGCGTCCTTCGGCATCGGTCTTAAACCAGAACATCAGCGTGTAGTCCTCTTCGTTAGTACGGTTGATGGCGTTCTTGTCCAGCAGCACGCCCTTGTCAGCCTTCTCAAGGCGCAACGATATACCACGCGGTATAGCCCACGAAGCGTCTATCAGCTTGGCATTGGCACCTTGGGTATAGTCGATGGCATATTTGCCGGAACCCTCGTTCATCGGGTAGTAGTCTACCAGGTCTTTCTCGTAGCCTGTCAGATGACGCCCACCGTAGGTATTACCGATGAGTCCGCCGTCCATGGCGCTATACCACAGGCGAGCCTCCATCATGCGACCCTCGTAGTACTGGCTCTGGCTGCGGTCGCTTTCGTTGGTGCGGCCGAAGATGAGAGTACCCGTACCATTATATAATGTATTCAGTTTGTTGCGGCCAATCTCCACACCACCCATAAAGAATGTCAGCAGGCTGTCTGTCTGGTCAATAACCATAGCCACCTGTTGGAAGGCATTATGGCTTATGACGGAGTCGGAGATGAATGTCTGGTCGTCAACCACAGCCTTCAGCTTGAAGTCCTTGGTCAGCCACAGCTGCAGCTTGTCGCCGTTGGTGCCGTGTGAGAACAGCGGCATGTCGCGGCCCGTTTCGTTGGGCTTCACCATCATGTCTATGGTCAGGTCCTTGCCGCTGAAGTTGCGCTTGGCATCGCTCTCCACGCTGGCCTGGCCGTCAAACTGTACGCTTACTGCCTCAGATACGCCACCGTTGTTAACCTCGCCTTTCACCTCAAAGTTAGTGATAGCGCTCAGATAGTTATACTCGATATCTTCCGAGAAGTTAAACACGATGTCGTCACCCTGTGTCAGCAGGCCGCTCTTAGGTTCGGGCGTGCCAAACAATTGCGGACGGCGTGTATCCTTCACACCAGTGATGATCTTCGACGATGTGGTGAGGAAGTCACTGCCGTTGCGGCAGAAGAGCACAGCCCTCAGGTCGTAGGAGCGTTCCATCAGCCAGCCCTCACCGAAGAACTCTGTCACAATATTGCCGTTGGCAGGGATAAGCTTTCTTACACCGTTGGCACGCGCCATCAGCGAATCGTTGGCATAGTATGAGCAGAGGTTGGTCCAAGAGTCATCGCCTCGTTGCGACTCCTTGTACTGGAACTCTATGTGGTCGAAGTTGTGCTGGTGACGGTCGAAACCGTTGATGGTAACAGGTATGTACCATCCGCGCTCAGAGTCTTTCTGTGCATTGGTGTTGAGCACCCACTTGTCTCCCGGTACAGCAACGTTCACTCCACCGGCCTCACGCAGGAAGTGTACGTCAAATGTAGTCGTTTCAGTGGTATGGTCTGCATCGGAGGGCGACATCACGCCGAGCACCAGGCCCTCATAGTCGAAGCCCTGTCCGGCACGCACCTCCAGCTGCAATGCCGTCTCTGTGCCAGGCACTACGGTGACGGGCATACCTGAGGTAGTCAGTGTCTGTCCGTTGACGCTCATCTTAGCACCGAGCGGATTAGACTGGTCAGGAGCAAACAGCTGCAAAACGCTCAGACCGTCGGTGGCCTCGGGCTTCTCGCTCTCGTTGGACAGATATACCGTGAAGTGGGCAGCGTCATCTATAGCCACTCCGCTCACGCTCTGCTTGTCGAGGCGTATCTTCGGGTTGCATATCTTCAGCGTGCGGGCATCGAGCACTGAGCCAGGTTCGTGGAACATGGTCACACGCTGGTCCTCCCACGGATTTTGGGTAGCACCGCCACGGGTGCGGAAGATGAAGCCGCGTGGACCCTTGATTTTCTCGCTCTTGAGCGACTGGTTCACTTGGGCTCTTATCATTTCATAGAATTTGTTGAAGTTGTCGTTAGTAAAGATATTAGCGATATTCAACTTCTCCTTCGAAGCGGTGGAATACGTTGAGCGATATACATCCACGTTGAGTCGGCTGCCGGGGTCGGTGGCAAGGGTAAAGGACTCCGTGCGGTTGTAAGACTTCGCCTCTGAGTCGGTACCTAACGTAGTGAACGAAAGTACGGGTACGACAGACCACATAGATATCTTTCCACCGAAGATAACCTTTGACTGCAATCCGTTATCGAGGTTTGTTGCCGAGCCAAGCGCATCCGGTACTTTCCATGTTTTCATTAAAGCCAATGTGGATGCAATAGTTCCTACCATTCTACCGGCTATTGCGAGTGCCGAGAAGGCGTTGCTGGCACCCTGACCGAGTCCAAAGTAGTCAACCTCCGTAGCTACAGGGAAGTGCTGCGAGAACGATTCATTGTAGCCGACATCAAAGGTCTCACTGTAGTTGATGCCCTGTGCACCAGCCACATCATAGTTGGCCAACAGGTCGAGAGCCTGCAGTTTCTCAGCCTCATTCTGAGAGATCATGTCAATCCAGGCTTTGATGACCTCGTACTTCTCTACCACCTCGTCGCTGAACTTGCTCGTATCTGCTTTTGCTGGCAGTACTACCAAGTAGTTGATGCCTGTGGAAGCCGTGTCTTGATCAAGGTTGAAGTAATGACTTCCATTCTTCGTGTTAGGCACGGCAAACTCGGGTTCGGTAGGCTGGCGCAGCGACAGATAGACAGCCCGCTGGGTGCGGTCGGCAATAGTCTGGGCATCCGTTTTGCTGCCTAAGTACATCATGTCGGCAATCTCCTTCGCCTTAGTGGGGATAATCTGAGTGAGGAGCTGCTTCTGCGAGTAGACAAACTGCGACTCCACTTTCGGGCCGTAGCCCAGGGCCACATCGCGCACCAGGTGTATGGTTTCGCCGTTATCATCATCACCTCTGGCAATCTCCACCACAGTGCCATAATCTATTTTGTTGATTATATCTGACTGAACGGGGGTCTGGGTCAGCTCTATAACCTTGTTCCTACCCATGCGGCCAATCATTTCCTGGAACATCTTGTCGTTGACGGCACGTATGGTGGACATCGGAGTCACCACCACGTTGTGCACCGAACCGATATAGAGGTCGGCATCTGCGCCCACCATCGACGGGTCGCCGCTGGTGCTGATGTTGTTGCCCACTACCATTGTGTGGGAGAAGGCCTTGCTGCCGTTGGCACTGTACACCAGGAAGTCAACCGCGGCATCATATATGTCGGATCTGTTGATGGGACCTAATACAGTACCTGCACCGGTCATCGGAACTATAGCGGCGTTGGCTGTCAAGGTTTCCAGTTTGGTACCTCCCGTATAGTTGATATATACACCGGCCGTCGCCGCCAGATTCATCATGTACGTGTAGTTGATAGTGGCGCCCTTGGCAAGCGTGTTGGAGCTGAAGGATCCCGGCGGGTCACGCAGCACGTCGTAAAGGATGGGCTTGCCTTCGGTCATGATGTCCTGGCTCTCGCCCACGGGGAACATATTGAGCACGTAGCCCCTCAGAGGCTCAGCCTCAATGAAGGTGCTGTCGTGCATCACGGTAAAGGTTACGGTCTTCAGAGCGTTTTTTGCCGTCAGCAGCTTAGTGGTCTGGTCGGCCTGCAGGACAAATGTGGCTTGTCCGAGGCTGTCCAGCATCTGCGGCTCCTTGATGTTCTCAAGCGATAGTGCCCTCATGCCGTTATGCATATATGCCACGCCTCGGGTGAGGGGCACCAGGTCGGGTGCTCCGGTTGTCGGGTCGTTGTTATACTGGTAGCGCTCACCTACCTGCAGCCTTATGCGGTACTTGCGCTCTACGCTGAAGACCGGATATTTCAGGCTATAGACGGCTTGTATGGAGTCAGCCCTGTTGGCAGGCCAGTTGGGCTTCCTCACTCCATATACCAGCGGTATCTGGCTCACGTTGCCCGTCAGTTCGTTGGCAGTATAGGTGCGGTCGCCGAAGTAGTCGAACGTGTCATAGCCCAGCTGCTTGTAGGTCACCTCCACGGGATTGTGGTAGATGCGGTTGTAGATGGCATGATAGTTGGCCTTGGGATCTTTCAGCTTAGCGCTGTCCACATCGCTGAAGTAGCCTATGTAGGTGGTGTCCTTAGCTACGAGGCAGTTGGTCAGGTCTATGACCTCGTTACCCTGTCCCTCCTTAAACAAGGTGGGATAGCCCTTGCAGTAAACCTGCTGCACCTTCCATCGTACTGGCGGCAGCAAGAGCATATACTCGCCGGTCTTCGGGTCGGGCAGCACCTCCATGCGCTTGCGCTGGGTTGTCACCTCGGTGAAGTGTTTGTCGCCGCCACGCGGATGGCGTACCACTTCCTCGCGCTGTGTGCGGTTGGGGTTGAGGTTGTCATATACGAGCCACGATGTGTTGTCGCCCTCCAGGGTGAGCACCATCTTGATGGAGTCACCCAAGTTGTTCTTCGAGAGGTTGTTCATAAGTGGCTTGCTGCCTTGGTCATCGCCACCCACTACTCGACCTATGAGCGTCACCTTGGTGGAATCGTAGAAGTAGATGCCTGACACGTCGCTCTTGATGCTCTGCTTGTTGCTGTTCTTATACCAGCCGTGATTGACAAACACGTGATTGTCCTTCACGGCCTGGATGGTGTTATTGCCTTCCACCACGCGGAACGAGAAGCTGCCGTCGTAGTCGCTCTCCACGAAGTCGCCCTTGGCATCGTGAATCTTCTTACCGTTGACCATGAAGTTGACTCCCTTTACGGGGATGCTGGTGCCGTCGTACATCACGTAGCCCGAGAAGCGTCTGCCGTTGGTGATGGTAAACTCATGCACGGTCGCATCATTGCTGGTGGCGTTGAAGGTTACCAGGTAGGAATATACTGGCATCTCGAGGTGCTGGTCAGAAACTACAGGCTTCACCTCATAGTCAATTGCCGTCTTGCCCTGGTAGGACAGTTCGTCGGCTTCAAAGTAGCCGGTCTCGTCAGTCTTGACGGATGTTACCTTCTTATTATCATATATAATGTCAACCTCGATGTCGGACGCACCTGTACCGTCGTTGAAGCGCACATAGCCCTCCACGCGGCCGGTGTTCTTGCAAGCGCCGTCCTTCGCCTCTGTTTCGGAAGTAGTTACTCCCTCGCAGTCGTTTACGCCGAGTACCTTATATTGATACTGAACCAGAGGTGATACGGTCTGGTCCTCGTAGCTCATCTGGTCGATGTGGGTGGCTACCTCCACCCACTTGTCTTCACCCTCGCCCTTGACGCGGCGCATCACGGTGAAGTAGTCGATGGGGTTGCCATCAGTGTTCCATGCCAGCAGCACGCTGCTCTGGCGGGTAGTGGTGAGCAGTTCATTATCAATCTTACCATTGTTTGCATGGTAGAAACCGTGAACGCCGACCATGACAGGAACCACATTACCATCAACCATATGCCAGTTTTCATTGCCAAGCTGAACCAACAGGGAGTCAGGCGAAAGAGTGCCCACCTGATTGGTCTCAGACCACCCATGGTAGGTCCAGTTGTTCGTGTTCTTCTCACTGTTGCCATATACGCCACCAACGTTGGAGATGTTCAGTCCAACGGTGTTGGCCTCATAGCTGCTGCCATTCTCTAAGCAATTAGAGATGATGTTTCCAGCATGGCTGTTGGCCCAGCCGATGAACGCTCCGGCTTTGGTATTATTTCCGCTACACTTGATGGAGCCGTCAAACAGACAGTTGGTGATGGTGTGCTCTGACTCTAGTCCGTGTCCGATGAAACCTCCGGCATGGGTGCTGCTACATTCCACACTGACCGACACATGGCAGTTGGTGAGGGTGTTGCGCTTGCCGCTTGATGCGCTGCTGTTGCCCACAAGGCCTGCCGAGTGGATGCCGCCCTTGATGCTGCCCGTAAGGTGCAGGTTCTTGATGGTGTAGTCCTTGGCAAAACGGAAGAGTGCGATGTTATTGCCGCTATCACTGATGTTGAAGTTTATTGTATGGTTGTTGCCGTTAAATGTGCCACGATAGGCGATGTCGCTGCCCCAGCCAATGCTCAAATTGGTAGTAATGTCGGCAAGGAGCTCGGCGTTCACGTCACTGTTGCCACGGGCATTCTGCACAAGGTCGCGGAACCGTTCCCAATCAGCTGCAGAGCTGATGCCGAAGACGTCGGACTTATTGGGCTCGCCTCTTGTGGTGGTGACCGGAACGAGGATATCGCCCTCCTGCTTCCACTCGTCGCCGAGCTTGCTCAGCAGGTCGACCTCGTTGGTTATTATTGTATATTCCTCAGAATGCATCACCGGCACAGCCTTGCCGTCCTCAATCTTCCACGTATCGGCTGTCTTACCATTCATAAGGTTAAGCACCTCGTTCTGGTCGGTCTTATTATAATGGTTTACGTTAGTCCAGCCGTGCTGGGTAACAGTGAAACTGCTATTGTTGGTTCCCCAGGAGCTCCATGTGCCATTATATTCTATGCAGAAGAACCTCCAGAGGGCAGAATTGGCGGGTATGGTGCCGGCGTCATAGACACGGTTAAGAGTCCATTCGCCTCCATTGCACCAACCGATGATTTCGCCTGCATAGGTGTTGTCGCCACTGGCAGTGCTAACCTGGCCGTCAAAGCGGACATCATTCATTTGCACTTTTGCATAGTTAGAGTGACCTATTACACCGCCGGCATGGGTGCCCGTTGAGGTAACATCGGTAGATACCCACACACGCTCGAGGGTGACAGTGCGACCGCCACTGGCAACTACACCTATCAATCCTCCGGCATGGATACCGCCCTTGACGGTACCCGTTACGCGCAGGTCCTTAATGGTGGCAGTGCCCACATTGCGGAACGGACCTATCTGGGCATTACTGTTATTGATATTGACATTGAGTGTATGACCGTTACCGTCAAACGTGCCTCGCCAAAAATAATTTCCTCCCGAACCAACTGGATCGGTAACGGTGATATCGGCATCAAGGCGGGCATCAACATCGTATGCTCCATTGGCAATATCCACGGCATTGCGGAAGCTGTTCCAGTCTTCTACGCTGCGGATGACGCGAATCGGTTCCTCTAACTCCTCGGTGGCATAGCTGTTGACGAGTGAGTATCTTATTGTGCTCTTCCCTTCTTCGCTTGTGTCTAAGCGTGCCCATGTGGCGCAGCCGTCCCTCCTGATCTTGATTTCTTTTGGCGCAAAGAGGCTGTTCACAATAGACAGTTGACTGTTGGGAGCCACCCATGCCACATAGCCGCCATGGTTGAAGTTTCTAGTGCCAATGAAGCTACCGTCAAACTTACTGTTCTTTATTATAACATTAGAGCCGTTCACGAGCGCCACAAAACCAGCGAGACACCCTTCTTTTTCAATATCATAACATCTAAGGGTCATAGACGACCGGCAGTTTTCTATATTGACCGTAGACCCTTCCATAGTCATGGCAATGAGACCGGCACTATAATGCTCGTTGTTGGCAATCTCTCCTGCCGTGCGCAGATTCTTGATGGTAGCATTGCCCACACAGCGGAAGGGGGCGAAGTAGTTCATATCGCGGCCCAACTTTGTGAAATACAGCGTGTGGCCATTACCATCAAATACACCACGATAATAAGTGCTTGTGCTGCTACCCACGAAATCATGAGTCTGATCATAGTTGAGAACGATGTTGGCATAGAGGCGTGCATTCACGTCATACTTGCCTTGGGCTGCTTCTACCCTTTTGCGGAACGTCTCCCAGTCGCCGGCTGTGCGGATGGGGAAGTAGTACGCATCAGATGAGAAATTGAGTGGCGACTCATCACGCTCCACATATACATCTATATCATAATACACACATGAGCGCGTGAGGCTGACTACCTTATAGCGCTGCTGACGTTCATTTTCGTCAAGCGTATAGATCTTGGTTTCCAAGGTATCGCCGGCGCGGTTTTTAGCGATGACGCGTAGCTGCATCTTGGCGCGGTCGTCCCAAACGGCGTTGTAGTCGTCGGTATAGTCCCATGACACACGTACAGAGTAGGCCTGCCGGTCCTCCCACTTGGCAGAGTAGTCGGCAATGCGCATCAGGTGGAGGTTGTCCAACACGCACGGGGTGGTGGCAGCGCAACCGTTGTTGGCACCCCATCCCCAGTCTTGAGTGACGGCGCGCCTCACACGGTAGGTCAGATGGCCCAGATTGCCGCCATTCTCCAGCAAACCTGCAGTGAGAGACCCTATCAGGGTGCTGTCGATGTAGGTATAGGTGGACTTCTTGTCTACTGCGGCGTAGAATACCGAACCGATAGTTTCGAAGTCTTCCTCCTTGCCGGTCAGCGAGCGCTGAATCTCGAAGAAGTCGGTGGGAACAAGGTCCTCATATTCCATATAAGGCACTGTCCACTTCAGTTCCACCTTGGCCTTCTGGTCACCCAAGGGACGCACTGTCAGCCCTGCGGGACTATGTATCAGGCCCACTTGCTGAGTCTCCGATGATGCACCTTCAATAGGATATTCTCCCTTGTCGCCTTTCTCCTTGTAACTGCAGACAACGCGCAGGTTTTTATGAGGCGCACTGGCATCCAGTGCGATGATGCCGTTGTTTACGTCCCTGATGTCCTCCTTGTGGTGCTTACCATAGACATCGTCGTACTCGTAGTAGGCACTGGTAATATCATCGGTAGCCAAAAACCAGGGCAGCTCCAGCTTGCCCGGGTTAGAGGGGTTAAGCATTGGAGGAGAGAGGAAAGGCTGCAGTTTTGCAGATGCCTCAGGCATGTCAATGGTGACATTCTTGAGATTAGGAACTTTTCCCGTAGTGCGAGCATTACCGGTGCGGGTAACGTCCCATGTGAAGGTTAGCTTCTTGCCCAGTAGATTGTAAGGCACCACCCATTCGGCGCTGAACTCGAAAGTCAGTCCGTCGGTGTTGCGCACCAGGTCAAGCGATTTGCTGCTGGCCTTGGTAAGGCGCCCAGTGTTCTTTGAGTTGCCCTGCGTGATGTCAATGAAGCCGTCGGCAGTCGTGCCGAATTTGCAGGACAACTTGGTTGCGTCGCTGGCGATATTCGTCGCTGGCTCCCATGTAAGGACGGTAATATCACCATGGACTCCTTCAGCAGTGACCTTGAGGATACCTTTTTGGATCCAACAGTCGGCACCTTCCTGATCATAGGCAGGAGCCGAGAAATAGACAATGTTAGAACCGCCCAACATGACGGTGTAATTGTCCTTTTCATCCACATAGGTGGCCGCCGCCTTTTGAGGCACCAGCCAGGCAAGGAGCAACAGTAGCATCAGCCACGGACGCCCTCGCAGAAAGTCAGTAAATTGTTTCATAATAATGGTTTATTTTTGAGTTTATTAGTTTATTAGTTTGTGAGTTTATCATACGCCCCCGTCGCTTCGCGCCACCCCCTCGCTGTGCGAGGAATACCTTTTCTTTCTTCCTCATAGGGGACCCCGCTTAGAGGGGGAGCCTGCAGGCCGTTGGGAACTTTGAAAATTGAGATTTGAGATTTGAAATTGAAACCTTTCCCTCCCCTTGAGGGGATCGGGGGGCTCAGTTTATAATTATCGGTTTGCCTTCTTCTTGGTCTCAGTCACGAAGCAGGCCACCAACCCATAGGTGATGGTGGGGCGTATCCATATCTCAGTGAGGAGATAGTTGGTATATTCGTTGATAGGCTCAATGTATATGTCGTAGTTGTAGAGTGCGGCAATGAGCATATCGACTATGCAGATAGCCCACAGGTTGCGTTTGGTGTAGCTCTGCCAGTTGCGGCGGGCATAGAAGAAGGTGAGCATACACAGCAGCAGCACCGAGAGGGTGAGACATATCAGATGGAGGGCAAAATTGGCCAATGGCGGTGCAAAGAGGATGTCGCGCAGCAACACCGTTATTCCTACCGAGATGGAGCACCAGTAGTTGAACTGGTGAGTAGTGATGCGGTAGTTGAAAAAGTACATCCATATCATCACCAGACAGGCGATGTAGAACATGTTGAGCACAAGCTCAGGCCATGCATCCCGCAGGCCGAAGTGAACAACGGCATAAAGCATGACACCTACCGAAAGCACACCGGCCACGGCAGTAATGCCAATGTCGAAAATCTTGGCATTCTTCTTGAATCTTGTCTGCATAAGCTATTAAGGCAATTCTTTAATTCTTTGTTTCCAATAAAGGATTGTCGTCGTTTTTAACGAGAAAATAGGGTGCAAAATTAGTACAAAACGAGAAAAAAACGAGAAAAAAACCAAATAATTTTTGAGCTTTTCCGAGGTGAAGCCTAACTTGTCTCACATGTGAGACAAAGTTGTTAGACTAGAAGTTAAGTAGTTAAGTAGTTAAGCCGTTAGTCTGGAAGTTAAGCCGTTAGTCTTTCTTCTTTCGAACTTTTCAAATCCGTAAACCATAAACCATAAACTGTAAACTGTAAACCGTAAACAAACCTCACTTTATCCCTCTCTCATTGAGTGCGCGTACATAGCGGGCTGCATTGCGGAGATGCTCGCTATAGGTGGCGGCGAAGGCATGGGTGCCGCTGAAATCGCTGTTGGCGCACATATAGAGATAGTCGTGGTGCTCGGCATTGAGGACAGCATCGATGCTGGCGGTCTGCGGCACACGGATGGGGCCCGGTGGGAGCCCGGCATGGAGATAGGTGTTGTAGGGGCTGGGGGTGGTGAGCATATAGCCATAGATGCGGCGCAGGCCGAAATCGCCGAGAGCAAACTTAACGGTGGGGTCTGCCTGCAGGAGCATGCCTGTGCGCAGACGGTTGAGGTAGAGGCCCGCCACGGTGGGCTTCTCACCATTGTTGGCTGTCTCTGCATCAACTATGGAAGCAAGGGTATAGACCTCCTCGCGGCTCATGCCAAGAGCTTTTGCCTTGGCGGTGCGCCCCGCCGTCCAGAAGCGGTCGCGCTCCTTAGCCATACGCTGCATAAAGCTGCGCGGCGAGGTGGTCCAATACATCTCGTAGGTGTTGCTCAGCAGTAGAGTAGCCGCCGTGGCGGTATCGACGCCAAACTCGCGCTGACGGTCGCGGTTGTTGAACTCAGCAGCCAGGGAGGCTGAATCGGTGAGCAGCTGGCGCGCCACCTTGGACAGCACCATCTCCTTGGTCCACGTGGGCGACACGGTGACACTGACGGGGGTCTGCTGGCCGCGAAAGATATTGGTGGCGAGCCGCCACGAAGACATGGACGGCGTGACCTCATAGCAGCCTGCATGGACATGACCGCGCAGAGAGCGAAGCGTGGAGGTGAGCCGGAAGCCGACCATCTGGCGCGGCTCGACAACAGAGATCTTGGCAGTGACGGAATCGAGATTGTCGTCATTGTCGATATAGATACGGACAGGGCTGTCGAGAGTGCTGACAGGCCATGCGAGGAGCAACACAATTATAGTGAGGATAAGGGCGAGCGTGAGAGTGAGTGTAAGGGTAATCTTTTTCATAATTGGGCAAATTTAAGCATTTGTTCCCAATTTGCCGACCATTTTGTATGAAAAAATGAACATTGGGCATCGCACAGTGAACATTTTTGGAAATTATTTGCTAATTTTGCCGACGTTATGAAAATAGGTATCATTCAGCAACACAACACGGAGGACGTGGCCGACAACAGGAGGCGATTGCAGACGAAGATTGCCTCGCTCGCCCAGAAAGGAGCGGAGCTGATTGTGCTGCAGGAACTGCACAACACGCTCTACTTCTGCCAGGAGGAGAACACGGACATGTTTGACCTTGCCAACCCCGTGCCAGGCCCCGACACGGAGTGGCTCAGCCAGACTGCCAAGCAAAACGGCGTTGTACTGGTGGGCTCACTGTTTGAGCGCAGAGCTGCAGGGGTGTATCATAACACAGCCGTGGTGATCGACAAAGACGGCTCACTGCGGGGCAAATACCGCAAGATGCATATTCCCGATGACCCCGGATACTACGAGAAGTTTTACTTCACACCCGGCGACACGGGCTTCTACCCCATCGACACGAGCGTGGGGCGCTTGGGAGTGATGGTGTGCTGGGACCAGTGGTACCCTGAGGCTGCGAGGCTGATGGCCCTGCGCGGTGCACAGCTGCTCATCTACCCCACTGCCATAGGCTATGACACCAACGACCCAGCCGACGAACAGGAGCGGCAGCGCGAGGCATGGACCACAGTGCAGCGCGGTCATGCGGTGGCCAACGGGCTGCCCGTGGTGGCAGTCAACAGAGTCGGCCATGAGTCAAGAGTCATGAGTCATGAGTCGATTATGTTCTGGGGCAGCAGCTTTGTGGCTGGCCCGCAGGGCGAGATGATATACCGCGCTCCGAAGGACAAAGAAGACGCAGCGGTGGTCAGCGTCGATATGGATCGTAGCGAACAAGTTAGGCGCTGGTGGCCATTCCTCCGCGACCGCAGAATAGAGGAATACGGAGCTCTGACGAAAAGAATGGATGATTGAAGAAAATTACTTAATACCTTATTAATTATTATGTCTAAACTGAGATTCAACGTGGTAGAGGCGGCCTTTAAGAAGAAGGCACTTGAGGTGGCTCCACCAAAGGAGCGCCCCGCAGAATATTTCGCAAAATATGTGTTTAACAAAGACAAGATGCGCAAGTATCTGCCGGCAGAGACATGCAGACAACTGTATGATGTGATAGAAAACGGAACACGCCTCGATCTGTCGGTGGCCGACGAGGTGGCCAAGGGCATGAAGCGCTGGGCACAGGAGTTTGGCGTGACACATATCACCCACTGGTTTCAGCCACTCACCGAGGGCACCGCAGAGAAGCACGACTCTTTTATTAAATATGGTAAAGACCAAGAAGGACTGATAGAGGACTTCAGCGGCACTGCACTGGTGCAGCAGGAGCCCGACGCAAGCTCCTTCCCCTCCGGCGGCATTCGCTCCACCTTCGAGGCCCGTGGCTACAGCGCATGGGACCCCGCCTCACCTGTGTTTGTAATTGGCGACACCCTGATGATTCCCACCGTGTTTATCTCCTACACGGGAGAGGCACTCGACTATAAGGCACCGCTCAAGAAGGCTCTCGCTGCCATGGACAAAGCAGCCACTGCAGTGTGCCAATATTTCGACCCCAGCGTAAGCAAAGTAACTGCCAACCTTGGATGGGAACAGGAGTATTTCCTCGTGGATGAGGACCTCTACGCTGCTCGCCCCGACCTGCTGCTGACAGGTCGCACACTGGTGGGACACGACTCTGCCAAGAACCAGCAGATGGAAGACCACTACTTCGGCGCCATACCCGACCGCGTGGCAGAGTTTATGAAAGACCTCGAGATACAAGCGCTGGAACTGGGCATACCCTGCAAGACACGCCACAACGAGGTAGCACCCAACCAGTTTGAGCTGGCGCCCATCTATGAAGAGTGTAACCTGGCAGTGGACCACAACATGCTGCTGATGAGCCTGATGCGCAAAATAGCACGCAAGCATGGATTCCGTTGCCTGCTGCACGAGAAGCCATTCGCCGGCATCAACGGCAGTGGCAAGCACGCCAACTGGTCACTGGCCACCAACACTGGCAGTGTGCTCCACTCTCCCGGCAAGACGAAGGAGGACAACCTGCGCTTCCTGACCTTTGCAGTGGAGACACTGGTAGGCGTATATAGGCACAACGGACTGCTGAAAGCCTCCATAATGAGTGCCACCAACCAGCACCGACTGGGAGCTAACGAAGCACCCCCCGCCATCATCTCGGCATTTCTCGGCAAGCAGATATCCGAGGTGCTCGAAAAGATTGAGAACTCCACCAACGAGGAGCTTATCAGCATAAAGGGTACGAGCGAGCTTACCCTCGACATACCGCAGATACCCGACCTCAAGATTGACAATACCGACCGCAACCGCACCTCGCCATTCGCCTTTACAGGTAACAGGTTTGAATTCCGCGCCGTGGGAGCCCAAGCCAACTGCGCCGAAGCAATGACAGTGCTCAACACCGCCGTGGCAGAAGCGCTGACGAGCTTCAAGAAGCGTGTGGACGAGCATATAGCAAACGGCGAGGACAAGACAACGGCCATAGTGAGAGTGCTGCGCGAGGACATCAAGCTGTGTAAGCCTATCCATTTC
>JAGCTG010000016.1 GCA_017963785.1 Bacteroidaceae bacterium | reverse complement strand
GGACGCGGCAGCGGAGAAACGCTGCAGGATTATGCCGGTTTCAGTACGGTTTCTAACCAATATGGTTACTTCCCTGTTATGAAATCGGGAGAATCGCTGAAATGGATTGTTCGTACCAACTCCGCCGGAACAGGTTTCTCTTTAGAAAATAAGGCAGGCGGTACTGACTATAGTAATGGCAGTGGGGGCGTGAGCGCACCGGCATTCCTCAACGACTTCCAAGGTCTGGGCGGCTTGAACTATTGGATTACCGCCGACAACGACGCACAGAACGATGTCGGCAGTCTCCTCACAGTTCTTCAGGCCAGCGGTGCAGTGTCCACTACAGTTAAATGGGTTCTCATGGATGGCAGCAATCCCGTTTACACCCTTACCCAAGATGTAACTGCCGGGCAGAGCATCAACGCCTACCCGACGGAGCTTACCACGATGGCTTTACAACGTTTCGTAACCCTGCCCTCACTGACGCCCTTCACGGCCGGCAGCGGCCAGACGGTCAAGAATGTATCCTATACGTGGACGGGGCCGTTCCAGATTTCTACGGCAGGCAATGAGCACCACTATAACCTGAAGATGCGAAGTACTAGGTATCTGTCTTCCGATACAAACAGCGACGGCGTATTGTATATGCCCGACACTGCACCTGCGGCTACGGATAATGCCTACCGCTGGATGTTCTTCGGTGACCTGTTCAATGGATTCACCATCCGTTGTTATGCAAAAGGGTCGCAGGAGCTCGCTGCCGCTAACGGTACTGCCACAGATGGGACGTCTTTCCCAACCTTCGCGAATGAAGGTGAAGGTACAAAGTGGATTGTAACAAGTGCGACCCGCTCCGGCTATACCAAACCTTTCAGCATCAATCCTGTTAACACAAGCGGAGTTTACTGGAACCAGTATTCCTATTGGAATAACAGCACCCTAAGCTATGGCCTTAAATATTGGGATCATGATGGCACTGGCGATGCCGGCGCCTGCATAGAAGCGGTTGAGTTACCAGATCTCTCTACAGTATATCTCACCTGGAATATCTTAGACGCAGCGGGCAATACAAAGGTTACCATAGAAAAGGAATACGCCAAGAACGCCACCGTCAGTGAGTATCCTGCTGAAATGGCCGCATACGAAGACCGCTTTGTTGCATACCCAACACTCACCAGCTTCACTGCAGACCGAACTAAGAGCGTGGATGTGACCTACAACTGGACGGGACCGTTCCAGCTGACCACGGACACGGACAATCCGCACCTCTACTTCTTCAAGTCAACGCGTTATAGTTACTACGCCTACGCTCCCGACAGTCCTACGGGACAAGCCAAGCAAGCCTCGGGAACAAAGAACCTTGTTACACCGCGTGGCCGCTGGTTCTTCACGGGTGATCCTTTCAATGGTATAGAAATCCGTCCGTACGCCTATCCTGAAACGGGTTTGGTGAACAGCACGCTTTCTACCACCCCGACGAAGTACATCCCCAAGGCCAATCCCGACATCACAACGAACTATTGGGACAATGCCCTGCCTAGCGCAGCCGTATCCTTCCTCATCCCGAACTCGTCAAATTGCCTTGCCGAGCAGTTGGGAACTTGGAGTGCTGCCTCCATCAACAGCGACAAGGGCTTGAGCTTCGTGGTGGAAGAGGCAGAAGACATTTCCATGCTTATTGAACCAGGATATTACCAAGTGCGTTGTATGGGCAGCGGTCTCACGACGAAGTACTGGAAGCTTGACGACCAAGGTGGCGACAAGAAGCTGTGGAACGACGGCAATCCCAATGACATGAACACTGTGTTCCGCATTGAGGAGAACATCAACGCCAGCAACAACCTTCCCGAGTCATACTACATCTCTGGCTTCTACGGCGATGAGGTTTGGTATCTGGATAACACCCGCACAAGCTATTCTCAACAGTTCACGGCTACACAAACACCAGAGAACTATATGCCTGCGCAAATCGAGTACAATGCCAAGGCTGACGGCATACCTTACTACGCCATCAAACTGAGCAACCAAACCGATTATTCTGGCTACAGCTATGCCAACACAAATAGCAATGGTACGACTGTGGTGACCTGGGTAAAGACCGATGGCACTGCCGACGGTTCCGCCTGGACCTTTGAACCCGCGGCTCGTGTGACGCTCAATGCAGTAGGCGATAAGTCATATGCCACATTCTATTTCAACCGTGATGTGCAGACCGATGAGAATACCAAGGCATACTACATCACTGAGGTAGGGAGCAACCATGCCCAGCTCACCGAAGTGGAAAACGAAGGCCACAACATTCCCGCTTACACTGCTGTAGTGCTCATCAACAGTGCTCAGGCCAGCAGTGTTCTCTTCCACACGATGAGCGGACTGTCCAGCGTGGTTGAAGCTGATGACAATCTGCTGAAGGGAACGCTCACCAGCATGACCCTTGACCTCAGCGACAGCTCGCCCTACTACTCCATGGGACGTCTGAACGGAGAGATTGGCTTCTATAAGTTCAACAACAACGACACAACTATTACCCTCGGTGCCAACAAGGCTTACTTGCAGGTGCCTGGGCAGAGTGGTTCAAAGGGATTCTCCCTCTTGTTCGATGACGACATCACGGGAATTATAACTCAAGAGTCAAGAGTCGAGAGTCAGGAGTCCAATATCTGGTACACCCTTGACGGTCGCAAACTGTCGAACAAACCTTCCCAGAGTGGTATATATATATATAATGGTAAGAAGATTTTCGTGAAATAATTTTTAAACAACAAAGATATGAAAAACATGAAAAGATTGAAAACTCTATTCCTGCTCCTTATTGGAATAGGAACAAGTGTGTTCGCACAGACCGCAGTCACCGTGGGAAGCCAAGTGACTGACGTTGCGAACATTGTCAGTGGGAAGGCGTACTTACTCCGATGGGACGGACTGACAGGAACGCCCTATGCCCTCGACACAGGTGGCAGTGACTATGGTATGGCCAATAATAATTCAGCCACCCAAGCTGCCGTCTATTATTTCATTAGCGATGGCAACGGCGGTTACAAGATAGAGAACGCCTATACGGGCAAGTATTGGCCAACGCCATCTTCCAACAATCAAGCTATTGCGCCTACCACAGCTGCGAGTGCCGGAACATGGACGATAGCTGCAAGTGGTACTGCAAATAGATTCACTCTTACATGCACGGTTGGTGCAACGGCTTATCATACCAATCGCAGCTCCAGTAAACTCGTCGCTAACACGAGCGATTCACCTGTGAGCATTTACGAAGTAACGGCTTCTACCCTCGCCACAGCCTCTTCCTATTCCGCTTTTGCAGACAAGGACATCAATGTGTCTTCCACTGCAGCTGCCAGCATCAGCGAAGGACAGTGGTATGTGATGTCTCAGCGTTCACGCACCAGCTACGTCTTTGAGAACACGTCAGACCACAAGCTTAAGCACACGCTGACTAAGCCCTCCGGTTCGGCAACGGATAAGGCAGGCTACTTGGTTCGTCTGCTCAGTGCAGACGACGGAAAGTATTATTTGCAGAATGGCTTTGGCAACTATATGGGTACAATAGCTGCTTCTACGAATGTGCCGACAACCGCGTTTGGTCAGGAAGCTATAACAATTGAAAAGATTGCCAACACTGACGGGCACTATTACTTCAAAGGTGCAACCAATGGTGTCATTCTTGATGGAAACGATTTCACAAATGGAGACCCTTCCACCATCGTAGGTTGGGGAACAGGAGTTCCCACTACCACTGACGGCAACAACGACTGGGCGTTCTACCCCGTCGAGTTCGTGGAGTCTTGGACTCCTGCTATTGATGAGGTCTATACCATCAACAACACCAATGCAAATCGTGGAGCGCTTATCTACAACCCCGATGCCTCTGCCAAGTATGTGTGGTCGAGTGGCAAGAGTGGCACATTCAATGCCTCTCAAGCCAACAGTCAGTGGGTCATCATTCCTACAGGAACAGCACAACAGTATTATATATATAATGTAGGGGCAGGAAAGTTTGCCATTCCTACGGGCATCGGTACAGGAACAGATTATCCTTGGGTCTTCAGTGATGATGCTGTAGCTGTTATTTTCGAAACACAGAGTGATGGCAGAAAGAAGATAAAGATGGCAACGGCCCCTGTCAGCGGAACCAATAACGCGTATGTTTCCGTTAGCAATGGCCATGTAATCCCTATATTCAACTACAACGACGATGGCAGTGTCTTCACCATCACAAAGGTGACAGGCGATGCCAGCACAGCAGCCAACGCTGCCGTTGCCAAACTCGTCAAGAACCAGACGGCGCTCACCAGCTATCCGCAGACAACGGGATGGTACGCCATCCAGATCAAGAGCAAGGATAATACTCCCAGCTATGCCGGACGTTACTTGCAGAACGCCACTTCACTCTACAACGACCTCTATCCCCTGACCTTCACGGGCGCTATCGACGTGCAGCCGTCCATCACCAACCCGACGTTCTTCACGTACATCAGCTGCACGAGTTGGGATGTCAACACCTGGCAGCTGCCCGATGGACGCTTCCTCGTAAACAATGGTTCCAATAAGTTCCCCACTCCCTCTGCAACGGCAGGTAATGTTATTTGTGGTTATGACAATGGTAACTATTTCAAAGAAGGCAACAACTACTATGCCGACCCTTACAACAGCAATGCCAACTACTTCATCGGTGAGACGACATACAAACGTACATCATATACCGTATATCCCATCGACCTCACGGCTGCTGGCCTCGTGGCGTGGAAAGTTATCTGCGACAATGCCCCAGAGACAGCACAGATTACTTGCTCGCGCAGCGATGTGAAAGGTTTGACAAGCGTTTACAAGAATGGTTACTTCTTCTTGCCAAGCGGCGTGACTCCCGAAGGAAGTGACTTCACTTTAGAGGGAGCCAATGGCATCACCATCGATGCTACGGCTAAGACCATCACTCTGGCTTACAATCCCAACTTGGCTATTGTTGCCGACGGCGTAACCGTGGAGCAGGGCTGGCAGACGGCAGGTCGCGGTGGCGAGGTAATGTTGCTCAAGGTAACAGCCGCTCCCTTCAAGGCTGCTACAAATACCTCACTGACCATCAGCCTCAAGGACGGCTCGGAAGCCAACATCTCCACATTGAAGCTCTACGAAGCCAGCTCTAACTCGCCGGAAATCCTCTCCGCTGGCAACAGCGGTGCTCCCACCAAGACGGAGGTCGCTACCGCAACCATCTCCGGCTCTACTGCCACCTTCAACATCGGCAACCTGTCCGCAGGCACACACTACTACTGGATTGGAGCTACGGTGAGCAGCGCAGCAACCCTCGGTGCTGTTATTGATGCAGCCGTAACGGGTATAGCATACCAAGTGACCGGCCAAACAGCACAAACTCTCGATCTCACCTCCGTGGGCGATCCTGCCGACCGTGGCGCAATGGTGTTCAACGCACACAGCTATCCCTTCCTGCCGCGCGACAATGGTAGCCGCGTATATCGCATTCCCGCAATGGTAGTGGCCGACGACGGTAGCATCGTGGTAGCTTGCGACAAGCGCTATGACAGCTATACCGACATCGGCAACGGTCACGTCATCGACATCGTGATCCGTCGCAGTACCGATGGCGGCAAGACATGGAGCACTCCCGTCGTCATTGCCAAGGGACTTGGTAGTAGCGATGATGCCAAGTGCGGCTATGGCGATCCGAGCCTCGTCAAGGGTAAGGACGGAAAGCTCTACTGTCTGTTTGTGGCTGGTAACATCGGCTACTTCTATGGGCAGCAGCGCATCGCCATGTCAACCAGCACCGACAACGGCGTGACATGGAGCAGCAGCGAGAGCACACCACCCATTGACCTCCTGGAAAGCGGACGCCTTAAGAACTACAACACGGTAGGCGATGCGGGCTATGGACTTTACGATTACTTCGTCACTTCAGGCCGTGGCCTCTACATTCCCGACGACGACATCCTGATGTACCTCATCCCTGCTCAGACCATGACAAGTGCTACAGAGCACACCAGCAACTCGCAGGATTATATCTTCTATTCAAGGGACGGCGGTGAATCATGGTATTTCAGTCCTCAAGTTATGTTCGCCGGAGGCGACGAAGCTAAGATTATTCAGAAGAACGATGGCTCTCTGCTCGGCTCCATCCGTCAAGGCTACAACCGTGGTTTCAACACCGCTACCTATACAAAGAATGACGATGGTAAGACTCTTACCTTTACCATGGGTTCGCAGTGGAACAACTCGCAGCTGAGTGCTGGCGGCTACGCCAACAATCAGGATATCTTCTACTACCAGCGCGAGACGGTGACTGGCAAGACCGATGTAATCTTCCACTCGATGACAACTGGCCAGCACGCCAACTTCAAGCTCTACTACAGCACTGACGGCGGCGCCAACTGGACAGAGTTCCTCACCGTGCAGACCAAGGGCACGCGCTACGTGACGATGGAGCGCAGCGGCAGCGAGGAGAACCCTGGCAGCCTCTACCTCTTCTTCGAGGACCAGAGCCTCAACAGTGCAGGCGGCTACACCGACTACAACCACTATCCTCTGAACTTCCTTGAGATTACGCGCGAGCAATTGGAAAGCCTTATCCCGACGCTGAACGACTATAATGTTCCTGAATACATGGAATCAAAGGACGTGAAGATTGTATATGGCACCGATGGTGAAGGCACTTACGGTTCCTGGAGCGGCAACACCTGGACTTCCAATGCAGCCAGCGGTGTGGCAGGATTGACGATGATATTGAGCGACGGCTCACATGATAAGTTCTCTAATTATAACAGCCGTTATAACATGGCTTATCATCCCGCCGCTGCCAATACGAACTCCACGATTACTCTTACGGCTCCTGCCGGCTACGTCATCACGGGCTATTCTGCTCAGACAGGCGTATATCAGGCAGCTACTTACACACTGACCGTTAATGGAAATCAAGTAACGCCCGCCAACCTCGGCAGCACATACACGCCGATTGAAGTCTCTGGTCTCTCTGCCACTTCAGCAGTCATTACCGTCACTACGACTGATGCTTCCAAGTGGCTGAGCCTGGCCAACTTCACCGTAAGCCTTGCAAAGACACTGCCTCTCAAGGTTGTGGGCGATGCCAGCTACGCTACACTGTATCTGCCGTTTGATGTTACGACAACCGGAGCGACGAAGGCTTACTACATTGAAACTGCCAATAATGGTTCTGCACAGCTGACCGAGACATCGGGTGAGGGCTCTGAGATTCCTGCTCGCACCGCTGTGGTGCTCATCAACAGTGACGCAGACGCAAGCACAGTCTTGAATATGGCAAGCAGACTCACCAGCGTGGTTTCCGAGAGCGACAACCTGCTTAAGGGAACGCTTACCAACATGACTCTTGACCTCGGTGATTCGACACCTTACTACGCACTGGGCAAGAAGGAAGGTAACATCGGCTTCTACAAGTTCTACAACAATGGCACAACGACCATCACTCTCGGTGCCAACAAGGCATACCTTGAGACACCGGCACAAAGCAATCCAAGCAAGGGCTTCATCTTCACTTACGATGATCCTACTGCCATTAGTAATACTCAATCCTCAATCCTCAATCCTCAATCAGATAACTGGTATACCATCGACGGCCGCAAGCTTGCAGGCAAGCCCACGGCACCTGGTGTTTACATTATCAACAAAAAGAAAGTACTCGTAAAATAGTTTTGCAACGATAATGGATAACTTTGTAGTTTCTGCAAGAAAATACCGCCCGCAGAAATTTGAGGACGTGGTTGGGCAGCAGTCCATCGCCAACACCCTCAAGATGGCCATCAAGAACAATAAGCTGGCCTCCGCCTACCTCTTCTGCGGTCCACGCGGCGTGGGCAAGACCACCTGCGCACGCATCTTTGCCAAGGCTATCAACTGCCTAAATCCGCGCGAGGATGGCGAGGCCTGCGAGGAGTGCGACAGCTGCCGCAGTTTCAATGAGCAACGCTCAGTAAACATTCAGGAACTCAACGCCGCTGCCAACAATTCGGTGGAAGACATACGCGCCATCATCGACCAGGTGCGTATTCCACCGCAGTTGGGCAAGTATAAGGTGATCATCCTTGACGAGGTACACATGCTCTCCACATCCGCAGGCAACGCGCTGCTCAAGACGCTGGAGGAGCCGCCCTCATACGTCATCTTCATCCTCGCCACCACCGAGAAGCAGAAGATTATGCAGACCATACTGAGTCGCTGCCAGATCTTCGACTTCAATCGCATGGAGATAAGCGATATCGTGGGCAACCTCAAGAAGATTGCGGCCAACGAGGATGTCACCGTTGAGGAGGAGGCGCTCGTACTCATCGCAGAGAAAGCTGACGGTGGCATGCGCGACGCGCTCTCCATCTTCGACCAGGTGAGCAACTTCTCGCAGGGCAACATCACCGTTGACAGCGTGCAGCAGTGCATCAACGCCCTTGACAGCGACTACTATTTCCGAATGACAGACCTGCTGCTGGAGCACAATGTGGTGGAGAGCATGCTGCTCTTCAACGACATTGTCAACAAGGGTTTCAACGGCGGCGTGTTTATCGGTGGTCTTGCCAGTCACATGCGCAATCTGCTGATGAGCCGCGAACCTGCCACGATGCCTCTGCTCGACGTGGCTGACAGTGTAAGGCAGCGCTATGCCGCGCAGGCCGCCAAGTGTTCGGTTAAGTTCCTGTACTTCGCCATCCGCACCTGCGACCGTTGCAGCAATGAGTATCGCAGTTCTTACAACAAGCGTCTCTCTGTGGAGATAGCTCTCATAGAAGCTGCGCAATACGACGATGATGACTCTGCCAGCGCGGGGCGTAGCCCTGCGAAGAGTCTAAAACCAATATTTACTGCACAGCCCGCTCCAAAGGAGCGCAGCGTGCCTAAGACTGTCGAGAGCGAAGCGGCAAGAGTCGAGAGTCAAGAGTCAAGAGTCAAGAGTCAAGAGTCGCAAGAGCAAAGCAGCAAGGAGCGTCGCGTGATTAAGATTGGCGGCAACCGCCCCTCGCTGAAGAGTGTGCTTGCGGGAGTGCCTGAAAACAAGACACCGCAACCTGCTGCCGAAGTGCAGCCTACTCTCCCTTCTGAGAAGCAGCCAGAGCAAGGAGCAGAACCCGACACACCCGACAACGAGGAGGTGATAGATACAGACGACCCTGGGGGGACTCAGGACATTGCGCTCTTCACAGACCAGAGGCTGGCAGAAGAATGGAGGAAGTATTGTGTCCGACTGAAGGAGAAGGACAATCTGATGGGTGACCGCATGTCGGATATGCTCGTGAAATGTGTGGGCGACAACGTGGTGCAGATAAGCCTCCACAATGAGATGGTGCACAAGAAGGTGCAGCCGTTCATTGCCGACATAGAGAAGACTATGCAGGACGTGTTCAGCAATCCTTCCATCAGGGTGGAGATAGATATCCTCCCTCCCGAATTAGTAAAGATTATCACCAATCCTACAGAGTTGCTGGCTAAGATGCGAAACGACAATCCCGACTTCGCCGACCTCGTTGACGAACTGAAACTGAAGGAGTGAGGAGTTAGGAGTGGTTCCACCGACGAAATCCTCGCGAAGGCTACGCCTTTCTGCAAGAGTGCGCTAAGTTTCTGCAAGAGTGCGCTAAAATCTTGGCAAGTCGCGCTAAAATCTTGGCAAGTCGCGCTAAGTTTGTGGCAAGTCGCGCTAAGTTTACGGCAAGTCGTGGTGACGAAGGCGAAAGTCTGCCAGTTCCTCGTATTTGGTGCCTGGCCGCCCGTAGTTGGCGTAAGGATAGATGCTTATACCGCCGCGTGGAGTAAAGAAGCCCGTCACCTCGATATATTTGGGGTCCATCAAGGCGATGAGGTCTTTCATTATCTTGTTTACGCAGTCTTCGTGGAAATCGCCGTGGTTGCGGTAACTGAAGAGATAGAGCTTGAGGCTCTTGCTCTCCACCATACGCTTGTCGGGCAGGTATGCGATGCGTATCTCCGCAAAATCGGGCTGTCCTGTGATGGGGCACAGCGATGTGAACTCTGGGCAGTTGAAGCGCACCCAATAGTCGTTGTCGGGATGCTTGTTCTCAAACGCCTCCAGCACCTCGGGAGCGTAGTCGGTGCGGTACTCAGTCTTGGCGCCCAGCGCCTTCAGTCCTTCGTTCTTGCGTTCCATAATAATGCTCAAGATTTCAATGCTCAATGCTCAATGTTCAATGCTCAATGTTCAATGACTTCAGATATTTCTCCAGTCCCTCGCGTCGCAGTCGGCAGGCCGGGCAGTGACCGCAGCCGTCGCCCTTGATGCCATTGTAGCAGGTGAGGGTATCGTTTCTTACTATGTCAAACACTCCGAGCTGGTCGGCCATGGCCCACGTGGCGGCTTTGTCAATCCACATCAGCGGTGTGTGGATGACGAACTGCTCGTCCATAGCGAGGTTAAGGCTCACATTGAGACTCTTGATGAAGGCATCGCGGCAGTCGGGGTATCCGCTGAAGTCGGTCTCTCCCACGCCGGTCACGATATGGCTGATGCCATGCTCACGGGCATATACGGCGGCCACGGAGAGGAAGAATAGGTTGCGGCCTGGCACGAAGGTGTTGGGCACGCCGCCGGCGGGCTGCTCCTGATCCATCTCCATCGTGCTGTCGGTGAGCGAGTTGCGACCAAGGTGAGCGATGAAGCTAACATCCATCTTCTCCCACGCCACGCCTGCCTTGCGGGCAATCTGCTCGGCAGCGTCCACCTCTTGTATATGTTTCTGCCCGTAGATGAAGGTGAGGGCCGAGACTTCCTTAAACATCTGCTTGGCCCAGAAGAGGCAGGTGGTAGAGTCCTGACCTCCGCTGAAAACTACGAGTGCTTTCTCCTTATTTATTTCGCGCATGGTCTTATTTTTCTATTTGCGTTGCAAAAGTAGCCACAAAATTTCAATAAACGAAACGATGGATCGTGAAAAATCAAAGTATTTTTGGATTTGTGCTTGGATTTTAGTAATTTTGCATCTCAATCTGAATAACACTATACAATATGAATATACTCGAACTAAGCGAACAAGAGATTAACCGCCGCCAATCGTTGGACGAACTGCGCAAGATGGGCATCAACCCCTACCCTGCTGCCGAGTTTCCTGTAACGGCATGGAGCGCCGACATCATCCGTGACTTTGTGGACCTGCCTGTCATAGGCAAGGACGAGGAGGGCAATGATGTGCGCGAGACAGCCACCCCCGACAACAGTCCCGTGGTGAGCGTGGCAGGCCGCATGATGAGCAAGCGCATCATGGGCAAGGCTGCCTTTGCGGAACTGCAGGACTCGAAGGGCCGCATCCAGATTTATGTGCAGCGCGATGCCATCTGCCCCGATGAGAACAAGGACCTCTACAACGTGGTATTCAAGAAACTGCTTGACCTGGGCGACTTCATTGGTGTGAAGGGTTATGTGTTCCGCACCAAGACGGGCGAAATCAGCGTACACGTGACGGAGATGACCGTGCTGAGCAAGAGCCTTAAGCCGCTGCCCATTGTCAAGACAGACGCCGAGGGCAAGGTGTATGACTCCTTTGACGACCCCGAGTTGCGTTATCGCCAGCGCTATGTTGACCTGATAGTGAACAGCGGCGTGAAGGAGACATTCCTGAAGCGCGCTACCATCATCCGCACCATGCGCAAGATACTCGACGATGCCGGCTACACCGAGGTGGACACGCCCATACTGCAGAACATTCCCGGCGGTGCCACCGCACGTCCGTTTATGACTCACTTCAATGCCCTAAACCAGGATATGTATATGCGCATCGCCACCGAGCTATATCTTAAGCGTCTGATTGTGGGCGGCTTTGAGGGCGTATATGAGATGGGCAAGAACTTCCGCAACGAGGGTATGGACAAGACACACAACCCGGAGTTCACCTGCATGGAGCTGTATGTCAGCTATAAAGACCTCAACTGGGGCATGGGCTTCACCGAGCAGATGTTGGAGCAGATATGCACGGCTGTGAACGGCAAGCCCGAGGTGGAGATTGACGGCAACGTCATCTCCTTCAAGGCACCCTACCGCCGCCTGCCTATCCTCGACGCCATAAAGGAAAAGACGGGCTACGACCTCGACGGCAAGAGCGAGGACGAGATACGCGACATAGCCAAGAAACTCGGCATTGAGGTTGACGACACCATGGGCAAGGGCAAGCTCATCGACGAGATATTCGGCGAAACATGCGAGGGGACATTCATACAGCCCACCTTCATCACCGACTATCCCGTGGAAATGTCGCCGCTGACCAAGATGCACCGCAGCAAGCCCGGGCTCACCGAGCGCTTCGAGCTGATGGTTAACGGCAAGGAGCTGGCCAACGCCTACTCAGAGCTTAACGACCCCATCGACCAGGAAGAGCGATTCCAGGAGCAGATGCGCCTTTCGGAGAAGGGCGACGACGAGGCCATGATAATCGACCAGGACTTCCTGCGCGCCCTGCAGTACGGCATGCCGCCCACCTTCGGTATCGGCATTGGCATCGACCGCCTGGTAATGCTGCTGACCGGCAAGTTTGCCATTGGCGAGGTGATGCTCTTCCCGCAGATGAAGCCGGAGAAGAAAACGCCCAAGGACAGCAACGACCGCTACACCGCCATCGGAATTGCCGAGGACCTCATACCCATACTGCAGAAGTGCGGTTACAACACTATCGACTCGCTCGCTGACCAGAACCCGCAAAAGATACAGCAGCAGATTGGCGAGGTGATTAAGAAGTACAAACTTGAGAATATTGAGAAGCCGTCCGTAAACGATGTGCAGGGCTGGCTCGAAAAGAATAGTTAGAGAGTTTAATT
>JAGCTG010000128.1 GCA_017963785.1 Bacteroidaceae bacterium | reverse complement strand
TCGGCGAGTCCGCGCTGGATGGCGGAGCACATCGTGTGCCACACCTCCGACAGGTAGTCCCATAGGTCGGGTTGCTCAACCTCCTTGACATATTCCCAGAAATTCATTCCTTGCTTGTCGCAGTAGTTTAGAATCTCCGTCATCGTGGTGAGGTTGTAGATGTCGGGCGAATCAGTGTGCAGGTATTGGGGAGTCTCCTCTCTGAGCGCTCCTCCTCCAACGCTATAGGCGGTCCACTGGCTCACCGTCTGTCCCTCGCTGTCGAGGGCCTCAAACATCAAGGCGTTGGGGTGCAGCGGCAGGAAAGTCTTGGGCTTCCATATTATTTCCATAGGCTTGTTAGCCTTCAGGAATATTTCCTTAAGGGCTTCGTCGGTGAGGTGACCTTTACCAGTGGCGGCCAGGCTGCCATAAAGCGTCACCCTGTAAGCCGGATTGTCGGAATTGTGGCGCAGGAAAATTTCGGTGGCGGTGGCGGGGCCCATGGTGTGTGATGAGCTGGGGCCATGACCGATGCGGTAGAGTTCTTTAATACTTTTCATTTGTCAATTATTATCAGTGTTCTGACAGCACGCGGTGAGGCACATGTCCATGTGCCACGAGTTCCAGCGGACAGCCTATTTCGTGTTCAAACCAATGGTCGGCGGGCTCTGTGGCGGGATGGTAATGCACTGTGCCGTTTACGCAAGCTATGTTGCGCACGGTCTGTATCACGGCTCCCATATCGTGGCTCACGAGCACTATGGCGCACTGTTTGTTGAGCGATTGCAGCAGCGAGTACATGTGGTTCTCGCTGTTGCGGTCTATATAGGTGGAGGGTTCGTCGAGCACCAGTAGTCGGGGCTGCGTGGCGAGGGCTCTGGCCATCAGCACCCTTTGTCGTTGGCCGCCCGACAGCTCGCCTATCGGTCGGCGCGCCAGGGTGTCGAGCTCCAGCAGCTGCAGCACCTCCTTCGTGTGTTGACGGTCGGCTGCGGTGAAGCGATAGGTCATCGGCTTGCCAGCCAGCATGCCCGCCATCACCACTTCCTCCACGGTGATAGGAAAGCGGAAATCGAAGCTAGTGTATTGCGGTAGGTAGCCGATAGATATTTTCTGCGTAGGCTGACCGTCGGTGTCGTAGTAGGTGACGGTGCCTTGCTGCGGCTGCATAATGCCGAGTATCAGTTTGACAAGCGTTGTCTTGCCTCCGCCGTTGGGGCCTATCACTCCAAGAAAGTCGTGGTCGTAGATGGTCAGCGTAACGTCTTGCAGCGCAACGGTGTTGTCATACGCAACGGTTGCTCCGTCTATATGTATCAGTGGCTTATCGTTCATTCAATGTTCAATTCTCAATGTTCAATGCTTTCGCAATGTGTATCATTTCACTGGGCCAGTCGTATGCCAGCGGATTTATCTGCACCAGCGTGGCGCCCAGTTGGTCTGCTATGATGCGTGCGCTGCGGTCTGCAAACTCGCGTTGCACAAACACCACCCTCACTCCCTCGGCGCGGGCCTGGGCGATGAGCGCCTGCAGCGATGCGGGAGTAGGCTCTTTGCCCTCAACCTCGATGGCAATCTGGTGCAGGCCGTAGTCGGCGGCAAACTGCGTGAGGGCGGGGTGCGCTATCACGAAAGAGCGCGAGGGAAGCTCAGCGAGCATCTCCGTCAGCGTGGAGTGCAGCGAGTCGATGGTAGCCTGGGCGTGGCGCAGATTATAAATATATAGGGTGTCGTGCGCGTGGTCTGCCTCGCACAGTGCATCAGCGATATTGCCTACGATCTTTCGCGCGTTGGTCGGCGAAGTCCATGTGTGTGGGTCGAAATCCATGCCGCGCTCGCGCAGCCCTACCGAGGTGTTCACCACTTGCAGCGAGGGGTTGGCGGACTCAATGCGGGGAACCCATGTCGTCTCGATGGGCAGCTTGCCAATCGTGAAGAGAGCCGTGCAGTTGGACAGTTCTGCCATCTGCTGCGTGGAGGGAGAGTATTCCTCGGGGCTGAAGCCCTCCGGCACCAGCGACATCGTTGTCCACTGGTCGCCCGCCACCCAGTCAACCAGATAGCGCAACGGCTCAATGGTGGTTACAATCGTCTTGTTCCCATTGCGCTGTCCGCCACCGGAGCACGACGCCATCAGCGTCCACACTGCTGCCAGCAGCACTACTCTCGTTATGTCTTTCGTTATCGTTATCGTTTTCGTTATGCTATTAAGCAACCGAAGCAACTAAGCTGTTTATGCCGCAAAGATACAAAGAAATTGGAAAATTCCGAAAAACGACAAAGAAAAAAGTTCTTTACAAATTGCGCTAGCACTAAGATTTGCCGAGAAAAGGATTTATTCCAGCGCGATGCGCATAAATAATGGAAAACTTTTACTAAATTTGCACTCTCTCTTTCGAATTTCTAAATTTCAAAATCCAACGTTCAACTATCAAATGAAGATAATACATACAGCAGATTGGCATCTGGGCGACAACTTCCATGGCTTTGACCGCACGATGGAGCACGAGCATTTTCTCCACTGGCTGCAGGAGGTGATAGTGAGGGAGAAGCCCGACGCTATGCTCTTGGCGGGCGACGTGTTTGACAATGCCAACCCGTCGGTGCAAGCCGAGGAGATGCTATACGGCTTTCTGGCTCAGGCGACGGCAGCCCATCCGGGTCTGAGGATTATCATCACGGCGGGCAACCATGACTCGGGGCGCCGCCTTCAGGCTCCTGCTGAGCTGCTGCGCCCTATGGGTGTGGAGATTAGAGGCGTGGTGGAGCACGACGAGAAAGGACAGCCCCTCACCGACAACCTTATCATCCCCATCGGACCGGCCGGCGACATGCAGGCAGAGGCCGTGGTGATAGCTGTGCCATACCTACACACTGGCGACTATGAGTTTAAGGACAATATCAGTCGTAGCGTGAGGGAGTTTCTGCAGGGCATCGTCAGCAAGGCCCGCAAGCAGTATGGCAAGGACATCCCCATGCTGCTGATGGCTCACCTCTATGCCGCAGGATCGGAGATTGCAGCCACCGAGCACTCAGAGCGTCTGGTGGTGGGCGGCGAAGACTGTATCGACGCTCGCGGCATAGATGTGGGAGTAGATTATGTGGGGCTTGGCCATATACATAAAGCACAGCAGGTGGGCGGCTCTGACAAGATGATGTTCTATGCCGGCAGTCCGATGCCAATGAGCTTTGCTGAGAAGAACTACTCGCACGGCGTAAACATGATTACCATTGGTGCCAATGGCGGTGCGGTGGTTGAAAGGTTGGAGTATAAGCCTCTGCGTGGCATTGTGTCGGTGCCGGAAAAGGGCGCCGCCCCGCTAGGCGATGTGCTGGGTATGCTCAGGGCTTTGCCCAAGGCAAAGAACGACAGCGCCGAGTGGCCGTATCTGGAGATTAGGTTAAAGGAGAATGAGCTGAACCCTGCTGCCCACAATGAGATAGTGGGCGCATTGGAGGGGCGTGCTGTGAGGCTGTGCCGACTGGTGAGAGAAGTGCCCGAGAGCAAGACGGAGAGCCGTAATCGCAAGATGCAGTCGCTTGATCAGCTGCGCAACATCAGTCCGCTGGACATAGCGCACGACGCCTACCTGGCCGCTACGGGACAGGAGATGAGCGAGGAAGTGGCAAAGCGTTTCAAGAAGGCAGCTGACGAAGTAAGCAATTAGTGAGTTATGAGAATAGACAAGATAGAGATATGCAACCTCGCGTCGCTTGAGGGCGAGCAGGTGATAGACTTCATGCAGGAGCCGCTGAAGTCAGCGGGCCTCTTTGCCATCACGGGTAAGACAGGCGCCGGCAAGAGCACGGTGCTCGACGCTATCTGCCTGGCGCTCTACAACGAGGCACCGCGCCTAGGCAACAAGGAGATAGTAGCAAAGGCAGCCGACGACACCACACCTAATATATATAATACATGCAACATGCTGCGCCGCGGGGCCACGCAGGGCTATAGTCGCATCACCTTCTCGCTTGACGACGGCACACAGTATATGGCTAAGTGGGTTGTGGGCCTGACGCGCAACAACACCTACAAGCCTATCCAGCGCGAGCTGGTGCAGTTGAAGCCGAAGCACGTGACGCTGGCCGACAAGAATACCGACGTGCAACGCCTGATACAGCAGATAGTGCGGCTGGACTACAGCCAGTTTACTCGCACGGTGATTCTTGCGCAGAACAGTTTTGCCAACTTCCTGTCGGCCAAGCGCGGCGAGAAGTCGCAGTTGCTGGAGAAGATAACAGGCACGGAGATTTACGCTAAGATATCGAGCAAGATATTTGAGGAGACAAAGTATGCAGAGCAAGAGCTGACGGGAGCCCGCCAGTATATGGACGGGTTAGCCAACGGCAGCCTCAGTGCTGAGGACCTGCAGCAGACCGAGGAGAGTCTGCGCCTGCGCTCGAGTCAGCTAAGCAAGAGCAAGGAAGACCTGCAGAAAGTGGAGCGCCAGATAGAGTGGCTCGAACAGTATGAGCAGGCCTTGACCAATCTGGAGCAGAAGAAAGTAGCACTGCAGGAGGCGCGACAGGCCTACAACCAACTCTACGACCGTCAGCACGAGCTGGAGCGTTATGACCTGTTGCAGCCCTTTGCCAAGATATACACTAATATCAAGCAGGCGGAGGAGACTATCGCGAGGATGAAGAGCGAGACCTCTGCCAAAGAAGCCGAGCAGGAGAAGTACAATCATGATGTGGAGCTTAGTAAAGACAGATACCGCGAAGCTAACGACCGTCTGCTGTCGGCGCGCCAAGCTATGACCAATCGCCAAGGTGACATCAACCAGGGCCGTATGATTCAGGGCAAGCTGTCGGCAGTGCAGGCTACGCTCAAGACCACCCAAGACGATATTCATCGCAATGAAGACGAGTTGCAGCAGCGCAACGACACCCGCAACAGCAAGGAGGCCGAACTCAACGACAGCAAGAAGCGCTTGGGCGAGGCACAGCTGGCAATGCAAACCATGCGCCAACACCAGGCAATGGTGGCTCAGATGGAGTTTGTTCGCGCCCATCTGCAGAAGATGAACGAGATGAGGCACGAGATAGAGGACACGCAACACAAGCTCGACGGGTTGGGCACTGACCTAAAGCAGTGCAAAGACCGCTTTGTGGCAGAGGAAGACAACTCCCACAAGCAGCAGGAGATGCTCAATCGCCTGCAAGCAGAGCTGTTGCTGCACGAACAGGCCAACAAGGGACTTACCTCGCAGGAAATACAAGGGCGCCTGACGAAGCTGACAGACGTGGCTATGCGCTCAGGCAATGCCATAAGGTTGTGGGCACATATCAACAATGGGTTCACCAACATCAGCAATAAGACCGATGAGCTGCGTCGGCGCAAGGCAACCCATGCCCAGCAGGCCGACGAGATAAAAGAGGCGCAGATTCAGGTGGAGAAATTCTCTTACGGCTACGACCTAATCCATCAGAACTATACCCTCAGTCAGAGCGAAGACGTGGCCAATATGCGCAAGTCGCTGAAGGAGGGCACGCCATGCCCCCTGTGCGGCTCCACCCACCATCCCTACCATCCTGACTCCGCTCAGCAGCTCGACGACTTTATGAGCAATCTGCTGGAGCAGCACCAGCGCGCCTTTGAAGATATGCAGAGCGCCAAGCAGAGGCTGACGGAGTTGCAGCAGATATATGACACTGAGCACGGACAGCTGCAGGTGGAGGAGGGCAATCTCGCCAAGATGAAGATGGAACAGGCCGAGGATATAAAGGCGTGGGCGCAGTATGCCGACCTCGACAACAGTTTTGCGCAGTGTGATGAGAATGTCAATCGCGACAATCGCCGCGTGATACTCAATCAGATATACGAATCATCCAGTAAGGAGCGCGATATCACCAAGACGCGACTGGAGGAGTTTACAAAGCATCAGGACGAAATTAACAGAGTGAACGCCGAGATAAAGGATGTGCAGCAGAAGATTACCGAGACCTCGCGTCGCCAGACCGAGATAAAGGCCCACATGCAAATACTCGACAATCATATCACCACGTGCCAAAAGAGCATAGAGGAGACGCGCAACAAGCTGGGCCGCGAGAGCTCGCTTGTGGAGCCTCTGATGACTATCACTGGCTGGAAGGAGCGCTGGGCCAACTCCTACGAGGCGTTCGACCGCGAGCTTGCAGCCATAAAGGCGAAGTGGGATGATGCCAACGAAACGCTTACCCAGGAGGAGAGTACGCGATTCCGTTTGCAGCAAGAACTCACCACGCTGCAGAAAGCCTCTGAGGACCTGCAGCATGCAAGGCGCGATCTTGTAGGCAAGGCTGATGTAATGCAGCAGGATATCACTCGTCTGGAGGCAGAGCTGCAGACACTCTTTGGCGACAGTACCGTTGACAAAGAAGCTGATCGCCTGGAGATGGCTGTGAAGACCGCAGAAGAAGACTCGCAGAAGGCCATGGCGCGCTATAACGAGGTGCGCCAGAGCCTCGACAAGATTTCAGGTGAGCTGACGAGCCTGCGCCAACAGTGCGACGCGCAGGAGAAGGAACACCGCGACCTACGCACCAAGCTCGATATCGAGATATCGCGCTTCAACACCGGTCAGGACTATACTCTGCAGTACTTTGAACTGGACAAATACTTCAGCGATCCGCAGAGCTGGCAGCAACTGCGCAAGACCATCGATGACCACAAGAAGCGAGTGGCTGCAGAGCAGTTTAAGGTAGAGTCTGCGTCGCAAGAAGTGGCGAAGCTTGAAGCATCGCCTTCACGACCCGCTGAGGAAGAGGAGCACAGCGTGTCGGGCATGCGCACTGCCCAAGAGATGCTGGCCAAGAAGGTGGAGGAGATAGAGAAAGAGCGCAACTCGCTGGAGTTTATTGTCAAGACCCACAAGGAGAGCATACAGAACATGGAGTTCTATCGCCCCACGCTCGAGAAAGCCGAGGCCAACTGGCAGGCGTGGAAACAACTGTGCGACGTGCTCGGCAGTGCCGACGGCAATGCCTTCCGCGAGATAGCGCAGTGCTATACCTTTGATTTCCTCGTTGATTTCGCCAATTTGCAGCTCGCCGACCTCACCTCGCGCTACTATCTGCGCAAGCGCCGCAACACACTGCAACTGGAGGTGGTGGATCGCTATATGCTCGACCAGGTGCGCGCGGTCAACTCACTCTCGGGCGGTGAGACCTTCATTGTGAGTCTTGCCCTCGCGCTGGGACTCTCAGCCCTCTCTGGCAACAATCTTGAGATAGGCAGCCTCTTCATAGACGAGGGCTTTGGCAATCTGGACAACGAGAACCTCAATATGGTGATAGACGCGCTGAGCAACCTGCCGCGCACGCAGCATCGCAAGGTGGGAGTTATCAGCCATACCGAATTGATACAGGCGCGCATTTCGCCAAAGATATGCCTTATTCCGGAGACAGGCGGTCGCAGCAGGATAGAGATAAAAGGCTAGCAGGTAATGTAAATTGTGAATGTTCAATACTCTGAAGCATAGGATTAGGCGCCGCATGGCATTGATGCGCAGCAACTTCGGTTCGCGTTGCGTGCAGTCGCCCTATGCTTGGCAGTTTATCAACGATGTGCTCAGCAACCGCACACCCTATCATGCCTATGCCGACCTCAAAGAACAGTTGCGCGCCCTCAGTCGTCGCAACCGCAAGATAGCCAAGATGCTGCTGCGCCTTGCCAATTATCTGCAACCTGCTACGGCTTGTCTGCCAGAGGAGCATAAGGACTTTGCCCCTTTTGTGGAGCGTGGATGCAGCAGGACTGCTGTGCAAATCATGCCGGCGGGTTCGAGTGCGAAGGGGCAATATCCAAAGTCTGATGTTCAGTGTCCAATGCCAACGGTCATTACTTTCTGTGATGCAGAGGGTAACACTTCTGCCATCGTGGTATTGGGGCTGGACAGCACTGCAGCCACCATCGCCAACTGGCGCACGCTGCAGGCCAGCCCTTGGGCAACCCTGACATTCGACCTCGGACATACGGGCGTCATCCTTGTGAACAACGCATATACTAAGCAACACTATAATGTGAATGTTTAACTAGAATGTGAAAAGTGAAAGTTTAATATTCAATAATACACAAATGTCCAAGATCTATACTAAAACAGGCGATAACGGCCAGACATCCCTTGTAGGAGGTCAGCGCGTAGAAAAGACCCATCCCCGTCTCGAGGCATACGGCACAGTGGATGAGCTCACCAGTCATCTTGGTCTGCTTCGCTCGATGATAAGCGAGGAGCAGTACAAGAACTATATTCTTAGCATACAGAAGGCTCTATTCAGTCTGTCGGCGCAGTTGGCTACGCCGCCCGAGTCCAAATATCAGCCTGAGCCCTTTGCTGCAGGGCAGGTGGAGGCTCTTGAGGCAGAGATAGACCGTTTGCAGGCAGAACTGCCGCCGTTCCGCTGCTTCATTATTCCGGGCGAGGGGCAGGCCAGCAGTCAGGCGCATGTGTGCCGCACAGTATGCCGTCGTGCCGAGCGCTGCATACTTGCCATGGCGCAGGAGTGCGAGGTACGCAGTGAGATATTGCAGTATATCAATCGTCTGTCAGACTACCTTTTTGTCCTTTCCAGATATTTGGAGGAATAGCTTCTTACATCTTTTAACAAATCGAGAGTAAATTTTCTGCAAAAAATTAGCTAGTAATATAAAAAACTATTACTTTTGCACGCCGTTAGAAAAATTAGTAACAAAATTGTACATAGTACATCGTCAAAAAGTAAATTAGTTTTATGTATTGGACACTTGAACTGGCATCCAAACTGGAGGATGCACCATGGCCTGCAACAAAGGACGAACTCATTGACTACGCCATGCGCTCTGGAGCGCCATTGGAAGTAGTGGAGAACCTGCAAGAGATAGAAGATGAGGGCGAGGCATACGAAAACATAGAAGACCTCTGGCCCGATTATCCCACGAAGGAAGACTTCTTCTTCAACGAGGATGAGTATTAGGAAAGAAAAAAAAGTGGCATTTACGTGCCACTTTTTTCTTTGCCCTCATTTGCTCTGTAATATTCCTGTCTCAGTATCGTGATGGTTCATGCTACGCTGAATGTCACGATATTTACGACCAGAAGACAAGTTCCACGTAAGGTTGAGTGTCAGCATATTACCCAAATCGCGGCTATGCTGCGAAACTTCTTTATGGATATATCGGCTAAGCACTTCTGTTTTATGTCTAAGCGGACTTGCGCAGAAAGGATGCTGGGCATAGATGGATAAGGTGATATTCTTCATCCGGTATGAAGCCGTGAGATACCAGGCGGCTGCTTGATGGCCACGATGTTCACCTTCCATGAAGTTCCATCCGTTATCTGCATAAGCAGCCAGCGTCCATCGGCCGAGATAGGCAGCAAGGCTGGCACCACCGTTGAATGCCGTATATGTATGGCGATAGTCGTCGGTAAAGTTAAAGAAACGGTAGATACCTCCATAGATGGTGACGGAGAGATGCTCTGGTATAGCCTCCCATCGGTTATAACTCTGGATGAAGAAGAAACTGCACTCATTACCGGCATTTGTCTGTGTCTTATAGAAGCAGTTGTCCTTTCGGGTATATTTCTCCATATTGCAGTTTGCATTCAGTCGCCAGTAGCCTTGTAATTCTGTCATGACTCTTGGTGTGGAGTAGGTCAGACGAAGGTCATGCGAAGTCACACGATTGGGAGTTATCTCGGGATTACCCACCAGTGCCTCCAGTGCATTCTGCTTGATAGAGACATTGCTGACGAGTGCAATCTGCGATACGTGCTGCGATACTTCGAAATCGTATTTTATCTTAAGATTCTTAGCAAGCGGATAGGCAATCGTCATTTTCGGGCGGAAAAGCAGAAAACGATCATTCCATTTGTCCTGTCGATAGTAACGGGTGCTCACACCTAAGCCTCCCATGTAGCCGAGCTTGCCAAGACGACCTTTCAGCTGCCCAAAGAAATAAAGCGTTGATGAACGCATAGAGTTGGAGGCATTTGCGTCACCTGCATACACATTATCTATATATTTCTGGCCATATTGAGTGCCTAAAGATAGTGTGAATGGTTTCATACGGTTTTCGTAGATGGCCTCTGTCCAAAGCGAATACGTCTTTCCTGTCACGTTATAGGCATAGTTCCCGCCTTCGTTGTGCTCAGAGTAGCTCTTTGTCTTTATATATGTTCCAACAGTATTGGCTGTCAGTGACTGATGATGCTTAAAGTCGCGATGGAAATAAAGGTCAAGTGTTGGTGACGAGCTGCGTGACAAAGAATGGTCTTCGTAAGTTGCAAACTTAGTCCATGACCTATCGGGCTGAATATCGCGTCGGGCTGAGAGTTTCGACTGGAACACATAGTTTGAGTCACTTAGACTATAGGTGAGTTGGAGATTGTGGTCGAGACTCTTGTCTTGCCCATCTAATTGCTTGCGCAAAAAGCTTTGCTTCTCTCCCGACTCCAGTTGGTAAGTTGCCTTTTCTTCGTATTCCGTTCCTTTGAAATTCTGATAGCCCAGCGAGTAGGTCAAACCAAACTCACTCTTGCCAAAATTAAGTTTCCCATATGCAGTCTCGTCACCATTAATGGCAGTCAAAGTATTCGTCAGGTCTGCACCTAAATTATAGCCACTGGTGGGGTGCTTTACTATGATATTAACCACGTATGCAATTCCCTCACCATATCTTACTCCAGGATTGTCGATATAGTCGATAAGCTTAACAGCTTTCATATCAAGCGAGAGCAAATCTTCTTTCGAAGCTACGATGTCATTGATGCGTACCTGTACATTACCAAGATTAGAAAGAGCCGTAACGGTGTGCATCGCTGGGTCTATGCGCAGATGAGGTAGCGCCAGTTTAGACAACAGCGAATAGCCATTAGTGGAACCGTCTAATTGTTGGCGTGTGGGATAGATGGTTTGCCCATCAACTCTTTGTACAACTCTGGATGCTTTGACGGTTATTTCCTGTAATTCTACGTCCTTTTGAGCCGAAGTTGCGAGTGATGCTATCATCATCCCCCAGATAAAAAGTCTCTTCATACTATTGCTTTTTTGTGCAAAGATATGAAGAGGGTAATATGTTACCAAAAATAATGCCTGACATTTGTCTGACATTTTGCTGACAATTGCCGAACTATCTTATAGTCAGGCCGTATGATTTTCCTCTGTCTGATTCTATTTTAAGGTCAGAATGTTCTTCTATGATGGGTTTCATCCGTCGGATGAGTGTGTATAGTGTCTCGCTTGCATCCTCTTTCTTGGGCCAGAGGGCATCGCAAATCTCGGTTTTCGACAGTTTGTGCGAAGGTGATTGCCACAGCATTTCCATCAGTTGTTGCTGCATAGGGGTAAGTTTTACCTCGCAGCCTTTTGCACTGACGAATCGTCCATCCTGCAGTGCCAAACCGCCAAAAAGACCTAATGCTGATTGCCGCCTATGCAGATGCAGACAGAACAGGCTCCATATTAATACCAACGACCAAAGAATCATTGACGGACGCTGATCGGAGAGAGAAAAGATTGTAGCTGCTGATACTTGTGGTCGTGGACGGAATCCTTTCTTGGCATCTACTACCAAAACAGCATTTCCTCTTAATCCCTCTATTTGCAGATGACTATTAAACATCAATATTGTGTCCGCACTTATCACATTCGACTGCTGTTCTTCCAAAGTCTTGGCTAGTGCCTGATTCATATCTTCGGTTACCAGTTCCTCCGTAACCTTATAGCAGTTCAGCCCTACCATGTTTGAAGCTATTATCAGTGCAAAGAGCACCATCACAGCATATTTCTGTTTCATAGTTATCGTTTTCGTTATTTATTTGGCAAAGTTATAACAAATAGCTGACAAATAAAAAAGAAACAAAATAGATTTTAGTCAAAAACGTGCAGATATTCAAAAGGAATATGTAACTTTGCGCGTTGATAAAATGTTTGTTCAATGTTCAATGTCTAATGTTCAATGAATATTAAAGTACATACCCCAAAAGAGATGAGGGCCGGCAGCGGGATGTCGTCGTGGAAGCAATTTCTGTTGGCGCTGCTCGCCACAACCATATCCATAGCGCTCACCTTTGGCACGGCAGCCATTATTGACTATAATAAGAAGCAGAAGGAAAAGCGTGAGATTGTGATGATGGTGATGTACGACATGGACAACTCGCTCGCAGCAATAGAGAAAGCCGACTCTGTGATTATGCAGTCGATGAACCTCCAGCTGCAGTTGGCTAAGGACACTACTCAGTTTGAAAGAATGCGTTTCAGTTTTGCCCACCTGCTGCCGATGCCGGAGTTTGCCACTACCACAGAAAACATTTTCTCATCAAGCATCGAG
>JAGCTG010000127.1 GCA_017963785.1 Bacteroidaceae bacterium | reverse complement strand
TCAATGCTGATGAAGAAGCCAAACACACCCATCGACAAGAGGGTGAACCACAGGAAGTAATCCTTGAGGTTGGGCGACAGCTTCCAGCTGACAAAGGTGCCGGTAAACACGATGACAGCACTGAGCAAAAGCATCGACACTGAGATGCCGTCAACACCCACACGGTATGAGATATTGAGTGGCTCAAACCATGTGAAAGATGCCTGATAGAGCATCTCGGCAGTGTTGCCGGCGGCACGCTGAGCAATGAAATCAATGGTCAGATAGACTGCCAGCACAAGAAGCAGCGAACTACCAACGACCATCACGCCGCGAACGGCCTTGACGCCCTTAGCCAACCATAGGCCCAGGAGCATAAGGAGCGGAATCAATACGAATAAAGATAGGAAATTCATGGTTGCTGATAGTTTAGAAGATTAATAACATAAGGATAAGCAGTATCGTACCGATGAGGTAAACAAGGGCGTACTGCTGTACACGGCCGCTCTGCAGGGTCTTGATGCCATTGGAGGTGGCATGGGTGCCCCAAGCGAGGAAGTTGAAGAAGCCATCTACCACATGACGGTCAAACCATGCAATGGGCTTGCTGACACAAGCGAAGATAATGCGGTGGGTGACAAACTGCCAAACCTCGTCCATATAGAAACGCTTGTGTGCCCAGCGGTGAAGCCGCGGGAAGGTGGCGTAGAGCTTGTCGGCAATTGGCTGACGCTCGCCCTTGAATATCCATGTGGCCAAGCCAATGGCGCAGATAGCCACGATGGTAGAAGTGAGAGCCACGCTGGTATCGAAGTGGATGCGATAGTCTTGATTGTCGGCGCTGACAAACGAGCCGAAGCTGTAGCCGTCAAACATGCCGAATCCGGCAAGGGTGGTATATACACCCACACCCACTGTGATAAGGCTCAGGATGATGAGCGGCCAAGTCATTACCTTGGTCTCGTGGGGATGGTGAGCGGCATGGAGCTCCTTGTTTTCGGTGCCCCAGAAGATGCCATAGTAGAGACGGAACATATAGAAAGCCGTCATGGCTGCAATGCCGGTCATGATATAACCCACTGCAGGACTATAAGCCATGCACGCGGTGATAATTTCGTCCTTGCTGCTGAATCCCGAGAAGAACGGGATACCGCTGATGGCGAGACACGAGATAAGGAATGTTATGTGAGTGAGCGGCATATACTTGCGCAAGCCACCCATGGCATTCATCTCGTTGGAGTGGACAGCATGGATGATGCAGCCCGCCCCGAGGAAGAGGCATGCCTTAAACATAGCATGAGTAAAGAGGTGGAACATGGAGGCCATATAGCCTACGCTACCTACATGCTCGTGGCCGGTCTGCATCTCGGTGCATACGCCTAGGGCCACCATCATAAACGCTATCTGCGAGATAGTGGAGAAAGCCAGCACACGCTTGATGTCGGTCTGGGCACAAGCCACAGCGGCAGCATAGAAGGCGGTAAACACACCCACCCATATAATGATAGGCATCCAGTCCTGAGCGTATGTAACCCAAAGCGGGAACAGGCGGGCAACCTGAAACACACCGGCCACCACCATGGTAGCGGCATGGATGAGGGCGCTGACTGGAGTAGGACCTTCCATTGCGTCGGGCAGCCATATATGCAGCGGGAACATTGCACTCTTACCAGCGCCACCGATAAACATCAGCGTCAGTGCCAGCGGCAGAATGAAGCCTGCCTGAGCGTAGTTGGCGATGTGCTCGGGGGTGTCAAACACAAAGGCGAAAGAGCCGGTGTAGAATCCGTAGATAAGAATACCAATCAGGAAGAACAGGTCGGCGAAACGCGTAACGATGAAGGCCTTCTTGCTGGCTGCGATGGCGGCGGGCGAGGTGTAGTAGAATCCGATTAACAGATATGAGCTAACGCCCACCAGCTCCCAGAAGAGATACATCTGGAAGATATTGGTGGCCACCACGAGGCCAAGCATCGACATGGTAAACAGGCTCAGAAACGCGAAGTAGCGCTGGAAGCCCTTCTCACCCTTCATGTAGCCGAAGGAGTAGATATGAACCATGAAGCTCACGGTGGATATGACGATAAGCATCATCACCGAGATGGGGTCAAGCATGATGCCCATATCGAAGTGGAGGCTCTGGTCGAAGAACGGGAGCCAGCAGAAATTCATCACTTCCAGCGGAGCAAAAGCACCGTCGGCACCGCGTCCAATGACGAAGAAATACTCGTATGCTGCGTAGTAGGACAGTGCGGTCACTCCGGCCAAAGCAAGAGTGCCTATCCAGCCTGCAGTCTTATGGCTGAACCACTTACCGGCAATGCCCAATACTAGGAAACTGATAAGCGGCAGCAGTAATATATATAATGTATATGTCATAGTCTGTACAAGTTAGCGGTTACCATTTAAGGGTGTCGAGTTCGTCAACAAAGTTGTTCTTCAGCATGCGGTAGATGTTAATCATCACCGCTATAGCGATAGCCGTCTCGGCAGCCGAGATTGCTATTGAGAACAAGGTGAACACATAGCCCTCGATGCCCGTCTGGCAGAGACGGTTGAAGGCAGCAAAGTTAATGTCGGCTGCATTGAGGATAAGCTCAATGGATATCAGGATTGCCAGCGTATTGCGACGGGTAAAGAAACCGTACATACCGGCACCCAGCATAAAGGCGGACAGTATCAGGAAATAATCTATTGTGATATTCATAGCTGTAATGGTTTCTTTAAGGGTTTAACGTTTACGGGCAATTATCAAACCGCCGATGATGCAGGCAAGCAGCAACACGCTGACAGCCTCAAACGGCAACAAGTTGCCACCCTCCCCTGCACTGAGCAGCGAGGAGCCTATCTCCCCGATGGGAGCAGCGGCCTCATTAGTCACTTCTGCGCTAAGGCTCTGGCTCACAAACTGATGAGAGATGATGACGAACATCAGCAATCCGGCACCCACCAGGGCTGCCACCAGAGCGGCGCCTTTCTTGGCGAGCGACAGGCTATGCTGTTTGGCATCGGGCGTCTTGCCGGTGAGCATGATAGCAAAGATGTAGAGCACTACTATGCCGCCGGCATATACCATTATCTGCACTGCACCGAGAAAGGTGTAGCCCATCAGGAAATATAGGCCTGCCGTGCCAAAGAGCACAAAGAGCAGGTAGGTGGCGGCTCTGATTATGCGCTTGGTAGTGACTGACAGCACAGAGAATAAGGCTATCAGCACAGCCAGCACAATAAAGACTATTGATTCTGAATTCATACGGTAGTAGGTGTTTCAGGGTTAGACTCTTTCTTTTCGACAGGCTCTGCAGCCTTTGCGGCGGGAGCCTCAGCCTTTGCGGCAGGAGCAGGCTTTGCGGCGGGAGCCTCAGGCTTGGGGGCAACCTTCTTCTCTACGACCTTGCTGCCTGGCTTGTTGAGCTGCTGCACCAGTTTGGCGCGGTCAAAGACTGCATTCTCAAAGTCGGTGCAGAACTCGATGGCTCCCTGCGGGCAAGCAGTGATGCAGAGCTCGCAGAACATGCAGCATCCAAGGTCATACTCATACTTCACAAGGCTGCGCTTCTTCTTACCATCATCGGTGTCGAGCATCTCGGTGGTCACCGTGATGCTACCGTTGGGGCAAGCCATCTGGCATAGGCCGCAACCAATGCACTTGTGCTCGTTATTCTCATTGTGGGGCATGACGAGGCGACCGCGGAAACGGTCAAACATCTTCAACTCCTTGCGGTTCTCAGGATACTGCTCGGTAATCTTGCGAGTGAAGAATTCCTTCATCGTCACTCCCAAGCCGACGAGCAGCGACTTGATGCCGCTGAAGAGGCCCGAAAAATAATTGTTATTTGACATGGCAATGAATTTACAGAGTTAAACCAAGTGATACGCAGATAGCCATCAGCACCAGCAGCACAAGGCTCATGGGCATCAGGTATTTCCACTCCAGAGCCAGCAGCTGGTCAATCCTCAAGCGTGGGAAGGTCCAGCGTATCCACATCAGCAGGAAGACAACGAAGAACGTCTTGCCCACCATCCATACGGCACCCGGGATGTAGTCCATCACATGGTTGAAACCATCAAGACCCGGCACATGGAACGGAGCCCAGCCACCGAGGAAGATGGTGCTGGCAATGCCTGCACAGATAAAGAGGTTGAGATACTCGGCCAGATAATAGAAGCCAAAGTGCATACCCGAATACTCCACATGGTATCCTGCAGTAAGCTCACTCTCAGCCTCAGGCATGTCAAACGGGCCACGGTTACACTCGGCGTTGCCGGCAATCAGGTAAATGATAAACGCCAACACCGCTGGCACATGACCACGGAAGATGTTCCAGCCCAGGTCAGCTTGCTGCTGGCATATCTCAGAAAATGACATGGTGCCCGTCAGCACAATCATCGTCAGCATCACAAGGCCTATAGACACCTCGTAGCTGATAATCTGTGCACCGCTACGCATGGCACCGATAAGGGCATACTTGTTATTACTACTCCATCCGGCCAGCAGAATACCTACCACGCCGATGCTGCCTGCAGCAAGGAAGAAGAAGATGCCGATATTGAAGTCCAGCACTTCTGCGCCCTTGTTCCATGGCAGACAGGCAAACGTGAGCATGGAAGCCACGATAACGAGGAACGGCGCCATCTTGTGGAGCAGGCGATCCACGTTTTTCATGTCAATGATTTCCTTGGTAAGCATCTTGAGCACGTCGGCCAGCACCTGAATGCTACCCCACTTGCCCACACGGTTGGGACCAAGCCTACACTGGAAGAACGCACATATCTTGCGCTCCATATAAATCAGGATAATGGCAAACACGGCATATAGCGTGATGATGGCCAGCGCCACCAACACACACTCTACCAGTGTGGCCGCCCACCCCGGAAGAAAAGAGAGGAGCAGGGCATCTATCCAGTTTGTTACTTTTGCGAAGTCAAACATAATAAGTGGTTAGAGGTTATAGGTTAGAGGTTAGAGATATTTTTCTCCTTATCTATCAATATCAGGCACAATATAGTCCATTGTTCCGCCGATAGTCACGAGGTCGGCAATCTTGAAGCCCTTGCAGGCCGTGTGCATGGCTGCCACCAGTGGCAGACCGGTCGAGCGGTAGTGGAGACGATAGGGACTCTTGTCGCCCTTGCTCTCCAAGAATACGCCAAACTCGCCACGGCTGCTTTCCACAGCCTGATAATAAGTACCTTCCGGCACCTTGATAATAGGCTTGGTCTTCTCTTTGTAGTTGCCTTCAGGAATATTGTCAACGAGCTGCTCAATAATATTGAGGCTCTCCAATATCTCGTCCAGACGAATCATATAGCGGTCGAAACTGTCGCCGCTCTCACGCAGCACCTGGTTAAAGTCCACCTTGTCATAGGCAGCATAGGGGTGATTCTTCCTCACATCGTTGGCCCATCCTGCGGCACGGCCTGTACCGCCGGTGCAACCGAAGCTGATAGCCTGCTCCTTGGTGAGCGGGCCAATACCCTTCGAACGATTCTGGAAGATAACGTTACCGGTGAACAGGGCGTGGTACTCCTTGATATTCTTGCGCATATAAGGAATAAACTCCTTGACCCTCTTCTGGAAGTTGGGATGGATGTCGGCCATCAAGCCACCGATGGTGTTGTAGTTGATAATCAGGCGGCCACCGCAGGTCTCCTCGAAGATGTCGAGAATCTTCTCACGGTCACGGAATCCGTAGAGGAACGCCGTCGTGGCACCCATATCCTGGCAGAGGCAGCTGAAGAACAGTATGTGGCTGTCAATACGCTGAAGCTCGTCAAGGATAGTGCGCACCACCTGTACCCTCTCGCTCACCTCAATCTCCATAGCCTTCTCAATACACATGCACAGCGCATGGCGGCTCTGCATGGCGGCCAGATAGTCGAGGCGGTCGGTCAGCGCCAGTGTCTGCGGGTAGGTATAGCTCTCGTTAAGCTTCTCCACGCCGCGGTGGATGTAGCCCAGCACAGGGTCAATCTTGCGAATAATCTCGCCGTCCAGTGCTACGCGGAAGTGAAGTACACCGTGAGTGCTGGGGTGCTGCGGACCTATGTTTACCACATAGTCATCGGGACCGAAGACCACGTTTTTCTTTGTCGTTACAGTGCCGTCGGCCTGCACGTCATACTGCGTTGTGTCGTCAGCCAAAGGCTCGTTAGTCATACGCAGCGGGTTCTGCTCCTCAGGCTTGTCGTCCTTGCGCATGGGATAACCAACCCAGTCCTCACGGAGGAAGATGCGGCGCATATCAGGGTGGCCGGCAAAGATGATGCCATAGAAGTCGTAGGCCTCGCGCTCATAGATATTGGCGATGTCCCAAAGGTCGCTCACGGTGGGCAGCACAGGCTGCTCGCGGTCGGTAGAAGCCGTCTTGAGCCATGCCTGCTCGTGAGTGGCGGTATTCTCCACGCAGTAAACCACGCCGAGACCACCCTCCTCGCCCCAGTCCATACCGATGAGGTTGCTGAGGTAGTCAAAGCCCTTGGCCTTGAGCCCCTGCATCTCGGCGCGGAGCTGCGACGGCTCCAAAGTCTTGATATTATCTAAAGTCATGGTATTCTACTCTTTAGGTTCTTTTTGCTTCTTGTTGGTTGTACCGAAGAACTGCTCCACCTTCACCTTGCGCTGCAACTGCATCATGCCGTAGAGGAATGACTCAGGCCTCGGCGGGCACCCAGGCACATACACATCAACGGGAATAATCTTGTCCACGCCCTTAAGCACATGATACGACTTGGTGAACGGTCCGCCACTGATGGCGCATCCGCCCACAGCCACCACATACTTCGGGTCGGCCATCTGATCGTAGAGCCTCTTAAGCACAGGCGCCATCTTGGTCGTGATGGTGCCGCTCACCAGAATCACGTCAGCCTGGCGCGGACTGTTGCGCGTCACCTCAAAGCCGAAGCGCGCAATGTCATAACGGGCGGCACACACAGCCATAAACTCGATGCCGCAACAGCTTGTAGCAAACGTAAGAGGCCACAGCGAATTGCTGCGACCCCAGTCTATCAGGTTGTCCAGCTGCGTAACGATGACATTGGCACCGTTAGCATTCAGCTCCTGCACAAGCTTCTCATAAGTCTCGTTGTCCTTAAAATCCTCGTAGGGGAAGGACTTAATCTTAGCTCTCTTTTTTACTTCCATGCCAGTGCTCCTTTCCTCCAGGCATAAGCGAGGCCCAGAACAAGAATAATGAGGAAGAACAATACTGCCAGCAGACCGCCCGTGCCAAGACTCTTGGCTATCGTGGCCCACGGAAAGAGAAACATCGTCTCAACGTCAAACATCAAAAACAGGATAGCAAACAAATAGTATCCCACATGAAACTGAGCCCACGAGGAGCCGCGTGTCGGGATACCGCATTCGTAAGCCTCCAGCTTCTGCTTGTTGAACGAGCGGGGAGCCAACCAACCGGCCAACACCACCACCAGCCCCACAAACAGGATGCCTGTCAGCAAGACCGTTAAAAATAAAGTAAAGTTCATAACTCAGGTATTAGTATTAAATGCGCCGCGAAATTAATAAAAATTTTCCTAATACCATATATATAATATATAAAACTTGCACAAAAAGGGCTGAAAAAACTCAATGTTCAATGGCCAATGGGCAATGTTCAATCAAAATTGCTATCTTTGCAGACAAAAAATCACCCCATTATGAAAGAAATCCTTACCTTTCTTCGCGACCTCGCGGCCAACAACAACCGACCGTGGTTTCAGGCCAACCGCAGCCGCTACGACGAGGTGCGCGCCCACTACGAAAACATCGTCCGCAGCCTGCTTGTGCGCATAGCACAGTTTGACCCCTCCATAGCGCACCTCGATGTCAAGGACTGCACCTACCGCATATATCGCGACACACGCTTCTCTGCCGACAAGTCGCCCTACAAGCGCCACCTCGGCACCTTCATCAGTGCACGCGGCAAGCAGAGCTACCACGCGGGCTACTATCTCCATCTGGAACCCACCAAGGAGGATGACAACGGCGAGTACGGCTTCAACGGATGCTTCGCGGTAGGCGGCACATGGTATCTGCCGTCCAAGATCCTGAAAGAGGTGCGCATGTCGATACTCGAGGACACCACAACATTCCGTTCCATCGTAGAAAACAAGGAGTTCCGCCACACCTTCCCCACCGTAGGCTACGAGCTGCTCAAGACCATGCCCAAAGGCTTCCCCAAAGACTTCCCCCACCCCGAGTGGCTGCGCCCGAAAGTCTATTCCTGCGGCCATCAACTCAGCGAGGACTTCTTCCTCTCGTCCCACTGGCTCGATGACCTCACCCACATCTTCCAGGTCAGCAAGCCCTTCATCGATTTCCTCAACGACACCATCGACGACTACGACCTCTAAGCGCCATTCACGTATGAATATAATCTTTTAGCACCAAAAATTTTGCAGAAAAAAGAATAATCCCTATTTTTGCAAACGAAAACAAAATTTTTGAATATGCAGACGATAGCATCAACTGAAAATGTAAGAGTCAGTTTGCCTAATACAGACCTGAGCTTTCTGCGTACTATCTCAAGGAAGATGGGATGGTCAATTAAATTGCAGCGAAAAAGCGGCATCGACAAGGGGCTTGAGGACATTCGCAAAGGAAATGTCTTCCATGCGAAGAATTCGGAGGACCTAATTCGCCAGATACTGGGCTAATTATGTACGAGGTAATATACACTGGCCAATTCAAGAAGTCGCTAAAACTTTGTGTCCGCCGTGGTCTCAACATTAAAGAGTTCACGACCGTTCTTGATATCCTGCAAGAAAAAGGCCAGTTACCCGCAAAGTATCGTCAACACAAATTGACAGGCAGATATAAAGGTTGCTGGGAATGCCACATTCAACCAGACTGGCTCCTTATTTGGGAACAGGATGATTTCCAATTGCGCCTAATACTCGTTGACACAGGCACGCACGCAGATTTATTCTAATATATTTACCACAACCCCTCCTGTCTATGTAGCATAACAAACAAAAGACATATAGAAAAAAAGCGTTAGCTTGAGTATGAACCCCGAAAGTTTTTTGTCTAACTTTCGGGGTTCAGTTTTTTCATTTTTTAGTTTACCTTTTGTGTTCTCAATCGTTATTATAATAGAACGTATCGCTAAATGGCACAGCAGGACTTTCAACATATAGCGGCAGCACTACGGCCACGACTTCTGAAGTTGTGCGCCCGGTTCTTCGACAGTCAGGAGATGACATACGAAGCCGAAGATGCCGTGCAGGAAACTCTCCTGCGGCTGTGGCAGCAAAGGGATAAAGTAGATGGAGGACATAAACTGGAAGCTTTTGCGATGCTGATAGCCAAGAATGTCTGCATCGACATTATGAAGCGAGGCGGCACTTTGCACGACACATTGGATGAATGCCTTTATGTGGAAGCAGACAATCATACTGACCACGCTCTGATGGAACATGAGGCAGAGAAACGCCTGCTCAAGGCTCTCGACAGACTGCCGGTCACACAGCGCAAGATGCTTCTTATGCGCAGCGAAGGCATGAGCATGGCAGAAATAGCGTCTGCGTGCAATACCACTACTACCAGCACAAAAACGATGGTCTGTGCCGCAAGAAAGAGAATAATGGAACTCTTGAAGAATTGAATAGTTGAAGAGTTGAAAGATTTAAAAAGATGATAGAACTCAACAATGAAAAGACACGTCAGCAACTCGTCAGGCAATATCTGAATGCAGAGACGACATTAGAGGAAGAGCGCTTGTTGGCTGACATCCTCAGCGACTCCGACACTGCCCTCTCCACCGAGGAAGAGGATGTCCTGCTCTTGCTGCAAGCCTCCAGACTTATCGGTCAGACAGACGTTACAACAGAAAAAGCTGACGAGTTTGACCGCCTGATGCATAAAGGCCGCAACAAGAAGGGCCGACTCGTGGCGATATGCTGGGTCGCACCTGTGGCAGCTGCCATAGTCTGCGCCCTCCTGCTATTTCCCACCGTCCATACAGACAGAACAAAAGAAAAGCAAGAGGTGGCGATGGCTGCGCCTGCCCAGACAGTTGTGAAGCCAAGGCAGGATACCGCAGATGCAGATGCAAACAAGCCGGCCCTGCTTGCTGAAAAGAAAGCTCCACGACACAAACGCAGCAAAACCGTCATGGAGCGACAAAGCCGGACAGAGACTCCAGAGGTTAACGACATCAGCACCTCGGAATTGCTGGAAACGGTTCGTCTCCTTTCAGACATGGGAACTGACGACATCATCATAACAGCATCTTCATCTAATGATGGTTTCATTATTAAGACAACAGACTCAAACGGGCCAACTACCGCATATATGCTAAGGCGATGCGCCGACGGCACTTCGATAGAACTGACATCCCAATTAACCAACTTTTAATTTTTACCAACATGAAAAAAACAATTCTATTCCTGCTCGTAGCAGCACTCTCTGTAGCATCCGTTCATGCACAGGAAACAAAGAAGGCAATCTATGTGATTGACGGCACGCAAGTCGAGAATTTCGACGGGTCGCAGCTGAATGGTAAGACGATAGTCAACTATTCCATAGACCCGAAGCACAACCTTCACTCTATCATCACCACAGACATGACAGGAGGAAAAGAAGTGAAAAGCGTAACCGTTCTCTCCACCACAAAGGTTGGCACTTCTGACGAAGCCACGCCAGGCGTTACCACTGACGTCATTCGCACACAACCTGATGAGCTTGTTACTGTGGTGGACGGCAAAATCGTTTCCTCTTCTGAATTCCAGTCATTGTCTTCATCTGAAATAGAGTCAATGACAGTTATCAAGGACAAGGAAAATCCCATCTTCAAAAAAATCGCTGACGAATATATGAAGACATCCAAGCACGCCCCCGCATGTGTCATTATTATCGAGACAAAGAAATAAGCACATGCATGCTCCCCACGCAATCAGCAGGCCTTAATTCGACTCCCCGTCAATTAAGGCCTCATATATATTGCGCGGCCACGGCCTCCGCCCCTGTAGAGCACCCCGCGCTCCACCAGTTTCTTGAGGTGGCGGTAAGCCGTGGAGCGCGACACGCGGGCATAGTACGTGAAATCCTCAATCATAAAGAACCCGCTCTCCCCCAATAGGCTCAGCGCCAGAGCCTCGGCCTCCTCGTCGGTGAGGTGGCGCGCATTGGTGAGGTCAGCCATCGGCGGCAGGAAGTTAATCTTGTTCAGCTCCATCACCAGCCTGCGGTCAGGCACAAAATTCACCTTGTCGATGCGCGCGTTCTTCAGCACATACTTGCCGTCTTCGTCCTGCTCCACATCACTGCGCATGCGCAGCGAGAAAGTGCCCAGCCCGTCAATCCTGACGGCGTGACCGTTGGGCAGGAACACCCTAAACTGCTCCAGCAGACCCTCAATCACCCTGCGCGCCTCGCCGGCACCCACCTGCGAGTTTTGTAGCAGATAGTTGATCAGCTCCGGAGTGCCGATAGTGCTGTAGCGCGCCAGCGTAGCATACACCTTGCCCTTGCCGTTGCCGTCGGCAAGATTGCTGCGCCTCAATACAGTTTGAACATCCATGACTTTATAGTTTTTAATGGTTATCTCATTTCATTTAACACTTATCTCATTTTATTTTTCACCGTTCTCGGGTGCAAAGATAGCCATTTCCCGCGAAATAAACCAGAGAAAAAATGAAATTCTTAACTAAGAACAAATGTGTTCTTAACTAAGAACAGGAGTGTTCTTAACTAAGGACAGAAGTGTTCTTAACTAAGGACAGAAGTGTTCTTAGCTAAGAACAGGGCTGTTCTTAGCTAAGAAAAACAAATGAGCTCAGAGAAAATTCATATGCTCCCCGCAAAAAACAAACGGAGCCCGCGCTCTTATGGCGCAGGCTCCGCTATTAGGTTTCGTGATTGCTTACTCGGATATCGGGCGGGCGAGGACAAGGCGAAAGCCAGTGTATTCATCCTTGTACGTAGGCTCTCTGTCGACGCGAAGGGATGTGCGGC
>JAGCTG010000126.1 GCA_017963785.1 Bacteroidaceae bacterium | reverse complement strand
TTAGGCTTTGTCTTACGCAAAAAAAATGCTAAATTTGCAGACAATATTATAAGGTAATATATTATATAATGTGTAATAGCTAAAATGAATAAGGAATTACGAGTGATAATAAGTGGTGGCGGCACCGGCGGGCATATCTTTCCTGCCATCGCTATTGCCAACGAGCTCAAGGCCAGAGTGGACGGTGTGAAGATACTGTTTGTGGGCGCTGAGGGCCGTATGGAGATGGAGCGTGTGCCGCAGGCCGGCTATGAGATACGGGGCCTCAAGGTAATGGGCTTCGACCGCAAGCATCTGTTGAAGAATATCAAGGTTATCTATAATTACCTCAAAGGTAAACGTGAGGCCGCAAATATAATCAAGGGGTTTAACCCAGATGTGGCTGTGGGTGTTGGCGGCTATGCCAGTGGCCCTGCCATCGGTGCTGCAGAGGACCTGAAAGTGCCTGTGTTGTTGCAGGAGCAGAATAGCTACGCCGGTGTGACAAACAAAATGCTATGCAAAAGAGCTTCCACCATCTGTGTGGCCTACGAGGGAATGGAGAAATTCTTTCCCGAGGAGCGTATAGTGTTTACGGGTAACCCCGTGAGGCAAGAGCTCATGGGCAACGCCCTGACGCGTGAGTTGGCATGCAGGGCGCTGGGCCTGGAGGCAAACAAGCGCACGGTGCTCATCGTGGGTGGCAGTCTCGGAGCACGTACTCTCAACGAGAGTGTGCTGTTGCACCTCGACCTTATCCGCAAGCAGCGGAATGTGCAGTTCTATTGGCAGACTGGTAAGTATTACAGCCAGGAAATCAAGGACGCACTGGAGGAGAAAATCAAGCCAGACAACCTGCATGTGAGCGATTTTATAACCGATATGGCCAAAGCCTACAAGGCTGCCGATCTGGTTATCTCACGTGCCGGAGCGTGCAGCATCAGTGAGCTGCAGCTCTTGGGCAAGCCTGCCATACTGGTGCCCTCGCCCAATGTGGCGGAGGATCATCAGACCAAGAATGCCATGGCACTGGTAAGCAAGAAGGCTGCTATATGCGTCAAGGACGCTGAGGCACGCATGGCGCTGCTGCCAAAGGCTATCACGGTGGTCAACGACGCTGCTCAGCTCAACATGTTGAGCCAGAATGTCGCTAAGATGGGAAAGCCCAATGCTACCAAGCAAATTGTGGACGAGATACTTAAACTCACAAATCCTTAGACTATCTCCATGGAACTCAGTGAAATAAAGTCTGTATTCTTCATCGGAGCCGGCGGTATCGGCATGAGCGCGCTGGAGCGCTATTTCCTTGCCAGAGGGCTTAAGGTGGGCGGATATGACCGTGTGCCCACAGAGCTTACGCGCCATCTGGAGGCGGAGGGTGCCAACCTGCATTACGAAGATAATGTTGACCTTATAGACCCCTGTTTCAAGGACAAGGCGCATACGCTAGTGGTCTATACCCCCGCTATCCCCAGCGATCATAGTGAGCTACGCTACTATGCCGACGGGGGCTTTGAGCTGCAAAAACGCGCTCAGGTGCTAGGCACCCTGAGTCGCGCCATGAAGGCTCTGTGCGTGGCAGGCACTCATGGCAAGACAACCACCACGACCATGGCAGCCCATCTGCTGCATGAGAGCAGGGTGGGGTGCAATGCTTTTCTTGGCGGCATCAGTAAGAACTACGGCACCAATTATCTATATAGCAAAATGAGTCCCTACGTGGTGGTGGAGGCTGACGAGTTTGACCGTTCGTTTCATCAGCTCAGACCGTGGGCAACCGTAATCACTGCCACCGACCCCGACCACCTCGATATCTATGGAACCGAAGAGGCGTATCTGGAGAGTTTCAACCATTACTCAAGTCTGGTGCAGCCCGGCGGAGCATTGATTATGCACATCGGTCTTAAGATGCAGGCGCGGCCTCAAGAGGGAGTGAGAGTGTATAGCTACGGCCGTAGCGAGGGTGACTTCCACGCTGCGAACGAGCGCATTGGCGGTGGTGAGATTGTCTTTGACTATAAGTCGCCGCTGGGCAATATAGATGATGTGCGCTTGGGAGTGCCTGTGAGCATCAATATTGAGAACGGTGTGGCAGCATTGGCGCTGGCTCAGCTGGCCGGCGCAGAGCCTGACGAACTCAGGTCAGCGATGGCAAGCTTCGAGGGCGTGGAGCGCAGGTTTGACTTTAAGGTTAAGAACGACCGCCATGTAGTATTGAGCGACTATGCCCACCACCCAGAAGAGATAAGGCAGAGCATTCTGTCGCTGCGCGAGGTGTTTGGCGGGCGTAAACTGACAGCGATATTCCAGCCTCACCTGTATAGCCGTACTCGTGACTTCTATATGGAGTTCGCGCAGAGCCTCTCGTTGCTCGACGAGGCTGTGCTGACAGAGATATACCCCGCTCGCGAGTTGCCGATAGAGGGCGTAAGCAGCAAACTCATCTACGACAATATTGCCGAGGGCGTTGAGAAATACATTATTAAGAAAGATACAGTGCTCGACTTCGTGAAGTCCCACTCCACCGACGTGCTGGTGATACTCGGTGCAGGTGACTTGGATGACTACACGCAGCGCATTGCCGATATTATAAAGACCGACATTTAATGAAAGTAATCTTAAAACTGCTCCTGTTGGTGGGCCTGGCTGCCTATCTGGTGTTTGCTTTTGTGAAATTCAACCGAAGCAAAGACACCACCGTGTGCACCAAGGTGAGCGTGGTGATAACCGACAAGGAGAGAGCTAACTTTGTGTCGGAGGAAGATATCAGGCAGATACTGAAGGACGCCAAGATTAGTCCTGAGGGTAAGAAGATGGCCGATATCCGTCTGCTTAGCATCAAGCGCGCAGTTGACGGACATCAGTTTGTACTCCACAGCACCTGCTACAGCCATCCCGATGGCGAGGTGGTGATTGAAGTGAGCCAGAAGCTGCCCGTCCTGCGTGTGATGCCTTCGGTGGGAGAGGGTTACTACATTGATGCTGATGGCAACAAGATAAAGCATGTGGACTACCCAGCCGACGTGATTGTGGTTACGGGCAATGTAAATTACGACAAAAGCAAGAAATACCTTACCACGTTTGCCCAGATTATCCAGCACGATGAGTTTTGGAGCGACATGATTGAGCAGATAAACGTCACTCCCGATGGCAAGATTGAGCTAGCTCCGCGACTTGGCGACCATGTCGTGGCGTTGGGCAAGCCGCAAGATATAGGTCTGAAGCTCTCGCATCTCAAGACCTTCTATGAGAAGGTAATCAACGAGGTGGGCTGGAATAAGTACAGCCGTATCAGCCTGGAGTATAACAATCAAGTTGTGTGCACCAAGCGCGATGTGTCGTGAGAGCAGACCGTATGACAGGAATAAATACAAAAAAAACAATATATATGGCAACAGAAGAATTAAACATTATCGCTATTGAGCTGGGTTCGTCTAAGGTTATTGGCGTGGCTGGCGTAAAGCGCCGTGACGGTAAGATAGAAGTTACCGCCCATGTGCAGCAGGATTCTGCTACCTTCATCCGTAAAGGCGTTATTTACAACGCCGATCAGGCAACCTCCTGTGTCCGCAATATCATTGCTAGGCTTACGGAGAAACTGCAGAAGCAAATCACTCAGGTCTATGTTTGCTATTCGGGTCAGGGTGTTCACTCTGTTCACAACGAGGTGAATCGTCTCTTTGAGAGTGACCACAAGATTGTTAAGGAGGACATCGACAGTATCTACGACGAGAATGTCAACCATGTCTATGAAGGGCAGAGCATACTCGATGCTATTCCGCAGGAGTTTAGCGTTGGCACCCAGAAGGTGATGAATGCCGTGGGCGTTCTGAGTGGCAATGTCACGGGCCGCTACCTCAATATTGTGGCTAAGTCTAAGTTACTCACCAATTTGCAGAACTGTTTCCAGGAAGTGGGCGTGCAGGTGGTTGATTATAAACTCACTCCGCTCATCGTTGCTGATCAGCTACTCAATGACGCCCAGAAAAACTCTGGCTGTGTTTTGGTGGACATCGGCGCCGATACCACTACAGTGTCTATCTACAAATCTAAGCTGCTACGCTTCCTGTCTGTCATTCCTCTGGGCAGCGACAATATCACCAAGGATATTATGAGTCTGCAGCTGGAGCATTCTGAGGCAGAGGAGTTGATGACTAGCAAGTTTGGCGAGCCTTATGCTTCCTTCACCGAGGAGGAGGGCGAGGCTGTAATCAGAGTTACTACTGACGGCGTCCAGATACAGCGCAAGACGCTGAGTGCTGTGATAGACGCCCGCCTCACCGAGATCCTTGTCAATGTGAAGCAACAAATCAATGAATCGAAATATGCCCGCGAGAGTCTTGTGGCTGGCGCTTTCCTTACCGGTGGTGGTGCCAACATGCCTAATATAGCTAATGTATTCAAAGAGGTAGTAGGCATCGACAAGGTATCTGTGCGCAAAAACTCTCAGTCGGCCGACTATATCCTGCCCGACGGCATTAAGAACACAGAGTCTCGCTATCTGGCTGTACTTGGTCTGATAGCCAATGCCAACCAAAATTGCACCACAGAGATGGAGCGCACCAGCGATGATATCTTCGGATCGCACGACAGAGAGACCAAGCCTAATGATGACGGTCCCGTGACTGACCATGTCGACGATGTTTCCCCTGCTAAGAAGGAAAAGAAGAAGGACGGCAAGAGCCGTATGGAAAAGCTAAAGGATTGGTTCAACAAGTTTGCTGAGGAGTAGTCAGAAAACGATACTGCGATGAAAGACATGGAAGGTGCCAGAATTGCTTTCAAAGGCTTTGAAAAACGCGCGCCAAGCATAATCAAGGTGCTGGGCGTGGGTGGCGGCGGCTGCAATGCAGTGCGCCACATGCACATGCAAGGTCTGGCCAATGTGTCTTTCGCTGTGTGCAATACCGACTGGGCATCCCTCGACCATTCGTCAGTCGATAAGCGTATCAGACTTGGCGACGATGGTCGCGGCGTGGGCGGTGACCCACGCAAAGGACAGCTCGCCACCGAAAAGAGCGCCGATGATATCCGCGAGATGTTTAGCGACGGCACGCAGATGGTGTTCGTCACTACTGGACTCGGTGGTGGCACCGGCACTGGTGGAGCGCCTGTTATATCCCGCATTGCCAAAGAGATGGGCATCCTTACTGTTGGTATCGTCACGTTGCCTTTCCTCTACGAGGGTCTTAATCGCATCGATAAGGCTCTTATAGGTCTTGAGGAGATGTATAATAACGTTGACTCGCTGATGGTTATCAACAACCAGAAGCTTTTTGAGGTCTATCCCTCTCTGCCTATGGACGAAGCCCTGGCATGCGCTGACGAAACCCTCTGCGTGGCTGCCAAGAGTATCGTTGACATCATTGTGGAGTACGGCACTCTCAATGCCGACTTCAATGATGTGCGTACTGTGCTAGAGAATGGCGGTGTGGCTATCATATCTACGGCCTATGCCGAAGGTGTGGACCGCCTCAACCATGCTATCGATGCTGCGCTCAACACACCGCTACTTAATAATAATAATGTATATAAGTCGAAGCGACTGTTAATGACTATCTTCGATAGCAAGGCCGCCGATGGAGAGCCGCTGACGGTAGCGGAGTTTAACGAGCTTACCACCTTTATGTCGCGCTTCGACGAGCGTATAGAGAGCAAGCATTCCTTCGGTACTGACAACACTCTTGGCCGCAAGGTCAAGGTTACCATTCTCGCTTCGGGCTTCGGATTGGAGGAAGCTCCCGACGACGAGGATATCTACGGCGAGGAGATGTATCGCCTCACCCAGGGCGAGCGCCTGCAGATACTCTACGAGTATTTCTATGGGCGCATCAACCGTAGCCAGCGCAAGTGGAACACCTTTGTGTTCCTCAACAAAGAACTCGACGAGGACGATGTTATCAGCGACATCGAGACCTCACCCACCTACAAGCGCACCTCGCGCTTTGTGGGCAATATCCGTATGAACAGAAACAAAACATAAAAATATATAACTATGCCAGAGAATGTATTGAATTTTGCCATGCCCAAGCAGAAACCTTGCATCATTAAGGTCATTGGCGTGGGCGGCGGTGGCGGCAATGCCGTGAAGCACATGTATAACGAGGGCATCCACGATGTCAGTTTTGTGGTCTGCAATACCGACAGTCAGGCTCTCAGCGACAATCCCGTGCCCAATCGTTTGCAGTTGGGCGCTGAGGGACTCGGTGCCGGCAATAGGCCTGAGCGTGCGCGCAAGGCCGCAGAGGAAAGTATTGAAGACATCCGTCGTATGCTCGACGACGGCACCAAGATGGCTTTCATCACTGCAGGCATGGGCGGTGGCACCGGCACCGGTGCGGCTCCCATCATCGCCCGCGAGGCTCGTCAGATGGGCATCCTCACTGTGGGCATCGTCACTATCCCCTTCAAGTTTGAGGGAATCAAGAAAATCGACAAGGCCCTCGACGGTGTGGACGAGATGCAGAAGTATGTTGACGCCCTCTTGGTGGTCAACAATGAGAAACTGCGCGAGATTTATCCCAACCTACCCGTGTTCGACGCCTTCGGCAAGGCTGACGACACTCTCTCTGTGGCAGCCCGCAGCATCGCTGAGATTATCACAGTGCACGGTATTGTCAACCTCGACTTCCGTGACGTATGTACTGTGATGAAGGACGGCGGCGTGGCTATCATGTCCACTGGCTATGGTGACGGCGACAATCGTGTGAGCCAGGCCATTCAGAATGCCCTCCATTCGCCGCTGCTCAACAACTCCGACATCTATCGCTCCAAGCGCGTGCTTCTCAACATCACTTTCTGCAAGAGTGGTGAGGGCGAGTCGCTTATGATGGACGAGATGAACGAGATTCACGAGTTTATGTCGCGCTTCGATTCCGACGTGGAGACTAAGTTTGGCATTGCCAACGACGAGACTTTGGGCAAGCAGGTAAAGGTTACCATCCTTGCTACGGGCTTTATGCTCAACGATGTGCTCAGCGATGTGGAAGGAAGCCGCAAGGAACTGCCCTCCGAGGAGGATGAGCTGCAGAGGCAGGAGCGCGAGGAGCGCCGAGGCAAATACTA
>JAGCTG010000125.1 GCA_017963785.1 Bacteroidaceae bacterium | reverse complement strand
CGTGAGGCGGAGGCAGGACAGCTCTTTGCCGAGATGAACGACTACGAGAGTCTCATGACCATCTACTATCTGAAGCGTTCCTATCAGGCCATCCGTCAGCACTACCAGCAGAACCCCACTTCAAAGGCTCTGCCTTGGCTGCTCACCGACTTCGTGAACAATGCCCAGGAGAGGGTCGATGCCAATTTGGGCGGTAAGATGTTCATCCGAGACATCAATGCCCAGGAGTCATGGCAGATGCAGCAGTTCTGTGAGATGGTGGTCAAAGAGGGTAAGACCGATTGCCCCATCATGTGGAAGATGGCCAAGGCTTGGCTCGAGTTCCTCAGTGGCAAAAAGAAAGAAGCGGCTACGGATATCCTCGATGCCGTGAAGCTCGACGGTACGGCCCGTATGAAGGACAATGCCCACGTGCTGATGCTCTATATCACCGCAGCACAGGCCAAACCTAGTCAGGCTTTCGACGACTATCTGGCCGACGAGCTCACCTGGCTCCGTAATAAGCAGAAGGAAAATGAAGAGGATTCTTTCTTCGACAATGTCGAGACCCGTCTCACCAATTACGTGCTCGTGCCTCACTACCGTTCTAATCCTGTGCGCTTGACGGCTATCGCCCGTGCTCTGCACAGCGCTGGTTCTGGTTTCGATCTCGATACCCTCAATGTCGCTGATACGGAGAAGTACCTGTATTACACCACCTCGCTTGCCAACAACAAGCTCGACAAGTTCCTCAAGGCCAATATCCACGAGAACGACACCGCTATGAGCGATCTCATCGGCACCAAGTACATGCGTCTCTGTCAGTGGGACAAGGCCATTACCTGGCTTAACACCGTACCCATCAGTTATTACAATAACAATCGTGGCAAGGGATACCTCTACTATTCGCTCATCCGTCAGTGGGATGTAGAGCCGTGGACCAAGCGTCAGTGGCTTGATGAGAGCGAGGCGTGGGAGAAAGACTACAAGTGGTGGAAACAGCGTAAGCTCGACTTCTGTAAGGAGGTGCAGATGATGGAAAACTCGCTCAGCCTGCTTAACGGCAAGGCCCTCGAACAGCGTTGTTACAACTTGGCTGTGCGCTATGCTCAGGCCAGTATTCATGGCGACTGCTGGTGGCTGCTGCGCGATTTTAAGAGTTGTATGGATACGGTGCGTGTCAACGAGGTTGATCTGGGTCAGAAGGCTGTCGAGATGTTGCAGAAGGCAGCTGTCACTACCGATCAGTCCTTGAAGCGCAAGGCGCTCTTCGCCCTCGGCTACCGCGAGCTTTACAACGATGTGAAGGGCTTAGGCCTCTGGTACACGGTATCGTGGGAGAGCGGTGAGAGTGTTCAAGCCTACCATCGCAATGCGCCGCAGTTCCAAGCCTATCAGGCACTTTATGAACTGACGGGCGACGAACCGCAGGAGGAGTATATCCGCAAGTGCGATGCCTACGACCAGTTCCGTCGCTACTACCGCGAGCATCGTTAAAAAACGTGAACGCGCAGCAAATTATCAATTATCAATTGTCAATTATCCATTTTAAATAACTACCTTTGCACCCGATTTCCAAAAATCGGGATGTAGCGCAGTTGGTAGCGCACTACGTTCGGGACGTAGGGGTCGGGCGTTCGAGTCGCCTCATCCCGACAACGCAAGGTTGTCAAACGCAGGAGTTGGCCCTGCAACCGCTTAAAACAAACTGGCAATAAGTTCCTGACAGTCAGCACGTTGTAAAGCATGGTGGTCGAGTAATCGGCCACCTTTTCTTTTTGGCGTTCACGAAATTTTTGGCGTGTTTTTGGCGTGATAACATTATTTAACGAGCTATCGCCCCATTTATACTGAATTGAATTGTGTTAGTTTGCAAAATGATAGGCAAACAGATTTGATTTAATAATGCTCTTGGCGCTTGCTCTCACCTTGCTTCATTAACGAAGACAGAAGACACTTATAAATTGTCTGCCGAAAGGTGATGTGCCTTGGTCACGGGATGTGAGGGTTGCTCCCACATCACGCTGTGTCATTGCCTTTACTGCCTGACAGGTACATGACAGTGCTGCCGGACGGTTTTGCGCTTGCAATTTTTTTGTCACATTGGTTCAAAGAACGCCGTTCTTTTTGGAAAGGAGGGCGGCCGTCCGTGCGCCGTGGCGACAGGGCCGCCCTCCTTGGGCTCATTACCTCACAGGGGGTCTGTCCCCCTGATTCGGGGGGACTGGCCCCTGCGAGGGCCGGAGACTACGGCTTGTAGGTGTAGGGGCTTTGGCTGATTGGGCCTGTCTCCTTGCCGCCGATGGTCACCGTGCCGCACCAGCCCCGTTCGCCCCCGCCGATGCTGTAGGGGCAACGATTGCCCTTGGTGGCGGTCACGCTGGTCACGCCGCTGGTGATGGTGATGTTGCCGCATCCGCTAAAGGCTCCTCCGCCGATGCCAGCCGATTGTCTGCCACCCGTGGCGTTGATGGTGCCGCCCTCGATGACGATGTTGCCACATTCCATGAAATAGCCGCCGCCGATGCCCGCACCACAACTTGCAGAGTTGTCGTTTTTGCCGGAAGCGGTGAGCGAGCCGTCGCCCCGTATGGTCAGCGTCTTGCCTTTAGGGATGTAGATGCCGGGATGACCCAAGGCGAATCCCATCACGCTGTTCTCGCCTTCGATGACTATGGTAGCGTCGCCTAAGCAGGTGATGCCCGCCCAAGTGCCTTTACCGTTGAGGGTGGCGTCTCTGAGCGTCACGGTGGCACCGCTGGCGATGCTGATCTTCACGTTCGCGCCAAGCGTGCCGGTGAGTATGTCGCCGTCGTACGCCGTATAGTCCTCAGTCAGTGTGCCAAGGTCTACGATATAGTCGTCGGAGTTGTTATAGACGATGACCTTGCAGGTGGCGGTCTTCTTTTCTATAGCGGTGGTCACGGTGATAATGGCCGTGCCGGCCGACTTGGCGGTCACCACGCCGTTTTCATTCACGGTGGCCACAGCCTCGTCGCTGCTGCTCCACGTCACGCTCTTGTTCGTTGCGTTGGCAGGGGCAATGGTGGCCGTCAGCGTCAGCGTCTCGCCAAACAGGAGTCTGGCCAAGGTCTGCGAGAGCGTCACGCCCGTCTCAAGGACGGCGACGGGGAAGATGAATGGACTGGCGCTGACGGCCCCCTCCTTGCCGCCTACGGTCACCTTGCCGCACGAGCCGTCGGCACCCGCGCCGATGCTGTGCTTGGCGCCGTCGCCCTTGATGGCGGTCAGGCTGGTCACGTCGCTGGTGATGGTGATGTTGCCGCAGGCGGCATAGCCTCCGCCGCCGAT
>JAGCTG010000124.1 GCA_017963785.1 Bacteroidaceae bacterium | reverse complement strand
CCTAATTCCTAACTCCTAACTCCTAACTTTTTTGTACTTTTGCAGTATGGATATTGCTTTGCTTGCTTCCGGTGGCGTGGACAGCGCCGTGGCTACTCATCTGCTCTGCGAGCGAGGTGAGAAGCCTACCTTATTTTATATTATAATAGGCGCTCAGGAAGAAAGTGAGTTTTCATGCACCATGGAGGAAGACCTGGAGATGGTCAATCTCCTGGCACGCCAATACGGGCTGCGTGTTGAGACGGTGGACCTTCACCGCGACTATTGGGATAAGGTGGTGAGCTATCTTATCGACAGGGTGAAAAGCGGCCTCACGCCCAATCCTGATGTGATGTGCAATAGCCTGATTAAGTTTGGCAGTTTCTACGACAAGGTAGGCAAGGACTACGACCGCATCGTTACGGGCCATTATGCCTCGACCATAGTGGAGGATGGCGTGAAATATCTTGCCACGTCGCCCGACCCGGTGAAGGACCAGACTGACTTCCTGTGTCAGATAACTGTGGAGCAGCTTAGTCGTCTTGAGTTTCCTATCGGACTGCTGCGCAAAGATGAGGTACGTGCTATAGCCGAGCGCAATAACCTGGCTCCGGCTCACCGTAAGGATAGCCAAGGCATCTGTTTCCTTGGCAACACCACCTACAATGCGCTGCTTCGCCGCTACCTTGGCGACAAGGAAGGCGACATAGTGGAGTGGGAGAGTGGTCGCGTGCTCGGCAAGCATCAGGGCTATTGGTATTACACCCTTGGCCAGCGCAAGGGCTTGCGCCTCGGTGGTGGTCCGTGGTTTGTGGTGAAGAAGGATGTGCAGACCAATACGGTGTTTGTCTCGCTCGACATAGACAATCCTGAGCAGCTATGCAACGCCAGCGAGTTTGCGCTTCAGGGGTGGCATGAGTTGGCCCCCGTAGGTGATACTTCCCTTCCCATATTCTTTAAGATACGCCACTCGCCGGAGTTTGAGGAAGGCATGTTCTGCTACTCCGAGCAGCAGGGGCATTATGTCGTAAAAAGCAATCGCACACTCAAGGGCGTGGCCCCCGGACAGTTTGCCGTCATCTATGTGCCATATAAGGACGGTCGCAAGATTTGTATCGGTAGCGGAGAGATAATGTAATATCGTTTTTTTCGCTATATATTCACAAAAAATGCGCATAAAAGTATAAAAATATGCTTTTTTGTGCATTTTCTTTATGAATTATTACCTTTATATTAAATTTTTTGAATATCTTTGCAAAATCTTAAAAACTAATTATTTTTATTATGGCAGCAAAGAAAGTAAGACTGGAGAAGCTCCGTACGCTTTTGCAAGAGAATTGTTTTGAGAGTCAGGATGAGATGCTACGCGCTTTGGCAGATGCAGGTGTTTCCGTTGCTCAGCCCACATTGTCGCGTGACCTCCGCACACTGAAAGTCTCAAAGATGTTTACAGAGAACGGCAATTATGCATATCTGTTGCCGCCTGAGAACCCCCATGACGCCCATCGCCCGGTGGTGCCCCACACATATGGTTTTCTCTCGGTGGACTTCTCTGGTAATATGGCAGTGATAAAGACTGTTAGCGGCTACGCTATGAGCTTGTCGGCAGAACTGGACCGTCTCAATTCCCAAGACGTGGTGGGCACCGTTGCCGGCGACGACACCATCTTCGCCGTTCTGCGCGAGGGAACATCCAGGAGTGTAGTTCATAATATGCTCAAGGCTATCATACCTCATTATGGAGAGTAAGGAAGACTATATAACACAGAAAGATGACCAGGAATTCCATGACGGAATAAGTGTGCTGGTGGCCGATGCTTCTCACGAGAAGTATGTTGACATCATCCTGCAGACTATAGCCGAGGCTGCCAAGGATCGTGGTACAGGTATCGCCAAACGAACGCATGAGTATCTGGCCACTAAGATGCGAGAGGCAAAGGCAGTAATAGCCCTTGCAGGAGAGCGCTTTGCCGGGTTCAGTTATATTGAGACGTGGGGCAACAAACAGTATGTTACCACATCTGGACTGATAGTGCATCCCGACTTCCGCCATCTGGGCATAGCCAAGCGTATAAAGGACATGACCTTCACGTTGGCACGCATCCGCTGGCCTCACGCCAAGATATTCTCGCTTACCAGCGGCAAGGCTGTCATGAAGATGAACACGGCGTTGGGATACCAGCCCGTAACCTTCGATGACCTCACCGATGACGAGGCTTTCTGGCACGGATGCGAAGGATGTGTCAACTATCCTGTCCTGCGGGAGCGTAACCGCAAGTTCTGTATCTGTACGGCCATGCTCTTTGACCCCGAGGAACACCTTCCCGCTAGAATACCTCAAGAAGTGCTCGACCGCATAAAGCAGCTTGACGGAAAGGTGGGGAAAGAAGAATGAATAATGAATAATAAACACTAAATACTAATAATATAATGACGAAGGCCTCCAAAAAAGTAGTGGTCGCTTTTAGCGGCGGATTAGATACCAGTTACACCGTGATGTATCTGGCAAAAGAGAAAGGCTACGAGGTATATGCCGCGTGTGCCAACACGGGTGGTTTCAGCGCTGAGCAGTTGAAGACCAACGAAGAGAATGCCTATAAGCTGGGTGCCACCAAGTATGTTACGCTCGATGTGACGCAGGAGTACTACGAAAAGTCGCTCAAATACATGGTGTTCGGCAATGTGCTGCGCAACAACTGCTATCCCATCTCGGTGAGTTCGGAGCGCATATTCCAGGCATTGGCCATTGCCCGTTATGCCAACGAGATTGGCGCTGACGCCATTGCCCATGGCAGCACAGGTGCAGGCAATGATCAGATACGCTTCGACATGACATTCCTTGTCAAGGCACCGGGTGTAGAGATTATCACCCTGACTCGCGACAACAACCTCAGTCGTCAGGAGGAGGTGGACTACCTCAACAGCCACGGCTTCAACGCTGATTTCGCCAAGTTGAAGTATTCATATAATGTAGGCATCTGGGGCACCAGCATCTGCGGCGGCGAGATTCTTGACAGCAAGCAGGGACTGCCGGAGAGTGCCTACCTCAAGCACCCCACCAAGGATGGCTCGGAGATTCTCTCGCTAGGCTTTGAAAAAGGCGAACTGGTGAGTGTCAATGGCACCACATACACAGACAAAATCAAGGCTATCCAGGCCGTGGAGGAGATAGGCGCTGCCTATGCTATTGGCCGCGACTGCCATGTGGGTGACACTATCATTGGTATCAAGGGCCGCGTGGGCTTTGAGGCTGCTGCCCCAATGCTGATAATCGGAGCCCATCGCTTCCTTGAGAAATACACTCTGAGCAAGTGGCAGCAGTACTGGAAGGACCAGGTAAGCAACTGGTACGGCATGTTTCTCCATGAGAGTCAGTACCTTGAGCCGGTGATGCCCGATATCGAGGCCATGCTGCAGAGCAGCCAGCGCAATGTAAACGGCACCGTCACTTTGGAGCTCCGTCCCTACAGCTTCCAGACAATGGGGTGCGACACTCCCGACGACCTCGTCAAGAACAAACTTGGCGAATACGGCGAGACCGCCAAGGCTTGGACCTCTGAAGATGCCAAGGGCTTTATCAAGGTAACGTCAACAGCACTGCGTGCGTACTATCTTACGCACCCGGACGAAGAAAGATAATAGCCTACCCCCGTCCCCTCCCAAAAGGAGGGGAGTACAAAAGATAGTCGTGTCTGAGTATGAAAGATAAACATTCTTTCGGCTATGAAATGGCTGATCCGATAGAATATACGCTTATTAAAGAATTTGCTATTGAGAATAGAAAAAAGCCAACTGAAGCAGAATGCATTCTATGGAATTATCTTAAAGGAAATGTGCTTGGCGTTCATTTTAGAAGGCAGCATATAATAGGACATTTTATAGCCGATTTTGCATGTCTTTCGCATAAATTAATAATAGAAGTTGATGGTAAATATCATCAACTCCCAAGCCAGGAAATAAGCGATAAAGAGAGAACGGATTGGTTAGAAAATAAAGGTTTCAAAGTGTTAAGATTTTCGAATGAGCAGATTATTTCAGACACAGATAGGGTTTTAACAATTATACGTGAATATATAGTAAATGAACGAGTTATACAATACTAACAGCCAATCCCCCTTCCCTTTGGGAGGGGCTGGGGGTAGGCCTTCTATCGGCATTCTTGGCGCCGCAGGTTATACTGGGGGCGAACTCATCCGCCTCTTACTTAACCATCCGGAGGCAGAGATAGTCTTTGCAAACAGCGAGAGCAACGCTGGCAACCGCGTGGCCGATATCCATGAAGGACTTGTCGGCGACACTGAGTTGGAGTTTACCGCTTCCATGCCCTTCGACAAGGTCGATGTGCTGTTCCTCTGTTTCGGCCACGGAAAGAGTGAGGCTTTCCTGAAGGAGCATCCTGTGCCTGACCATGTGAAGATAATCGACATGGCGCAGGACTTCAGGGTAAAGAAAAATAATCAACAGCCAACAGTTGATAGTCAATCGTCAATCGTCAATGGTCAATGGGTATATGGCTTGCCCGAGGTTCACCGCGAGGATATTCGCCACGCCAACTATCTTGCCAACCCGGGATGCTTTGCCACCTGCATACAGCTCGCCATGCTGCCGGCACTGAAGGCAGGCGTCATCAGTGGCGACATACATGTCAATGGCATCACGGGCAGCACCGGCGCAGGGCAGAAACCGAGTGCCACCACCCACTTCTCGTGGCGCAGCGACAATATCTCCGTCTATAAGACCTTCACCCACCAGCATCTGCTGGAGATCAACCAGACCGTGCATGAGTTGCAGCCCGGATACGATGGTCGCATCCTTTTCATTCCCCAGCGCGGCTGCTTTGCGCGTGGCATCTTCGTCACGGCCTACGCCAAGTGCACCACGCCGATAGAGCAGGTGCGAGCCATCTATGCCGATTACTACAAGGACGCGGCGTTCACCCACGTGGTCAGCACCAGTCCCGACCTCAAGCAGGTGGTCAACACCAACAAGGCAGTGGTCTATGTAGAGCGTTATGACGACCAGCTGCTGATGATATCCTGTATCGACAATCTGCTCAAGGGAGCCGTAGGCCAGGCCGTCCAGAACATGAATCTCATGTTCGGCCTCGATGAGAAAGCGGGCCTCAACCTTAAAGCCTCTGCCTTCTAGCCGTATAACAGATCGTAAATCGTCAAATTGTCCAATCGTAAAATCATATAGATGACTCTCTTCGACGTATACCCCCTATTTGATATAACCATCGACCACGGCAAAGGCTGCCGCGTATGGGACACCGAGGGCAATGAATACCTCGACCTCTACGGCGGACATGCCGTTATCAGCGTTGGTCATTGCCATCCTCATTATGTAGAGGCAATGACTGCCCAGCTCAATAAGTTGGGCTTTTACAGCAACTCCGTCATCAACCCCCTGCAGAAAGAGTTCGCTCGCCGTCTTGGCAGGCTCTGCGGCTATGACGACTACAGCCTGTTTCTTATCAACTCCGGCGCTGAGGCCAACGAGAATGCCCTCAAGCTTGCGTCGTTCCATAATGGTCGCACCCGTGTGTTGTCGCTGGAGAAAGCCTTCCATGGCCGCACCTCGCTGGCTGTTGAGGCTACCGCCAATCCCAAGATCATTGCCCCCATCAATGCCAACCATCATGTCACCTACCTCCCCCTCAACGATTTGGAGCCGTGGCGCCGTGAGATAGAGAAGGGCGATGTGTGCGCCGTCATCATTGAGTGTATCCAGGGCGTGGGAGGCATACGCATGGCCAGCGCGGAGTTTATGCAGGGGTTACGCCAACTCTGCGACGCCACCGACACCGTGCTCATCTGCGATGAGATACAGTGCGGCTACGGCCGTAGCGGCAAGTTCTTCGCCCATCAGCATCTGGGTGTGCGTCCAGACCTCATCACTGTGGCCAAGGGCATCGCCAATGGCTTCCCGATGTCGGCACTGCTCATCTCGCCCAAGTTCAAGCCCGTCTATGGTCAGCTGGGCACCACTTTCGGCGGCAACCACCTTGCCTGCACCGGTGCCATTGCTGTGCTGGATATCATTGAGTCAGAGCATCTTATCGACAATGCTGCCGAGGTGGGCGACTATCTCATGGGCAGGCTTAGAGCCGAGGCTCTTCCCCATGTCACCGAGGTGCGCGGCCGAGGCCTGATGATAGGCATTGAGCTCGATGTGCCGTACAAGGAGATACGCAATCGACTGGTCAAGGAGCAGCGTGTCTTCACGGGTTGCTCGGGCACCAACACCCTGCGCCTCCTTCCTCCCCTCACACTGACTAAGGACGATGCCGATGAGTTTGTGGGCAAGCTCAAACGTGTGCTCTGATAGCGCTTATTTGTGCCAAAATATTTTGAAAAAGTGTGCTCCACTTCCGTTTTTTGCTATGGCAAAGGGGAGTGGAGTTCTTTTTTTGCCTAAATTCGCATGCAAAGCGTTAAAGTTATGGCAACAGACAGTAAGAAAATAGTTATTATCGGTAGCAGCAACACCGACCTCGTAGTGCGTGTGGAGCATTTTCCGCAGGCTGGCGAGACAATCATGGGCAGTGACTTCATGACCGCCCAGGGCGGCAAGGGTGCCAACCAGGCTGTGGCAGTTGCCCGTCTTGGCGGCGAAGCTGTCTTCGTGGCCCGTCTGGGCAGTGATGCCTTTGGCGAGGTGACACTTGCTGCATTGCGCGGCGAGGGTATCGACACCCGTCATGTCACCCTCACCGACGGAGTGGCCTCTGGCGTAGCTACTATCACCGTGGACTCCCATGGAGAGAACTGCATCGTTGTGGCAGGAGGGGCTAACCTGCTCCTGTCGCCCGAAGATGTGGACAGGGCCGCCCCGGATATCCGCAGTGCCGCCCTGCTGCTTATGCAGCTGGAGACCCCGCTTCCCGCCCTCATCCGGGCTGCCCGCCTGGCTCACGACAGTGGGGTGAGGGTGGTGCTCAATCCTGCGCCTTATCCCAAGCAGCCGCTCCCCCCTGAGCTGTTGCAGAATGTGGACATCATCATCCCCAACGAAACAGAGGCTGCCTACATGACTGGCATACAGGTCGTGGACGACGCCTCCGCCCTCGCCGCCATACGCAAGATGCAGTCGATGGGAGTGAAAGAGGCCATCATCACCGTCGGCAGGCAGGGTGCCTACACACTGTGCGACGACCAGCTGGTGCGTGTGCCAGCCGTTGAGGTAAAGGCCGTGGACACCACAGCAGCCGGCGACACCTTCTGCGGCGCTCTCTGCGTGGCGCTGACTAAAGGTATGCCCATGACCGATGCCATACACACAGCCTGCAAGGCTGCCTCCATCTCCGTAACTCGCCGCGGCGCACAGCCATCAGTGCCCACCGCATCGGAAGTATTCAGTTAGTCGTAAATCGTATAATCGTCCAATCGTCAAATCGTAAAATCGCATTATGTTTATCGTTACAAGCAGCACCCTCGCCGTAATACTGTGCGTAGTTACCATGCTATGCTGGGGCAGTTGGGGCAACACACAAAAACTTGCCGGCAAGAGCTGGCGCTATGAACTGTTTTATTGGGATTACATCGTAGGCATCCTGCTGTTCTCCCTGCTCATCGGCCTCACCTTCGGCAGCACAGGCGAAGGGGG
>JAGCTG010000123.1 GCA_017963785.1 Bacteroidaceae bacterium | reverse complement strand
GTAGTTGGTACAAAGAATAGGGAATGTAGCCTTGCGGAACATCTGAGCCATATTATCCAGTCCGAAGTCGAACTCATGATTGCCAATCGTCGAAGCGTCAATGCCCATCTGGTTCATCAGCCCAATCTCCACCTCACCCTTGAACATTGTGAAGTAGGCTGACCCCTGAAAGAAGTCGCCCGAGTCGAAATACAACAAATCGGGGTGTTTCGCGCGTTCTTCTTTTAATAATACCAAACGGCGCAGAAAGCCGCCACGTCCTGCCTTCATCGTGTCGGGCAACTGTACATTCAGTGGCAGAATGGCCGAATGCGTATCGTTACTATGCAGAATAACCAACCGTTTCTGCTTCTTGGCTTGACCGCTTAGCGATATGAGCGCCAATAATATAATAAATAAGTACTTTTTCATACTTCTTACTTCTTCCGTCTTACTTCTTACCTCTTACCTCTTACCTCACAGTTATACGTCCTTCAATCTCCGAATCAACCACCTTGCCCTGCTTTTGCATGTCGCGGAAGTAGTTCATGATCATGAATCGCGTATTGTTCGACGCGTCCTTCGGCGCATTGATGTTGGTGCCACGCTTAAAGGCATCCAACTTGTCCGTACCACCCAACAGGTAGTCGATGGTCGTTACACGATAGTCCTTCTGAGGGTCAATCTCCTGACCGTGAAGGGTAGCACTCACCAACTGTCCGTCCTTCGTTATCACCATGCGCACACCGTGACTCATGCCCTCGCCGCCCGTCTTGGCAATCTGCCGAAACAGGTCCAGTACAACATCACCCTTTAATGTGACAAACGAAATTCTGTTCTCGAAAGGTGCCACATCGAGCACGTCGCCATAAGTCACCAAACCTTTAGGCAGGTCGGCTCGCACACCACCCATATTATACAGGCCGAAGTCGGGCTGTTCGCCATAGTCCTTGCCAGCCCAAACCAGTATGTCAGCCAGCAGATTGCTGAGTGTACCCTCTGGTCGCTTAGCAGTCATGTATCGGGCCGACTGCCCTACTACAGGCCCCATCACCGAGTCCACCTGGTGCTTATAAGGTTTCAGGAATTCGGCAGCCTTCTCATCGGGCTGTGCATCGTAACGGCTGTCCACCAAGATACGGCTGCGTTGCATGCTGGCCACCTCGTAATGATGCTTGCACGAAGTCAGCGCCAACATCGGCAGAAGCAGGTAAATTGCTATCGTCTTCTTCATACATTTATAGTTTTATGGTGCAAAAATACAAAAAAATTGGAAGATGGAAGAGGGAACATAGAAGATTTTTACACTTTAGTGGTTAAATAACGTTAAGACTTTACAATTATCAATTATCAATTATCAATTAAAAAGTCGTACCTTTGCAGCCGCTTTCCGCGTAATCGCTGGCAGGAAGTTACGAGAGGCCTGTTATGTTGCGCATGGAACGATAACAACAACATTATTAATTATTAAGTAACAATGGATTTAATTAAAGTTGCTGAAGAAGCATTTGCAACCGGCAAACAGCATCCCAGTTTCAAGGCTGGTGATACTATCACTGTCGCTTACAAAATTATCGAGGGTTCTAAGGAGCGTATTCAGCTCTTCCGTGGCGTAGTCATCAAGATTAGCGGTCACCAGGAGAAGAAGCGTTTCACTGTTCGCAAGATGTCGGGTACCGTAGGTGTAGAGCGTATCTTCCCTCTGGAGTCTCCCAACATTGAGAGCATCGAAGTGAACAAGGTTGGTAAGGTTCGCCGCGCTAAGCTTTACTATCTGCGCAAGCTCACTGGTAAGGCTGCTCGCATCAAGGAGAAGCGTAGCGGTATTGCTGGTAAGGAGTAATCCTTCGTAAAAACCATAAAAAAGAGACACTCACTTATTTGGGTGTCTCTTTTTTCTTGTCCATGCTCTTCTCCTCGCGATGATGACCACCATAAACGGTCTCACCACCAAGGTCGCCATGCATTGTCTCTTGGAACGAGTCCCAGTCCTGAAAGCCAGCCAACATGGATAAGCGATCCAACGTCTTACGGTTGGGCTTCTTCAACAACTCATGCTCCACAGCCTCCATCAGTTTGCGAAGCGCATGTCTCTTTTTCTCCATAACGGTTGCAAAATTACACATTTTTTTTGTACCTTTGCAGGCAGAAACAAAATAATTGCTTAAAAAATGAAAGAATTACAGCTGAAGTACGGATGCAATCCCAACCAGAAGCCCTCTCGTATCTTTATGACAGAGGGCGAATTACCCATCGAAGTGATTAACGGACGCCCTGGCTACATCAATTTCCTTGATGCACTGAACGCCTGGCAGTTGGTAAAGGAGCTGAAAGAGGCTACCGGTCTGCCCGCTGCTGCCTCGTTCAAGCATGTCAGCCCTGCAGGTGCTGCTGTAGGTCTTCCTCTGAGCGACACCTTGAAGAAGATTTATTTCGTGGATGATGTGAAGGGACTGGACGAGAGCGCTATTGCCTGTGCTTATGCCAGAGCACGTGGTGCCGACCGTATGTCGAGCTATGGCGACTTTGTAGCGCTGAGCGACACCTGCGATGCTACTACCGCCCTGCTCTTGAAGCGTGAGGTAAGCGATGGTGTGATTGCTCCCGACTTTACCGCTGAGGCCATCGAGATTCTGAAGGACAAGCGCAAGGGTACTTACAACGTCATCAAGATTGACCCTACCTACAAGCCTGAGCCCATTGAGCGCAAGCAGTGCTTTGGTGTGACCTTCGAACAAGGACGTAACGAAATCAAGCTCGACGACCCTGCTTTGTTTGAGAACATCCCCACGGAGAACAAGACCTTCACTGAGGAGGCGCGCCGCGACCTGATCATCGCGCTCATCACGCTGAAGTACACGCAGTCGAACAGCGTCTGCTACGTCAAGGACGGTCAGGCCATCGGCATCGGTGCCGGCC
>JAGCTG010000122.1 GCA_017963785.1 Bacteroidaceae bacterium | reverse complement strand
CGCACCTCGTCCATAGTGAACGCCGTGCGGTCCCAGTCACAGCTGGCACCCAGACGTCTGAGTTGCTTGAGTATAATACCACCATGCTCATGCGTCCAGTTCCACGCATGCTGCAGAAACTCCTCACGGCTAAGGTCACGTTTTTTAATACCCTGCTCTGCCAGTCGGTTCACCACCTTGGCCTCCGTTGCTATCGAGGCGTGGTCGGTGCCTGGCACCCAGAGGGCATTCTTGCCATCAAGGCGGGCTTTGCGCACCAAGATGTCCTGGATAGTATTATTCAGCATGTGGCCCATGTGGAGCACACCCGTCACGTTTGGCGGCGGAATTACTATAGTGTAAGGCTCACGGCCATCAGGCTTAGACTTAAACAGACCGTGCTTCATCCAATACTCATACCATTTGCCCTCTACTTCTGCCGGGCTATATTTACTTGCTAATTCCATTTGGGTTGAAAATTTACCTCGCTGATTGTTTTACATAAATTTGCGTGCAAATTTAATAATTTCCCTCCATACAGCCTACACAGAACCCCGAAAGTTTTCCAACTCTCGGGGTTCTATTCTCTATCCATACACTTTTCTTCTCTTTTTCACTTCCTTGGCCTCTCGCCTCTCTTATGATGCGGGGCCATCTTATGAAGCATCTGTCGCTCAAACTTCTTTTCAGCAACTCTGACCTTCAGCAGCTTTGAAGCAGAGATAACCTTAAGCATCTTCTTCTGATAGTCCTGCTCTATGTCAATTACTTGGCGGTCAATGGCTATCATCCTGTCAAGAGTCTTGAGGCTCTGCTTGTCGTTGACATTCTCTTGCTTTGTAGCCTCGCGCTCCATGCCACCCTTCTCGCGCATCAGCTTGCGCTGCTCATCCTTCATCGCATGATATAGTGGCAGGAACTTCTGCGCCTCCTGCGGAGTCAACTTGGCATAGTTGATGATGAAGCAATCGCACTTCTGGCGAAACTGCTCGGGCGAGAAACGGCGCTCAGTCTGTGGCGCACACGATTTGTCGTCAGTATTCTCGTGAGCACGAGCCGCAACTGACACAAGCATCAGCATAGCCATTATAAATATAGTTAAGTGTTTCGTTTTCATAGCAATGATCTTTTAATTTCCATATTCTTCGTCCGTTACGTATGCCATGATATCGCGGCTGTCAAGCATCATGTAGTCGCACGCATCGTCAATATAGTCCTCCATCTCCTGAGCGGTAAGCTCATAGGTGTCTTTTGACGACTGGCCATTATCCGCTGTCCTATTTTGCGCTCTCTCAGCCACTATCTTCTGCTGGTACTTATATACCCATATACCAAACCATATGCCGCCAAACATTGCAGCCATATACAGATACGGCTTGATTTTGGCGTAAAGCTCTGTTTTGTAAAACGGCACTTTCTTTGCCTCACGCTTAGGCTCAGCCTGCTCCACCTGACGGTCAATTGCGGCCATCACCTGCGACGGCAACTGCTCGAAGTATCCCAGCGGCACTCTGAACGGCTCCTGCCTCGCTGACGTATTATTTAAGTCTGGCTTTTTCATTGTCTCTGTTGTTTTGACTGCCCTGACGGGCAAAAGTTTAATCGCGGCTCTTAAAAAAATCTTCCACCTTGCCCGCCGCTATATGGTAGGAGGCTTTCAGCGCGCCCTCCGAGGTGCCGAGTATCTCGGCCATCTCCTCATACTTCATCTGGTCATAATAGCGCATCACAAACACCTGTCTCTGCTTCGGCGGTAGCTCACTGATGGCCTGCTGCAGCATACGCTCTGTCTCATCGCCGTCAAAATAGGGGTCACTCTCCAAGGTGTCGGCCACGCTGGCCTCCTCACTGTCGATAGCCACCACATCCTTGCGCTGCTGGATAAAGGCGAGACTTTCGTTGGCAGCTATGCGATAGAGCCACGTTGACAACATCGCCTCGCCACGGAATGTGTCGAGTGCCAGCCATGCCTTGAGAAATGTGTTTTGCAGCACATCGTTGGCATCGTCATGGTATGTCACCATGTGGCGTATCTGCCAGTAGAGCCTGGAACCATATTTGGCTACCACAACCTCAAAAGCCGCCCTGCGTCCCGAAGGGTCGCGGAGCTGCTCCACTAATTGGGTGTCAGAGGGATGCTGCGGCATAAGCGTGTGGTGGTTCTTGTGTAACAATTAGAGCAATTAGGTTGCGCGATTGCAGTAGCCTAATTGCTCTCAGTTATATGCTTGTATTGAAATATGGTCTATGAGATGGTAACCTTGCGGACAAACTTACCTACCTTAAGCAGATAAACGCCTTTCTGCAGATTGGTGGTGATAGTCTGGTCGTCGGTCTCTATGCAGTAGCTCGCAGCCTTAGTGCCGGTGACATAGTAAACCACAAGGGTCTGCCTGGCGGCTCCTGCTACGCGGATAGTGTTGCCTGAAACGCTCACGTTGATATCCTGTCCCTCGGGAGCAGTAGCCATAACAGGCTCACCCTCCGTAGGAATGGCGGCTGCAAAAGCCGGCGCTACGGACAAGGTCATTGCCATGCCAAATGCGATTATCAAACGGTTTATGCGCTTCATTTGGTGCATTTTCTCACTTTTTACGGTGCAAAGATAGGACTTTTTTATATACAAACCAAATTTTCACACAATTTTTTTGCTTTTTCTGCGTTATGGGGCATTTCTTTTATTACCTATCTTCATTAACGCAAGGCCAATTATTATCCATATCACCTCACGCACACGAGTAATAAGACTGGTATATACGCCGTAGGCTCCGCTTATCGACAGAGCGCTTACCGACAGTGCAAAGCCACCCTCACGGGCACCAAGCTGCATCGGCGAGAAGAAGAATATGTTGCCAAACAGCGAGGTAAATGCCATTATCAGCACGCAGTCAAAGAAATTGACGTCGCTGGTCAATATCCTCAGTATGAAATATATCTCCAGTGCAGTGAGCACACGGGCGCAAAACTCAAAGAGAAACGAGGCATAGAAGCTCGAGCTGTGCCTTGAATGGAGCTCGGCTATCTGACTGTCTATCTGCTGCAGCTTGTCGTGCTTGCTCTCCGACAGCTTACGCGCATACTTGCCCAGCCATGGGATACGGCCCAGCACACGCAGCGTCTTCACTATCATGCCATGCTTGTAGCCCTTGGCAAAGAAGTATATCGCCAGCAGGCAGAACGCTATCACGGCTGCGAGCAATATCCACATCGTGGTGTCGGGCTTATACATTATTATAAACAGTATCGCTGAGACAAGCCAGAAACATATATGGCTGAACACGTGCATCATCACATAGAGTATCACACTGCTCGTGGCACGGCTGCTGCCCAGCACCGGGCTAAGCTCCATAATGCGATAGGGTTCACCGCCCATCAGTCCGCACGGAGTGGCATAGTTGAGCGCAAAGCCCGAGATTGTCAGTTTATACACCTTGGCCAGCGACACGGGCACATTTTTCTCACCATTGCGGATGATGAAATACCAACTCACGGCGTTGAAGAAGTATATCACTACCCATACTCCCACCACGGCGCCAAACCACCACCCTGCCCTGCGGATATGCGCCCACAGCTCGGCGTAGTCCATGTCGAACGTCAGCAGCATTATCACTACTGCCACTGCACCGAGAATAAAGAATATATTACGATAAAGAGGTTTCATCACATATCACATCTTACATCATACATCTCACATCTTACACACCCTCACCGTCATGCCCTCATTGGCAGCGATGGTATTGGGAAACACTTCACGGGCCTGACTCAGCAGCAGCGAGTCGTCATCATAGCTGGCAGAGTAATGGCCTATCATCAACTGGCCTACCTCGGCCTGCCTGGCTATCTCAGCGGCTTGTCCGGCTGTGGAGTGGCCGTGCACGCGGGCCTTGGCCTCCTTGCTGTTGTCGTAGGTCGTCTCGTGGTAGAGCAGATCCACGCCCTTTATCATCGGCACCAGCTTCGGCAGATAGGCGGTGTCGGAACAGTATGCATAGGTCCTGGGAGGGTCGGCGGGTGTCGTCAGTCGGCTATTAGCTATCACCCTACCGTCGGGCATGGTCCAGTCAGCGCCGGCCTTGATATTGTTGAGCTGACTCACGGGTATGCCGTAGCAGTCGGTCATCTCGCGGTTCACATGGGGCAGGCCCTGCTTCTCCTTGAAGAGGAAGCCGTTGCACTCCATGCTGTGCTTCAGCGGCAAGCTCCACACCTCCATCGTGCGGTCTTCATAGATAAGGGCATGCTTCTTGGAGTCAACGCGGTGAAACACCACCTCAAAGTCAAGCCCATGGCAGAACAGCCTGAGTTGTTCGTCTAGCAAGGGCTTGAGTTGCTCGTGGGCATAGACATGAAAATCCTTGGTGCGCCCCAGCAGTCCGAACGACGATATCATGCCTACCAGTCCCAGGCAATGGTCGCCGTGCAGATGGGAGATAAACACATTGCGCAGTGCCATGAACTTCTGCTTGTAGCTACGCATCTGCAGCTGTGTGCCCTCGCCGCAGTCCACCAGCGACAGCTTGTCGTGGATGTTAATCATCTGCGCTGAGGGATTATGGCGCAACGTCGGTGTGGCACTGCCGCAACCCAGTATCGTGACCTCAAATTTCTCCATGGTCTCGCGCGTACCTTATTATATTAATTAAAGTCCCTAAGGACCTTAAGGACCCTAAGGACTTTAATACTCTTTTATTTTGGTTTTAGCTTACTCTGCGCCACCCTGCTCAGCGAGCTTGGCCTTGAGCTCGGCCAGAGCGTCGTTGTCGGCCAGAGTGTTGGCAGCAGCCTGATTCTGAATCTCAGGAGCGGCTTCGGTGGCAGCAGCCTTGCGCTCAGTGTTGCTCTTGCGCTCTGCTCTCTGCTCATCCTCAAACACACGGCTGTGGCTCAGGATAATGCGACGTGTCATCTTATTGAACTCAAGCACCTTAAACGGTAGCTTCTCGTTCAGCTGAGCCTTCGTCTTATCCTCCTTCACAAGATGCTTGGGGGTAGCGAAGCCCTCGATGCCATACTCCAGCTGGATTACGTCACCCTTATCGTGCTCCTCCACGATGGTGCCCTCATGAATAGAGCCCACGGTGAAGATAGTCTCGAATACATCCCAAGGATTCTCCTCGGTCTGCTTGTGGCCAAGGCTCAGGCGGCGACTGTCCTTATCTATCTCCAGCACTACCACGTCGATGTCAGCACCAATCTTGGTAATCTCAGATGGGTGCTTAACCTTCTTGGTCCACGACAGGTCGGAGATATGAATCAGGCCGTCAACGCCCTCTTCCATCTCAACAAACACACCGAAGTTGGTGAAGTTGCGCACCCTGGCAGTATGCTTGCTGCCAACGGGGTAACGCTCCTCGATGTTCTGCCAAGGATCGTCCTTCAACTGCTTGATGCCAAGCGACATCTTGCGCTCTGCGCGGTCGAGATTCAGCACTACGGCCTCTACCTCGTCGCCCACCTTCATAAAGTCCTGAGCGCTGCGCAGGTGAGTACTCCAGCTCATCTCACTGACGTGGATCAGACCCTCAACGCCGGGAGCTACCTCCACAAATGCGCCGTAGTCAGCCATAACCACTACCTTACCCTTAACCTTGTCACCCGGCTGGATGTTTGGATCAAGAGCATCCCAAGGATGCGGAGTGAGCTGCTTCAGGCCAAGCTGGATGCGCTGCTTCTCCTCATCAAAGTCAAGGATAACAACGTTGATCTTCTCGTCAACCTGAACAAAGTCCTTCGGATCGCCTACGCGGCCCCACGACAGGTCGGTGATGTGAATCAGACCGTCCACGCCGCCAAGGTCTACGAATACACCGTAGGAAGTAATATTCTTTACTACGCCCTCGAGCACCTGGCCCTTCTCCAGCTTGGAGATAATCTCCTTCTTCTGGCTTTCGAGCTCAGCCTTGACGAGAGCCTTGTGGCTTACCACCACATTGCGATATTCCTGATTAATCTTGATAACAAGGAACTCCATGGTCTTGCCCACGAATACGTCGTAGTCACGGATGGGCTTCACGTCAATCTGGCTGCCGGGCAGGAATGCCTCGATGCCGAACACATCGACAATCATGCCACCCTTGGTGCGAGCCTTAACGAAGCCTTTCACCACTTCCTTGTCTTCCATGGCCTTGTTTACGCGGTCCCAGCCCTGCTTAGCGCGAGCCTTGCGGTGAGAGAGCAGCAACTGGCCTTTCTTGTCTTCACCTTTCTCGATATAAACCTCAACCTTGTCGCCGGGCTTGAGGTCGGGGTCGTAACGGAACTCATTGGCTGAGATAACACCGTCACTCTTGTAGCCTATGTCAACCATCACTTCGCGCTTGTTGACCGAGATTACGGTACCCTCCACCACTTCGTGGTCGTTCACCTGACTGAGGGTCTTGTCGTAGGCCTCTTTAATCTCTTGCTTTTCTTTGTCTGCCACTGCTGCACTGTCAGCATACGCTTCCCAATTGAAGTCGTCGAGGGGCAGAATGTTCTTTAAATCGTTCATTAAAAAAGTTAATTAAAAATAGTTAGATAAGTTGGACATTATGTTTAGCGAGTCACTACAGACTCGAAAAGCGGCGCGAAATTACAACAATCTTCTGACACAGCAAAACAAATTGCCACCTTTTTCATATCACGTGCGCGAAAAACATAAAATATTCCCTGCTTCTGCCCCCGTACTCCCAACTTTTCACTAACTTTGCCCGAACAAACAAAAAATAGTCACATGAAAAAATCACTCTTTCTCTTTCGCGTAGCTCTGCTGGGCATAATGTTCAATTTTCAATGCTCAATGTTCAATATTGCTTACGGCCAGAACTGGCAAAGCGAGACCGACAAGATGGCAGCCAACTACTGCTATCGCGAGAAAAACGGCAAGTGGTTTGACGCCCTCACCTCCACAGGCAGCATGACCTCCATGCCCAATAGCGAGGACATCCACCTCGCCTATTATTGGCGCATACCCAAGGGAAAAGTGCGCGCCGACATCGTGTGGACCAACAACTTCGCACGCTTCGCTTCCCTCAACATCGTGCTCACCTATCCCGAGACAGGCGACACCCTCGCCGTCAACACCGTGGCTAACGACGCCATACAGTCTGCCACCCACACCGACGACCTCTTCGGCAAGGTTGTGGACTTCCCCGCCGACGACTTCTACCGCGTCGAAATAAGCTCGCCCAAGTGGAGCTATATCAAAAACATACAGCACTTCCTCTTCCAGCGCGAGAGTACCGACCCCGTCATGATACCGCGCAACTTCGGCGGCACCTCGGCCCACATGTTCGGCTTCCGCACCACCGACCCCGACGCCCCCACCGGCGGCTCCTTCGACTGGGGCTACGTCGAGTGCATGGCACCTTCACGCTACCTCTGCCCAGGCACCTACTTCATGACCATGGGCCCCATGAATTCCTACATGGGCATGCAGACATCCAGCCCCCACGGCGACAACGACTTCAACAAGAGCGTGCTCTTCTCCGTGTGGGATAATGGCAACACCGACGAAGACCCCAACCTCTCCCTCTACCTCCAGTCGCGAGTGATGGACGGCAACAGCGACGCAGTCCACACCCATGCCGGCGGCGAGGGCTCATCCGCATCCGTCATGTTCAAGGACAAGCCCTATTGGTGGACAGCCGACCACTGGGTGCAGTTCCTGCTCAATACACGCCCCGAGACCGTTACCGTCACCGTCAAGGACCGCAACGGACAAGACTCCACCTTCTTCTACGACAACATAATTATGTCCACGTGGTACAAGGTTGACACCATGCCCGAGTGGCGCTACATGGCCACCATACGTTCCTCTGGCCAGAGCGACCTCCTGTCCAGCTGGTACTGCTTCATCGAGCCCTTCACCTCCTACGCCGGCAACAAGCTACACCGCGTCTTCTACCGCAACGCCATGGGGCGCTCCGCCAACTCCGGACGCTGGTATAGCCGCAACCGCGTGGACCTTGTCAACAGCTACTACGAGCGCGACTTCCATTACGACTTCGGACGCGGAGCCAGCCAAGAGTACCCCGGCTCCTTCTTCCTCGACATGGGAGCCTACACCCACCAGCACGACAGCGCCTCCGTCATACCCCTCGTCACCGACATGACATGCGTTGACACCATCGACACCGACCGCCTCATGCGCCGCGTAGAGCAGGCAGTGCTGCGCGACAGCAAGCTCGACAAGAACTGGGCACTCAACCTCGCCGCCGACCCCATACCATCCTCCACATGGACAGTGCTCAAGGATCAGTCATACCAAACCAATGTCTATGGCCGCCTCGAAGACCTCTTCGACGACAGAGACGACACCCACTGCTCCTCATCCAAGGGGTCGCCCTACAAACTCTCACTCAAGGCCGCCAACGAGCAGACCGTCAGCTCCTTCGACATCTACTGGGAATATAAATACTCCTGGCGCACCAAGTACGCCGACATCTACACCTCCACCGACGGACAGGAATGGACCCTCGCCTTCGACAGCCTCCTCATACGCTGCGAAGACTACACCAAGGTATCCTTCCCCCACCCCGTCAAGACACAGTACCTCCAGGTGCGCTTCTATCAGGGCTACGACACCAACCAGCTCTCCATGAACACCCTCACCTTCCGTGGCGCTTACGACCTCGACCGTGTCAAGGCTATAGCCAAAGAGCAGATAGACAACGCCGGCACCTTCACCTACTTTCCCGATGCAGCCCTCAAGACCGTCAAGACCATCTACAACGACGGACGCTGCACCAACGCCGACCTGCTCGTCAGCTCACTGCGCGCACTCTACAACGGCACACAGCCACTCAACTACTCGCGCCTCCACTACACACGCCACATCAGCCCGCAGCGCTCTTACAACCTGCAGAACATGAACGGCCACGGCACCCTCACCGCCACCAATGACGGCCAGTGGAGACTCACCACCCGCTCAGCCACAGCCAGCGGAGCCCTCGGCGCCTTCACCCAGCAGCAAGACGTCACCGACCCCCTCGCCAACTGGGTTATCATCCACGACGAGCGCTACGCAGGCTACTACCTCTATAACATCGGAGCCGAACGCTTCCTCAACCTCAGCGCCGACGGATTCCTCTCCACCACACCGCAGAGCCTCACCATGCGAGCCAACGGCAAAGGCTTCACCTTCAGCGCCGGCAGCGACGCCATAGGTGTCAACGCCACCAACCCCGACGGAGCCGTCAAGACCACCACCTCCGCAGCCTACGGACAGTTCTTCGTTTACGACAACTACAACCTCAACCAGCCCGTCTCCCTCCGCGACAGCCTCGTGGCCATCGTGGAGCCAGCCGGCAAGGCTGCCCTCTACAAGCAAAACATCAACCAGATGCTCTCTGCACCAATAGGAGTAGTCGGAGGCTTCACATCCGAGCAGGCACGCGCCGACCTGCAGGCAGCCTACGATAAGGTGAAGGATTTGGACGAAAGCAGTGCTCAATACTCAATGCTCAATGCTCAATTTATCGACGCTGTCGAGCACGCCGACCTCGTGCCCTTCAACCCCGACCACACCGTCTATAACATACGCTCTTCATATAGCGGCCTCGAGATGACGCCCTACCTCACCGCCGATGCCGGACTGCGCTACTACACCAAGGCAGCCGACAATGACTACGACCAGATATTCCGCTTCCAGACACGCGGCTACGGCTACTCCCTCCATTCGCAGGGAATGATGGCGCAGCCCGTCGAGGGCAAGGCAGGCCAGGTCATCAACCTCACCACCGACCCCGCCAAGCGAGGCACATATATCCTTGAGCAGCGCGACTGGGGCAAGCACTATATAGGCCCCGCCCAGAACGTCAGCGCCATGCTCTGCGGCAACCTCTCGCCCGTCAAGACCGCCAACCTCACCGTCGATGGTGTGCAGTGGTATCTCGTGCCATGCACCACAGCCACCGTCAGCCTCAACTCCGTGGGAATAGGCGGCATATACCTCGACTTTGCTGTGCAGGTGCCCGAAGGCATCAAGGCATACGCCGTCAACCACGTCACCCCCGAGGGAGTCATCAAGCTCACCGAGATTAGCGGCACCGTGCCTCCCGGCACCGCCGTCATCTTCCGCGGGCAGAGCTACCAGAGGCTCGAACTCACCATCGGCAACACCAGCGATGCTGAGTCCTCTATGTTCAATTCTCAATATAGCAATAAGCTGCTCGGAGTCTTCACCCGCACCACCACCCTGCCCAAGGGCACCTTCTACACCCTGTCCACCTCGGGCGGAGAGGCAGTCATGAAGCGCCCCGCCCTCTCCCTCGTGGCAGCCAACAATGTCTATCTGCCCTACGAGGATGGCTTCATGCCCGACCTCCAGACCTACACTTTCGACTTTGACGAGGTCGTCGATGCCGTCCAGGCTGTGGAGGGCAATGGTCAATCGTCTGTTGTCAATCGTCAATCAACCTACGACCTTCAGGGCCGCAGACTCCCCGACGATTCTTCCGCAGAGGGAATTGTCATCACAAACGGCAAGAAAGTGAAGAAATAGCTATCGTCCCGTTAACTCCTTTCAAGATAAAAAAACTCCCCCTAGGGAAACCCGTAGGGGGGAGGGAGTGTGTGATAACTTTCAGTTTTCTCTTACCAAATCTTGATACGCTTATTCTTCGGGATAAACAGCTTGCCCTTCTTGATGCCAAACGCATCATACCACTCGTCAATCTGTGGCAGAGCACCATTCACACGGGCTGCGTTGGGTGAGTGTACATCCTGGTTGAGCAGCATGTCCATATACTGTTCGCGATTGTTGCTGGCCCACACGCGAGCCCATCCCAGGAAGAAACGCTGGTCGGCGGTGAAACCGTCTATCACGCTGTTGTTGCCTGTGTTGTGCAGAGCCTGCAGTGCCACGTGCAGACCGCCGTTGTCGCCGATATTCTCGCCCAGCGTCTGCTTGCCGTTCACTTTCTTGCCGTTCACCACCTCGATGGTAGAGAAATAGTCGGCCAGTTGGGCGGCGCGCTTGTCGAAGGCAGCCTTGTCGGCCTCTGTCCACCAGTTGCGCTGGTTGCCGGTGAGGTCAAACTG
>JAGCTG010000121.1 GCA_017963785.1 Bacteroidaceae bacterium | reverse complement strand
GTTGAGATTAAGCATTTTAGGATTACCTTGTGTAGCCGGCATTACGCCCATTGGAGACCATGTAACGCGTGTGGCATAGAGCAACGACGGTATATGCCAGTCATCGGAGATGGTCTTGGTGGAGGTGTTAATGCTCGCACCGGTACCATTGAAGAGTCCGGCTTCGTAGCCCCACCACTTGCCGATATTGCCGTGCACCATTGCGCCGAGGTCAAAGCCTGTTCCGATTTTAGGGGTAACAGCGTTGAGTGTGTAGGGCATAATGGTTGTGGCGGTAAGAGAGCTGGGTAGGTTAGGCATCAGTGTCTCGCCAAGGGTGGTGAGGTATGCGTGGCTGAAGGGTGTCTTGAATTTGCCTACCTTTACGCCGAAGCCTCTGGTTGGCCTTACGTCAAACCATGCCTGCTGTAGCAGTTCGCCACCTGATTTGGAGGCGTTAACCGAAAGGTTGTATGTCACCATGCTGTACGCCTTGCCTGTGAAACCGAGCACTGCATAAGGGATGCTGAAGCCAGAGTTGGCCACGTTATCTTGATTGTACGCCTTGTCAAGCCCCTCGTCATCGTAATAGTTGTAGTTGGCAGTGGTCTGCAGCATTAGATAGGGCTTGAAGGAGAAGTTGCCGTCTTTGCTCTCTATCTGAAACATGCGGTCTGCGCCAATTGTGACTACGCCGTTGTCGGAGTCGAAGTCCTGTGACTCTGCGGTGGTTACGATTGAAGTCATAGCTACCGCTGTTGCAATAAACAGTGCTTTCATTTTAACGGAATTATTGTGTTATTATTTTGTCGTTTTTAATGTTTTTGTCTATGTCCTATAGTGATTCAAGAAATTTGATGAGTGCCTGGCGATCTGCCTTGTCCATCTTGCGGAAGAGATTCTTGCTGGCCTCGCCTTCGCCTCCATGCCAGAGTATGGCTTCAGTAAAGTTTCGGGCACGTCCGTCATGGAGGAAGTAGGTATGTCCGTTTACCTTCTTTTGCAACCCAATGCCCCATAGCGGGGTTGTTCGCCATTCGTTACCTCTTGCCACTCCACTGACATAGTTGTCATTAAGGCCTACGCCCATTATCTCAGAGCCCATATCATGGAGCAGATAGTCGGAGTAGGGGTGGATGGTCTGACTGCCTAGCCAAGGAAGCTCGGTGCCATTGAGCAGAGTCGCCCCGCGACGACGGGTATGGAGGGTGCTGACATGGCAAAGATGACATTTGGCGTTGTAGAATGCCTGTTCGCCCTTGCTTACGGCTTCACGCTCTGTCATAGTGAGGCGCGTGCCGTCAGACTTGGTCAGTGTAACTTGGGCTGTCTTGCTACCGAGACGTCGCGCCGGCACTGCAAGTGTATGGAGGTAGAGGTCAACACACTCCATGTCCTCGGTGGAGACATCCAGCTTGTCGTAGGTGAGCCCCATCATAGAGCCTTCCACCATTTGGTGCTGTCCTTCGCATATCTCTTCGGGATAACGCGAGTTGGTAGCTCCCATGTCGGAAGAGAAGCCCAGTTCCACGGTAAGATCGAGGTGCTGCGCCTTGTTCCCAGAGAGCCCGACTCCTTTCACACCGCGTTCGGTAATATAGTTGCATCGCCCGGATATGCCATACTCGGGATAGCTTTTCTTAGCCAAAGCCTCTATCTCATTACGGTCAAGAGCCATCATCTGGCCCATGCCTACATGGCGCAGCGGTATGCGCACTGTACAGAAGAGGTCTTCGGGCTTTATCTTCACAGAGTCCTTCTTTATATTATCCCACATCTTTTTGTACCATGCCACTACGGTATAGTTGGGGTTGGCCAACTCATATTCGTCTCCGTCGGGGAAGTGGCCTTTCTCATAGTCCCACCTTACCTGGAGTTTGCCTTCAGCGGTGACGCCATAGATGGTCTGGTCGTGGAGCACGCGACCATAGCCTTGGAAAAATACTCCGTTTTTTCTTGCCACATACACCAGCATAGCCGACATGCCGTTAGTACCGGAGCCATAGACAGGCGTGCCGTCAGCATCCTCGCCGATGCGGTTCCATACACCAGGACTGGTGCGCCCTGCGTTCATGTGGCAGCTACCGCAGGAGTAGCCGGCATAGACGGGGCCGTAGCCTTCGGTCACGTTGTCGTAGAGGCGGTCGCCAGTCTGGAAACGGTTAGCGTAAGTTCCACTCAGCCACCCAGCCTCAGTGTCAAAGGCTTTGGAGGAGTTGTTGAACAGGGTAGCAGTGCCTGCCGACAGGGCATAGTTATCCAGCTCGGCGGCGTGGGTCTCCATAAAGGACTCCACCCCTTCCGTGTCATCGTAGCAACCAATGCAGAGGATGATGCTGAGTGCTATAATCAGGACGTAACGCATGCAGATGTTGAATTTCCCAAATTTTAATACTACAATGTTGAAGGGGGAAGCACCGGCTTCCCACCTTCACATTGATAACTAACACTTAACTATTATCTTAATTTACTGTACGTGGTTTGCCGTTCTTGAAGAGCAGATACTCTAGGGTGTGGTATCCGCGCAGGGCCTGAGCGGCCTCTATAGCCTTGGCTTGGGCTGTGCTGTTGTCGGGGTCATCTTCATCCGGCTCTTCATACTCGCCAGTCCACTCCATCTCGTTCCATTTCTGCGACTTAAGAAGGTTGGCGATGCCCACGGCATCGAGTGGCCAGGAGTCCATATTTGGGTCAAGGCCCAGCTCAGCAACGGGGCCGAAGAGGAAAGCCTCCGAAGATTCCCACGGCTTACGCGCTGCCATCCACGCGTTGCATGCTGTCTCAAAGGTGGCGTTGGAGGGTGACTTCTCGAATGCGTTAATTGCGGTCTGTAGAGCTTGATTCCTCTCTACCAGACTTTTATAGGTAGGCATTACCACTACATCAACAAACTGCTCAGCGATAGCCTGCGCATCAGCCTCGCTCATCTTGCGCTCTTCTATCAGCGCCTCAAGGTTTTCCAGACTATTGGTAAGGGCAGCGCATGCATCCATAGCAGCAACGGCCTGAGTGGAGCCAATATTATTGCGGAATGGGTTAGGAATGTTATAGATTGCATTGTGTGCAGCTACGATGTTGTCCCAAACAGTGGCAGTGTGGGCGGCCAGTTCGCTGTTGGCCATACCCTTGGTGTAGATTGAGTTGGCGGCGGCCTTTTGTTTATGAGAGTCAGTGAGCGGCACATTGTTGTCAATGTCTATGCACACGCCGAGGAAGGCATTGGCGATGGAGAGGATATTGTTCATGTAGTCCTCGCGAGAATGGAAGGAGTACCATGACTCAACAGCGTAGAGCGCCTTTGGGCGGTGCCCGTTGTTCCAGTAGCCCACGGGCTCGCCTATCTTCTGGGTGCCAACCTCGCTGGCTATGTCGATGGAGCCTTCTATTATCTCTTCCACGCACTCAATGGCGGTGCTGTAGCCGGTGAT
>JAGCTG010000120.1 GCA_017963785.1 Bacteroidaceae bacterium | reverse complement strand
CGCGGAAAGGATTGACGGTAAGCTTCTTAGTGGCATGCATGAACATGTTGTTGGAGATATAATAGTAATCATTCTCCGTGTCGGTAGTAACGTCATCAAATACCAGTTTTTCTAAAGTGCCGTGCAGCACGATGTCATCATTCGTTATACTTTCGTTCTGCGCACCAGTCAACACTTCCACATTGTTACTTGTGGCGGTAAATGTGCCGCCGTTAACCTTGAAGATGGCAGGAGTGCCGGCTGGCACTGTCTCGGCAGAGGTGAGGGTGAGCACATCGCCATTGATGCTACCTGCGGTATAGTAGGTAACATCGCTGTTGCTGCTTACCTCGTAGGGCAGACAAACGGTGCCCCAGCTATTACTCATACTGCGATTGTAAGTGGCAGTGGTAGCGGTAAAGTTCTGCGGTATGGTTATGTCTACGCCATCGGTAATAACAAAGTCCTGGCAGACGCTATTACGACCAATGATATTTGTACCTCCATCGCTGGTAGAGAAATTGTATTTTAGCTTATTTGCAGCTGTGTTCTCTGCATCGTCAGCAATATAGTCTTCAACCTTTACGAAAGTCCAACGGGTTGCGTAACCATTTGTTTCATTTCCGTATTCAGAATACAGGCTAAGATTATTATTCCAACGATTCCAGTAGTTTGTGCAGTGAAGTCCTGTGGTTTCGCCTTCCTTTTGTATGAAGAATCGATTTGCATTAGGAGAAAGGTCTGTAAGAGTAAAGAGGAATTTAGTAGTCTTGTCATTGGCGAACAGTATCTCGTCTCCATTCAATGCTCCAATGTATTCTCCGTTTTGAACGTTTTTGAATGCCCATTTATATCCATGTCTTTCTACCATCCATTTGAAGCCGTCATTATCATTTCTAAATTCTCCGTAGTATACAAAATGATCTTCCCATCCGTCACTATTGTAATCATTTCCATCCCATTTCGGGTCAAAATAATCCTGCTGGGCAGCCATACCCTGTACTTTTGGATTTTTATGGTTTTTAGCATCATTAAAGATATAATAAATGGCACCATCTTCCAAAGCAGTAGCCCCGGTCAATTCGTATAAGTGCCAGCGACCGGGGTAGCCGTAGGTTTCAGCGTCAGAAGCGTTGCTATCGCTGTCGCCATCTCTCATCGCAATATCATAACTGCTATTAGCGGCATATCGCTGGGGAGTGAACGGACTTGTCCATTCGCTGTTTGTAAACGCCCAGCGTCCCTCGCCCTCACTGAGGTCAGTAAGGGTAAAGCCCTTAGCCTCATCCGAGAACACCATGTCCGTCTCGCTGTTATGAGGATAGGTGGGATGATGCTTGTGCATCACACCAAGATATTTGCTGTTCTTTATGTTCTGGAAAGCCCACTGGTCACCGACTTTTTCTGCTTTCCATATAAATATCTCTGAGCCTATGGTTAAATCACCCCAATACACAAAGTATTTGTTTTGCGAAGCATTGTCCCAATTGGGAAAACCGCTCTGGTATGCTGCGATAGCTTTCGGAGTAGTAACCTCTACGTTGAATTTCGTGCGGTCGCTTACAATGTAGTAGTACGCACCTTCCTTAATTTGACTTAGGTCAGTGATGTGGCGACAGCCATTAAGGCTGGGCTGCGCCCATGCTGTTCCGAAAAACGGGAACAGAAGTGATAACAAGAATAACTTTCTTTTCATGTTGTTGTTTTTTATCTTTTAGTCTTTTTTTTCTATAATATTTGGGCAAAATTACGCATTTATATTCTTGTTTCAAACGATTCCCCACTTTTTTTTGCTAACTTTCGTACAGTATGTTGCATTTTGCATGCAAATTGCAAAAAACGGTAGGGATATCAAAGGGATATCATAGAGATATCATATAGACCTGGCGCAATGTTCGTATGGTCATGCACTATTCCTCGCGTACCTTATTAAATAATATACGCACGTGGCCCAATCTTACGCAGACCTCGCCCAATCTTACGCAGACTTCGTGAAATCTTACGCAGCCCTTGCGAAATTTTACGCAGCCCTTGCGAAATTTTACGCAGACTTCGTGGAATTTTACGCAGACTTCCCCGCCGTGTCTTCGCCGAGACACAACTTTGTCTTCGCCGAGACACAAGTGTGTCTTCGCCGAGTCACATGCATGTCTTCGCCGAGACACTTGCATGAACTCGCGATTTTTTGTAACTTTGTCACGCTAAAATCCAGCGAGTTCTCTATAAGATTGCGCGAGGGCGCGCTAAAAATCCACGAAGGGGCTCTATAATTCAACAAGGGTGTTACGAGAATGAGCGAAGCGGCTAAAAAAACAAGCAGCGTGCGGATGTCCACACGCTGCTTGTGTATTTGGGTATGATGCTACTCAGGATGTTCGCAGAAGTATTTCCAGAGGGGGGCGGCATGTAGGGCCTGGATGAGCTCGCCTGTCTGGAGCATGGTCTTGACCTCGGCGGGGGTGAAGAGGTGTACGCTGATGTCCTCGGTGCCTTCGAGATGCTGGGTGGAGAGCTGCTCCACGCCGGTGGCGAGGAAGGAGTGGACGAGGTTGTTCATGGAGCCGGGGTTCTGCGACAGCACGGAGTATTCCTGCCATTGGCCTCCGCCGTAGCCTGTTTCCTCCATCAGTTCGCGCTGGGCTGCCTCGAGGGGCGAGGCATCGGTGGGGTCCATGACGCCGGCGCACAGTTCATAGCGCGTCACGCCGAGGGCATGGCGATACTGGCGCACCATGACCATGCGGCCTTCTTTGTCGATGGCTATGACGTTGATCCATGTAGGATACTCAAGGATATAGTATTCGGGACATTCTTTGCCGGTTGGCAGTAGGGTGTGCTCGCGCCTGACTGTGAGCCACGGGCGGCGGAAGAGGTACTCGGAGTGGAGCACTGTCCATTTGCGGTCGTTGTCGCCTGGGAAAGATTTCATTTCTTTGTGTTTTTTGTCTTAATATGCCGCGAAGTTACGAATAAAAAAAAGAAAAAGCAGTATTCTTTGTCAGGAAAACTGCTTTTCATTGCGCGTGGTGCCACCAGGATTCGAACCGGGGACACACGGATTTTCAGTCCGATGCTCTACCTACTGAGCTATGGCACCAATTGCTTCAGCGTCAAGATTCGCTTTTGCGGGTGCAAAGGTAATGCTTTCTTTTTTAATGCCAAAGGAATTTGGGAGTTTTTTTACATACTCCCTCTCCGCAAGCGGTACTCCCCCTATCTTAGGGGGAGGGTAAATATGTTTTCTATATTGCTGTAGCGGGAGTCGCTCTCGTGTCGCCACTGCACGCGGCCGTTGTCCCAGTAGGTGGGGCGTCCGCTGGCGTTGTAGCCGAGGAACACTACCTTGAACTTGTGGAGGCCCTTGGCGAGGGCGATGCTGCGCCCTCCGCGCAATCCGTCGAGCACCCAGCGGTCGGTGTTGTCCACTACCTTCTGGCCGTCAATCCACACGGCGGGGTAGTTGGCGCGGAAGAACCACACTCCGTCCTTGGGCACGTCAATCATGCCCTCGGCTATGGCTGAGTAGTTGTTGCTGCGGTTTAGTCTGGGGATGTCGGTGAGTGCTTTGATGGTGTCGGTCTGCCACTCTATCATATCGTCGAGCATGGCGGTGCTGCTATAGGTGCCGTCGATGACGTGGAGGAGTAGGCCAGGCTCCATTGGCCATTGACCATTGACCATTGAACATTGAGGATTGAGTGCCTGTTTCTCCACCGTGATGGTGCGGGTGGGGCTCTTGATGCCGGAGGGGAGGATGGTGGCTATCTTGAGGGTGGTGTTGTCGCGCAGACGGATGGGGGCGGTGTAGAGGGCGCTCTGTGCGGTGGGTTCGCTGCCATCGAGGGTGTAGTGCATAGGTGCGGGTCGCGATGTCTGGAAGGTGAGCACAGCTTCGTCGGTGAAGGCTACGTAGTCGCAGGAGCCTTCGGGCTGCTCAGGCATGGGCACGTTGAAGTTGGCGCCATGGGCGTGGAGACGCTGGTAGGAGTCGCTGTCGAGGCGACGACAGAAGTCGTCGTAGTTTTTCAGTTTGCGCTGTGTCCAGCCTGTCTCCATGATGGCGAGCAGGCGGGGGTAGGCGCGTAGCTCCAGCACCTCTGTGTTGGGCATGTATTCGGTCCACAGATTGCCTTGCGGGCCGAGGATATACTGCTCCAGCTCGCCCTCCAGTTCGGCGGAGATGGGCTCGTAGTTGTAGGTCTTGCTCAGTGGCACGCGGCCGGCGTAAGAGGCTGCCACGGGTTCCAGCGAGCAGTCGCCCTCGTAGTAGTCGAGGTAGTAGCCGTCACTGCTGGGCGACATGATGGCTTTGTGGCCAGCCTTGGCAGCCTGTATGCCACCCTTGGTGCCGCGCCACGACATCACGATGGCGCTCTTGTTGAGGTTGCCGCCCTCGAGAATCTCGTCCCAGCCTATGATGGAGCGGCCATAGTCGTTAAGATATTTCTCCATACGGGTGACTACATAGCTCTGCAGCTGTGCCTCACGTGAGCGTCCCTGTTCGTCCTTGAAGCCTAGCTCGTCGGCGCGCTTCTGGCAGAGGGGGCAGCGTTTCCATTCGTTGCGTGGTGCTTCGTCACCACCGATATGGAAGTACTTGGAGGGGAATATCTGCACCAATTCGTCCACTACATCCTGCAGGAACTGGAAGGTGGTCTCCTTGCCGGCGCACATGATGATTGGCTCCACGCCCCATGCTGAGCGTGGCTTTACCTGTAAGTCGCGGCAGCTGAGCCAGGGGTAGGCTGCGATGGCGGCGAGCTCGTGGCCGGGCATCTCAAACTCGGGTATGATATTGATGAAGCGCTCCTGGGCGTATGCCACGAGGTCGCGCAGCTCGTCCTGAGTGTAGTAGTAGCGCGAGGGACCGGCGCTGCCGTCGGCGGTGTTGGGGCGGCCGATGGCGGTGGCTCCCACCTCGGTGAGGCGCGGATATTTCTTTATCTCCACGCGCCAGCCTTGGTCTTCGGTGAGGTGGAAATGCATATTGTTGGCCTTGTACATGGCCATGATGTCTATCTGCTTCTTGATTTCGTCGATGGTGAAGAAATGGCGGCATGGCTCGAGCATGAAGCTACGGTACTCAAAGCGCGGCTCGTCGTTGATGACAGCGCAGGGGGCGGACCAAGTAACATTGAGCATAGAACAATGACCCTTGAGTGTTGAGCATTGAGCATTGGACATTGAACATTGAGCATTGATTTCCACCTCGGGTGGGAGCATCTGCAGGAAGGTCTGCATGGCGTAGAAGAGACCACGGTCGGTGGAAGCTTCAGCCACGACCTGCTTGGGGCTCACGGTGAGACGATAGGCTTCGTCGCCCTTTATCTTGCTGTTGGAAAGGAGCTGTATCTGTGCCTGCCCTTTCTTGGCGGTCAGCGTGAGGCCGAGCCCTGTGGAGCGGTTGAGCTTGTTGACGAAGAATGTGGCTACCTTGCAGTTGGCCTCGCCCTGGGCGAAAATCTTCATGCCTTGGGTAAGGGTGAACTGTCCCTCGCGGTCCTGTATGTCCTTAGGTTGGGGTATGATGTGGTAGTCGCGGGCGCTGATGCTGATAGCGAGCAACGCGGTAATTACGAAAGCAAACAGTCGGTTCATAATGGCTTAATGGTTTAATTGCTTAGGTGGCTTATAGGTGAGTAGTTTTATTTATAAGGTAGTTGTCGAGTATCACGATGGCAGCCATGGCTTCCACAACGGGCACAGCACGTGGCAGCACGCAGGGGTCGTGGCGGCCGCGGGCCTTGAAGTCCACTGTCTTGCCGTCGATGTCAACGGTCTGCTGGTCGCGGAGTAGGGTAGCCACAGGCTTGAAGGCTACGCGGAAATAGATGTCCTGTCCGTTGCTGATGCCGCCCTGTATGCCGCCGCTGTGGTTTGTCCGTGTGGTGATGCCTCCCTTGTCATCGGGCGCGAAGATGTCGTTCTGCTCCGAGCCTTTGCCGCTGGCACCAGCGAAGCCTAGGCCATAGTCGAAGCCTTTGGCTGCATTGATGCTGAGCATGGCTGCGGCTAGCTGTGCGTGGAGCTTGGCGGCTACGGGTTCGCCGAGACCCACGGGGCAGCCCTTGATGACGCAGCTGATCACTCCGCCCACGGTGTCGCCCTCCAGCTTGACGTTATTGATGAGGTTAGCCATCTCCTGGGCTTTCACCTGGTCGGGGCATCGCACGTCGTTGTACTCAGCCAGGGCTAGGTTGTAGGCGGTGTAGTCGTGTGTGAGCTTTATATCGCCGACCTGCGAGGTGAAGGCCTGTACGCTGATGCCCAGCTGCTTCAGTGCCATCTTGGCGAAGGCGCCTGCCACTACGCGGGTTATCGTTTCGCGGGCTGAGGAGCGTCCGCCGCCGCGATGGTCGCGGATGCCGTACTTGGCTTGGTAGGTGTAGTCAGCATGCGAGGGGCGGAAGATGCGACGCATGTTGTCGTAGTCGGCCGACTGCTGCGAGGTGTTGCGCACAAGGAATCCGATGGGCGTGCCGGTGGTCTTGCCCTCAAAGATGCCGGAGAGCAACTCTACGTTGTCGGCTTCTGCCCGCTGGGTGGTGAGCATGCTCTGCCCTGGGCGGCGGCGCGCCATCTCGCACTGCAGGAAGTTGGTGTCAACCTCTATGCCGGCGGGCATGCCGTCGATAACGCCGCCGATGGCGGGGCCGTGGCTCTCGCCGAAGGATGTCAGCCTGAATATGTGTCCGAAAGTGTTCATAAACTATTGAACATTGAGCATTGAACATTGAGTATTACTTATGGCAGTGGCCGCATTCGCACTCGCCCTCGCAGCCGTCGCATTCGCCGGCCATCATAGAGAGGAAACTGGTCATCTCCTGCGGTGTAGCCTCATGGGTGTTGAGTATCTCGCCGCGGAACTGGAGGTCCATGCCTGCCAGGGCGTGATTGAAGTCCATGACCACGCCGGTGGCGGTCACCTCCTTGACGAGTCCTTCAAACTGTGTGCCGTCTTCGTTGACCATAGGCACGACATTGCCGGGGTAGATAGTGTCGATGGCAAAGTGGCCCTCATTGTCGCGGAAGATTTCCTTGGGCAGGGTCTTGACCCGACTTTCGTCATAGTCGCCGTAGGCTTTGTCTTTGGGAATACGGAACTCAAACTTGTCGCCGGTATTCAGTTCTGTGATATATGCTTCAAAGTCGGGCAAGGTGTAGCCCAGACCGGTGATAAACTCAAAGGGACGGTCCTTGCCAGTCTTCTCTACCAGCACGGGTGTGTTGTCGTCGCCCTCGCTGACGAAGAGCTCGTAGCTCAGACGATAGTATTTGTTGTCTGCCATGATAGGGTAATTGAAAATTTCACTGCTGCGAAGTTACTCAAAAACTGCGACATAACATTGATAAAGTGTTAAAAAACTTGGCGCAAACGCAGCCAAATCAAAAATAATGCTAAAAATAAGAATAATTATAGGTGTTTGTTGCTGCCCTTTGCCCACAAAGAAATAACTTTGCATCCACTCAGATTATCAGCCAGCTATGCTGAAATACGTTTTCATATTCATCTCGCCCATTGTGGCGCTGCTCTCGGCTTGCAGCGACCAATACAACATAATGGGTAATTCGTCGGTGCCTACCTACGATGGCAATGTGCTGTATCTCAAAGTGATGAGTGGCGGCGCACCGGCTATGGCGTACGACTCTGCTGAGGTGGTGCATGGCAAGTTTGGCTTTGAGGGAATAATCGACACCGTGTGCATGGCACAGCTCTACATGGGCACGTCCCGCCTGCTGCCCATCGTGCTGGAGAGCGGCGACATACAGATTAACTTTACCGACACAGAGCAGACAGTGCGCGGTGGCACTCTCAATGAGCGCCTTTACAAATTTCTGAATGAGAACGCTCGTCTGCAGAATGAGATACAAAACAACACTCATAACATGGCGCGCCTTATCATGAGTGGCGCCACACCGGCCGCTCATTTGCGGATAGAGCGTCGCAACGAGGAACTTCAGGACCGTCTCGACAAACTGTGGACCGACTTTATCAGCGAGAATAGCGACAATGTGCTCGGTCCGCTGTATTTCATGGAATATACGTTGCAGTATGTCTATCCGGTCATTACCCCCCAGATAGAAAAAATTATTCGCCACGCGCCGGAGTCATTCCTGAGCAATCCTGATGTGCAGAGCTATCTGCGCGATGCGCGCTTCAACATGCGACTAATGCAGGGCGATTTTTAGAGTTCGAGAGTTCTAAAGTTTTATGCGTGCTGCCAGCCTTGGGCTTGGAGCGGAAACTCTGCGCCGTCGCGCGTGATTAGCTGGGCGCCAATCTCCTCTTTCTCAATACGACCAATAATGTGTATGCCCTCAATCTGGGCAATGCGCTCGTAGTCCTTGAGGGCTACGGTGAAGAGCAACTCGTAGTCTTCGCCGCCGTTGAGGGCGCAGGTCACGGGGCTAAGGTCAAACTGTTCAGCCTGGATGGAGGTCTGGTAGTCGATGGGCAGTCGCTCCTCGTAGATGGAGCAGCCGCAGTGGCTCTCGTGGCAGATATGCAGTAGCTCGGAACTGAGTCCGTCGGAGATGTCTATCATAGAGGTGGGCTTGATGTCAGCCTCGCGTAGCTTCTGCAGTATGTCGCCGCGTGCCTCAGGCTTGAGCTGCCGTTCCAGCAAGTATTCCTTACCTTGAAAATCGGGCTGTGCCTCGGCTGCGCCCTGCTGCTCGTTGTTTTGTTGGTTGAAGACAGCCTTCTCTCTCTCCAGCAACTGCAGGCCCATGTAGGCAGCGCCCAAATCGCCGCTGACGCAGATGAGGTCCGTGTCCTTGGCTCCCGAGCGATAAACGATGTCATCCTTAGCTGCCTGACCTATGCAGGTGATGCTGATGGCGAGTCCCGTAAGCGAGGAGCTGGTGTCGCCGCCCACAATGTCCACGCCGTGACGCTGGCAGGCGAGCTTGATTCCCTCATAGAGCTGCTCCAGATCTTCTACGCAGAAACGCTTGCTAATGCCCAGGCTCACTGTCAGTTGTGTGGGCTGGCCGTTCATGGCGTAGATGTCGGAGATGTTGACCATGGCGGCCTTGTAGCCGAGATGCTTGAGGGGCACGTAGGTGAGGTCGAAGTGTATTCCTTCGAGTAGCAGGTCGGTGGTAAGAAGCATGCAGTTTTCTCCTTTCTCCTTACTCTTTACTCCTAATTCTATCACTGCGCAGTCATCGCCCACGCCTTTGCTGGTGGAGGGCTGCTGCGGCTTTATGTCGTTGGTGAGGTGGCGAATGAGGCCAAACTCGCCGAGGGTGGATATCTCTGTACGCTTAGACATGGGACATTGAACATTGAGTATTGAACATCGGGGATTACTTTCGAACTCTATCAAGAATAAGGTCCTTGAGGGTTTCCTCTTGGTTGAACAGAATCTTTGTGGCTATGTGCTGCACGCGGAGTTTGGTGCGCAGTTCTTCGGGCAGGTTGGCGGGGAGCCGGCTGAAGTCCTTGCCCGTGGTTATTACCACGTCGGCGTCGTTGGCGGCAGTGGCAATGCGGCTGATATCTTTATGCGAGAAGTTGTGGTGGTCGGCAAAGCGTATGGTGCTTAGCGACAGACACTGAGGAGCGTAGTGCTGAATCAGTGGCTGGGGCTTGGCAATGCCGGTGAAGATGAGCACGCGCTTGGTGTGGAGGTCGGGGATGTTCAGCGCTTCGTGCTCAATGGCGGAGAAGAAGACGTGCTGATGGGGTAGCGACTGCAACTCCTTGCGTATGCTCTTGGCCTCGTCGGGAGTGATGCCATAGGGGCATTTGCTCACCACGATGATGTCGGCACGCGAGGCCCCCTCAGGCAGTTCGCGCAGACGGCCTTCCGGCAACACGCGGTCGCGAGAGTAGAGACGGTGGTAGTCGGTAAGCAGTATGTTGATGTCGCGGTGGATGAAGCGGTGCTGATAGGCATCGTCGAGCACTATGGTGTCGATGGTGCTATCGGCTTGAAGCAGTCGCTGAGCGCCGTGCACACGGTCTTCACAGACAAACACAGGCACCTTGCCTTCCAGAGAGCGGAACACCTCCACCGGCTCGTCGCCAATCTCGCGTGCTGTGCTGGTAGCATCGGCGTGCAGAAAGCCGCGCGTCTTGCGTCCGTAGCCTCTGGAGAGCATGGCGGGGTGGCGCTCCGCAGCGAGCAGTTGGCGCAAGAGCCACAGACACATGGGTGTCTTGCCTGTGCCGCCTACGCTGAGATTGCCTATGCTCACCACTGGCACGTGTACTGCGGTGACGGGTGTGCGGCCAGAGTCGAAACGGCTGTTGCGCCACCTCATCACGCGACCGTAGGTCCACGCCGCAGGGCGGAGAATCAGCGAGGTCTTCATCTGCGCGATTGTTTCCTCCTTACTCTTATTTAATTTTAATTATATAAGGTAGGCGCGCGTAAACGGTGCAGCCGTTCTTGATAGCGTTGATAGCTTGCAGCGGCTCATAGAAATCGCCGAGCATTGAGCGCAGACGTCCGGCAAAGGCCTGCTCTTCAGCATCATCGATACCCAGCATGGCATACCAAGGCAGAACCTCGGGATAGCCTACCACGGCGTAGCCTTCTTTCAGCTTTGCCTTGGAGGCGGCGTAGTTGATGGCATCTTGCAGGCTACCGAGCTTGTCAACAAGTCCGAGTTTGAGAGCCTGAGAGCCGGTCCACACGCGGCCTTGGCCGATGCTGTCCACCTGAGCGAGAGTCTTCTTGCGGGCATCAGCCACGCGGGTCATAAACAGTGTGTAGCCTTCCTCTATGTGAGCCTGCAGGCGCTGGCCCTCCTCTGCGTTGAAGGGGCGGCCAATGTTGCCGAAGTCAGACATCTTGTTGGTGTTGACAACGTCAAATTTCAGTCCGAGCTTGTTGGTCAGCAGCTCGCTGGCATCGGGAATCATGCCGAAGATGCCAATAGAGCCAGTGATGGTGCTGGGCTCAGCAAAGATGTAGTCGGCGCCGGCAGCGATGTAGTAGCCACCCGATGCTGCCACGCCACCCATAGACACTACGACGGGCTTTTTCTTTGCCAGCACTTTGATGTTGTGCCACATCTGCTCAGAGGCAAAAGCGCTGCCGCCGGGCGAGTTGATGCGCAGCACCACAGCTTTCACATTGTCGTCCTTGGCCAGTTTCTGCAAATCCTTACAAACCTTTTCACCCACGACACTGCCTTCGCTCATGGGGTTTGGGGAAGCTTCTTCAACGATTTCGCCTTCGGCATAGTAAACGGCAACCTGATTGGCCATATCACCCTGCTTATCAGCGGCGTCGCAAAGGGTAGAGGGCGAAACGAGATTGAGGTCATCATCTTCCTCTACGCCCAGTTTCTTCTTGAGTAAGTTTGTGAACTCGTCTTTGTACATCATAAGGTCAACCAGTCCGCTGGCCTTGGTCTCCTTGCTGCCGGCAAAGACCATGCACTTGTCGGCAAGCTCGTTGGCTTTGTCAGGCTGCATCTTGCGAGCCTTGCAGATGTCATTAACCCATGTCTGCCATATCTCGGTAAGATAAGCGGTTATCTGCTCGCGGTTGGCGGGCGACATCTGTGTCTCGGTATAGGGCTCCACGGCGCTCTTGTAGGTGCCCACCTTATATACCTGCATCTTCACGCCGAGCTTGGCCATGAGATCTTTGTAGAACATAATCTGTGAGCTCATGCCGTGCCAATCGACAGAGCCGATGGGGTTGAGTGCTACAGTGTCGGCCACCGAGCAAAGGTAGTAAGCGCCCTGCCCATATACATCGTTGCCGTAGGCGTAGATAGGCTTGCCCGACTTCTTGAAGTCTTGCAGCGCCTGACGCAGTTCCTGCAGCGTGGCGGGGTAGCTGCTCAGCGAACCGCTTTCGAGCCAGATGCCCTTTATGTCGTCGTTGTCCTTGGCTATCTTGATAGCCTTAAGAATCTTGTCGAGGCCGATGCTCTCTTCGCCATCGCCAAACAAGCTCTGCAGAGTGTTGTCTTGCTGTTGCTCGGTAATCGCACCCTCGAGGTTGATGTGGAGCAGGCTGTTGCTCTTGACAACAGCGGTGTCGGTGCTGCTACTGCCTATCATCGCTATGATGAGAATAAAGAGAAGCAGGGTGCAGATGATGCCACCGATAATGAAGCCAACGGTGGATGAGAGTACATTAAGCCAGAAATGCTTGGTCCAAGGGAATTTTGGTTGGGGAGTGTTGTTTTCCATAATGATGTTAATTAGATATTTGGTGCAAAAGTAGTAAAAAGTTAGGAGTTAGGAGTTAGGAGTTAGGAGTTTTTTAGTGTCGGACCACAAATGCAAAAGAAAAATATTCGACTTGTTGCATAAGATGCAAAAAAAAATATGTAACTTCGCGGCAAATATGAAGAATATATGTCCAAGCTCAAGCGTTTTCTAAGTTTCCTCGGCCACCACAAGTATGCCACGACCATAGTGATATTTCTTGTGCTGATAGTTTATCTGGATTCCAACAGTCTGTACAACCGCTACCTGATTCATCAGGAGAACTGTGCCCTGCAGGAAGAGATAGACGCCTATAAGGCACAGTATCAGAGAGACACGCGTCTCTATATGGAGCTGCAGCGTGACCCCAATGCGGCGGTGAGGATAGCGCGCGAGAAATACTATATGAAGAACGAGAACGAGGACGTTTACGTATTTGAAGATGAAGAAGCTGAATAGCTTGCAACTGTTTATCTACCGCCTGGGCGGTGTGTTGATAATCATAGGCGCTGTGCTCAATCCGCTGGAGAGTGTGGCAGCACCTTATTTATACAGCGCTGGCGCGCTGATGTTTGCCTCGATGCAGATGCTTGCCCGCTACGAGGGCGACAGTGTTGTCATACGCCGTCTGCGCCGTCAGCAGGTGCTGGGCGCATTGTTGCTGGTGGTGAGCGGTGCCATGATGTTTGGCCACCAATACCACATGACCTATATGCGCCACAACGAGTGGATGGTGGTGATGCTTATTGCCGCAGTCTTTGAGCTGTATGCAGCCTTCCGCATCCCCTACGAACTGGCGAAAGAAGAAAAGTGCGAGCAATAGGGAACGGAAAATTAAGTTTTTTGTGTTAAAAAACCATAAAGAATTAAACTCTGGCTGCCTTTCGCAGTCTTAAAGACAAAGATGTTTAATTCCTAAAAAAAGCAACAAACTATGAAACGTACAATGATTTTCTGCCTCAGCCTTGTTCTGGGGCTTGCCACAATGATGGCACAGGACACCAAGCAGTGTCCTAAGGGTGAAGGACAACAGTGCTCCAAGCTCACTACCGAGCAGAAAGCTCAGCTTATCACAGACCGCATGGCCAAGGCATACGATCTCACTGCCGAGCAGAAGGCCAAACTGCTTGAACTCAACACCAAGGCTCTGACTCCCAGACATCACAAGGCAGCTCCCTGCCCGAAGGAAGGTGACCACAAGTGTGACAAGGCAAAGCAAGACTGCAACAAGCCTTGCCCTGAAGGTGGCGAAAAGAAGTGTGACAAACCCGCAACCTGTCCTATGGATGGAGCAAAAAAATGCGCTCCCGGCCCTGGCGGTTACTTCAAGGCACTCGCCGAGATAATGACTCCAGAGCAGTTTGCTGCTTATCGCGCCGACAAGATGATAGAGCGTCAGCTCATGCCCAGACGTCCCCAGATGCGCGGTCGCTTTGGCCATCGTGGCATGCCGGGTCCCGGCTTTGGCGGAGGCAAGGGAATGCAGCATCGTGGCCATGGTCCTGGCATGAAGGGACAGCCTGGTGCTCCCGCTCAGGGAGAGTGTGCACAAGGTGGCGACCACCAGTGTGCCAAAGGTGGAGAACACAAGGACTGCGCTAAGGCTGGCAGCAAGGAGTGCAAGCACGACATGAAAGGCTGCGAGAAAGGCGGCAAGGAGTGCTCGCCCTGTAAGTGCGCAGGCAAGTGTGGCAAGAAGAGCTGCAAGAAGTGCAAAGCCTGCAAGAAATAGCAGAAAGATACAAGTCTAAAGATAAAAACCGCGAACGTAGTAATACGCTCGCGGTTCTTTACTTAAACAAGTTCTTTTCTTATCTGCGACCACTGGTCGGAGAGAGCCTGCAGCGAAGGAAGGACTATAGCGGCGCCTTCGTCGCGGAGCACCTTGTCGGGCAGGGGGCCGGTGTTGCACGCCACAGTGTAGGCACCGGCAGCAACGGCGGAGCGCACGCCAAGAGGTGCGTTCTCAACGACCATTGTCTCATCAGGACGAACGGCAGCCTTGTGCATAGCCATCAGATAGGGCTCGGGGTCGGGCTTGCCGTAAGTCACGTCGAAGCCCGTGACCATGAGGTCGCTATGGAAGATGCTTGGGTAGTCGCGGTTGAGACGTTCCAGCAGACTGTGCTGCGCGCTGCCTGTGACAAGGACTATCTGCAGGCCGTCAGCCTTAATCTGCTCCAGCAAGCTGCGTGCCCCAGGCATAGGTTTGGCTTCTGGTAGGACATTGAAATACTCGCACTTGCGGGCGTAGATACGGTTCACCTCGTCATGGTTGGTGGGGCGGCCCCAGTTTTTGCGCGTGAAGATATCTATGGTAGAGAAGCCCGTGCGGCCTTCCTGCATGAAGACATCATGGTATGTCATACCAAGACCAAAGTCTTCTGAGGCCTTGGCCCACGCCTCGGCATGGTGGGGCATGGAGTCGTAGAGGACTCCGTCCATATCAAAGCATACTGCCTTGAGCATTTCTTAATACCCTGGCTTGCCGAGGAGCCTAAACATGTTTTTCTTGTACGCCTCCACACCCGGCTGGTCAAACGGGTTGACGTCCAGCAAGAGACCGGAGATGCCGCAGCCCTTTTCAAAGAAATAGATGAGCTGGCCGAGATGATAAGCGTCGAGGCGCGGCATGATGATGCGCAGGTTGGGCACACCGCCGTCGATGTGTGCCATCTGGGTGCCGAGCTCTGCCATCTTGTTGACTTCGTCGACGCGCTTGCCGGCGATATAGTTGAGTCCGTCGAGGTTTTCCTCGTCAGTGGGCACGGCCAGAGTATGTTCGGGCTGCTCCACAGAGATGACGGTCTCGAAGATAGTGCGCTCGCCGTCCTGAATCCACTGTCCCATGGAGTGGAGGTCGGTGGTGAGGTCCACGCTGGCAGGGAAGATGCCCTTGCCGTCCTTACCCTCGCTCTCGCCGTAGAGCTGCTTCCACCACTCGGCGATAAAGTGCAACTTGGGCTGGTAGTTGGCGAGGATTTCTATCTTCTTGCCGCTCTGATAGAGGGCGTTGCGGGTGGCAGCATAGATGGCGCTGAGATTCTGCTCAAAGGGCACGGTGGAGGCAGTGGCCTGCTGCATGTCGCGAGCACCCTGCACCAGTGCGGCGATGTCGAAGCCCGCACAGTCGATGGGCAGTAGCCCTACGGGGGTGAGCACAGAGAAGCGTCCGCCCACGTTGTCGGGGATGACGAAGGAGGTGTAGCCCTCTTTGTCGCACGTGATGCGCGCTGCGCCCTTGTGGGCGTCAGTCACTGCCACAATAACCTTGCGAGCCTCTTCCTTGCCGCGCTGCTGCTCGCACTGCTTCTTGAGCAGACGGAAGGCGAGGGCGGTCTCAGTGGTGGTGCCCGACTTGGAAATGTTTATCACACCGAAGCGGCGTGTCTTGAGCAGTTCCTGCAACTCAAAGAGATAGTCCTCGCTGATATTGTTGCCGGCGAAGAGTATCTGCGGAGTGGTCGGCAGGAAATTGTTGCTCAGGGCCTCTATCACGGCCTTGGCGCCGAGGTAGCTGCCTCCGATACCTGCCACTACGATGGTGTCGCACAACTCGCGCAGGGTCTGGGAGCACTCTCTCAACTTGTCGATAAACGGGGCGTCAGTGTCGGTGGGCAGTGTCACCCATCCGAGGAAGTCATTGCCTGCGCAGGTGGCGTCCTCGAGAGCCTTTGCGGCTTGCATGGCGCGGTCGGCGTATTTCTCTACTGCGCCTTGAGGCAGAAATTGTGTAGCTTTGCTAATGTCTAATTTAATCATTTGAAAATGAGATTTGAAAATTAAACTCTCTAACTATTCTTTTCGAGCCAGCCCTGCACATCGTTTACGGACGGCTTCTCAATATTCTCAAGTTTGTACTTCT
>JAGCTG010000119.1 GCA_017963785.1 Bacteroidaceae bacterium | reverse complement strand
TGGAGTCCTCTTTCTCGATGAGCTGCCGGAGTTCTCCAAGAGCGTCCTCGAGACCATGCGCCAGCCCTTGGAAGACCGCCATATCAGCATCTCACGCGCCAAGTATAGCATTGATATCCCGTGCAGTTTCATGCTCGTAGCTAGCATGAACCCCTGCCCCTGCGGCTACTACAACCATCCCACCCACGCCTGCGTGTGCAATCCGGGACAGATACAGAAATATCTCGGCAAGATATCAGGTCCTTTGCTCGACCGCATCGATATTCAGGTTGAAGTAACCCCCGTGCCCTTCGAGGATCTCAACAACGCACCGGCAGGCGAAAGCAGCGCTGCCATCCGTGAGCGTGTCATCAAGGCTCGAGCCATCCAAGCTGAGCGATTCAAAGACTATCCCTCCGTTCATTGCAATGCGCAGATGCCCACCAAGCTGCTCAACAAGTTTGCACAACCCGATGCCACGGCAGCCCAGCGTCTCCATGACGCCATGTTGCGCTACGACCTCTCGGCCCGCGCATACGACCGCATCCTCAAGGTAGCGCGCACCATCGCAGACCTCGATGGCAGCCCCAACATACAGCTTCGCCACATCAACGAAGCCGTAGGCTACCGCAACCTCGACCGCTCCACATGGGGAGAGTAATCTAATTGATACATATACAAAGAATTGCTGTCGGTTTTGACAGCAATTCTTTGTTAGAACTTGATATTTACTCCTCCCATAATGGTGGCGCGAGGCATGGGATAGCCGAGGTTAAGCTCGTAGCGCTGGGCGAGCAGGTTCTCGCCGCGCAGCCAGAGGCGCACGGCAGGGCAGATGGCGTAGCTGACAGTGGCATTGACGAGGCAGAAAGTCTCGGTGGTGGCATCAGCACCAACTGAGGTGTAGAGTCCGCGCACATACTGCAGTCCACCTACGGCACTCCAACGGGCACCATTGTAGCTGGTGCCGAGGAAACCCTTATAGCGCGGGGCTGCCACAACACGGTTGCGCATGTGAAGCAACGAGTGGTTGGTGGTAAGCGACCAGCACGGGGTGACGCGCCAACTGGCATCTAGTTCTATACCTGTGTTGCGCAGCTCGCCAGTGTTGATATTGCGACCAGCCACCGTCTGCACCAGATTGTCGCCTTTCAGGAGGAAAAGGTTGACGCCATAGGTGAGGCGATTATCTAGCAGACGCTGGCGCCATGACAGTTCGTAGCTCCACAGGCGCTCGGCACGCAGCGAGTCGTGGTTGGCGGTGCCATACATATACATCTCGCGTGTGGTAGGATTGCGGAAGCCCTTGCCAACTACAGCCTTAATCTCGCCAGTAGCCATGGGGCGTACCACGATACCTGCCTGCGGCACCCACTCGCCACCAGCGGTGGAGTGATGGTCGTAGCGCACACCGAGGTCAGCAGTCAGCCATGACGCAATCTCCTGCTGCACAGCAGCATAGCCGGCAATCTCATTCTCGTGGGCATGAGCGCTCTGCATTAGGCGGCGCTGGGTGGTGACTACCTCGCCAGTAGCGCGGTCGGTGTAGAAGGCGCGACCGTAGATATGCTGATAGTCGAGGCCCACAGTGAGACGGGTGCTCTCCGCAAAGCGTGCAGTCTGATACCATGACACACCTGCCACGGCATCGCGCGAACGGAAGTAGTCAGTCTGCGGTGTACCGCCATCAGCGTTGTAACCGTCGTTAATCTTATGACGCCCGAAGTTGTCGTACACAGTGAGTGCTCCACTGGTGCGGGCAAAATGATTGAGGAGGGCAAGGCTGGTAGCTCCGCGAGTGATCCATTGGTCGTTCTCCAGCTTAGGCTGGGTGACGGTGCCAGGATTGGATGCATTGAAATGAGTAAGGTCGAGGTCAGCAGTCAGTTGCCAGTTATCGGTGAGGTCATAGCCGACCTTCACGTAACCGCCATACTGTTCAAAGCCCATGTGAGGACGATGATTGTCGGTGCGACCATACTGCGCAGCAACGGTGGCTGTAAAGCGACCGCTGCGCACCTGGGTGCCAGCCTCGGTCTCAACCGTGCCATAGCTGCCAACACCAACGGTAGCGTTGCCTGTAATGCCATCAGTGTTCGCGGTACGAGTGACAATATTGAGCACACCGCCCATGGCATTGCTGCCGTAGAGTACGGAGGCAGGGCCACGCAGCACCTCCACACGCTCGGCAAGCAGAGTCTGATAGCTGTCGGCAATAGGATGACCATAGACGCCGTTATACTGTGGGTGACCGTCAATGAGGACGAGCAGCTGGCCCGCACCACCACTGATGCCACGCATATTGATGCCGCCGGCAGCACCCGTGGACACGCCATAACCCATCATGCCGCGCGAAGTGACGAGGAAATTGGGCACCTGCTGCATTACGGTGGGCAGCACATTGGTCTGATGCTGTTCAGTAAGCGTCTGGCGGTCAACGACGGTAACAGTAAAGGGAGTGTGACGCACATCAACAGCTGTGCGAGTACCTGTTACTACAACTTCCTGCAACGCGGCAGAGTCAGGCTGAGCGCTTTTCGATTGAGCATTAACAATTGTCCATTGACAACTGAGGATTAACGCAAATAAAAGAATCTTCTTCATAGTGATTTAATTGTTAGATTTATTTCTTTTGTGCAAAGATACAACTATCTGCCGAAGTGACAAAAAATGTGACTTCGGTATTTTTTTGCAATATTCGGGAAGATGGGCTATCCGAAGAAAGCGGGGCCATGGCCGTGGCCTAAGGTCTGGCAGCAACCCTGATTAAGAGCTTCGCTAACAAAGGCAGAAGCCATACCGGCAGCCTCAGCAAGAGAGTGGCCCAGCGCCATGTAGCAGGCAAGGGTGGAAGAGAGGACGCAGCCAGTGCCATGGGTATTCGTGGTAGCAATGCGTGGATGGGTATAGAATGTTACGCTACCATCTTTTATATTAAATAAGGTATCAGTAACATCAGACCCATCAGAGTGGCCGCCCTTAAGGAAAACAGAAACACCGTCACAGAGCCTGCTAAGTTCGCGAGCCAGTTGGCTGGCATCGGTATCATCGGTACCCAGCAACTGCTGCACCTCGGGCAGATTGGGAGTGACGACATCGGCACGGCGCATGATGGCTAATAGCGCAGCGGTGTCCTTCGCATCATAGAGGGGTTTGCCAGAGGAGGAAAGGATGATGGTATCCACCACAATATTACGCAAGGGATAGTGCTCAAGCAGATGAAAAACACCGGCAGCGGCCTCGACATCGCCAAGCATGCCCACCTTGACTGCGTCGGGCAAAATATCGCTGAGCAGCGTGTCACCCTGCGCCTCAACTTGCTCACAACTCAAGGGCCAGACCTGACTTACGCCCTGTGTGCTCTGCGCAGTGATGGCGGTGACAATACCCATGCCATAGCAACCGAGAGCGTGCATCACACGCAAGTCGGCCTGCAGGCCCGCTCCAGCGGACGGGTCACTACCGGCTATGGAAAGGATTTTTTTCATTGGGCAATAAAAAATGGCCGCTCACACGACCTGTTCTGTTCTCATATTCTCACGACTGCTTCGCAGTTGTCCCAGGCGGATTCGAACCACCACTGAGAGAACCAAAAACTCTAGTGCTACCATTACACCATAGGACAGTTCCATGCGCTTATGCCCTGGTCAGTCCCAAACCGTCAGTTCAGCCCGCCATTTATCATAAGCGGATGCAAAAGTACACATTTATTTTAATTTAACGCAGAAAAGGACGTAAAAACATCCCAGGAGCATTCGAAAATAGAAAAAATAGTCCTAAAATTTGGTCAGATGAAAAAGAAAATGCTACCTTTGCCGTTGAAAATATCATAGTAATGCGCTAAAGCAGGATTCTGGTGCCACCACAAAGCATTGGGATTCTTTCTTTTTTGACATCTCAACAAAAAACCTTTTAGAAAACAAACAACACACAATTATGGCATACATGACTAAAGAAGGCTACGAACAAATGGTAGCCCAGCTCAAGCATATGGAGCTAGTAGAACGTCCAGCTGCATCGGCAGCCATAGCAGAGGCCCGCGACAAGGGCGACCTGTCGGAGAACGCCGAGTATGAGTCGGCCAAGGAGGCACAGGCTATGCTGGAGGGACGCATCAACAAGCTGAAGGCCGCCCTGCTGGAAGCCAAGATTATCGATACCTCCAAGCTTAGCAACGACACAGTGCAGATTCTCTCCACCGTGGAGATGAAAAACACCAAGCTCGGCACTAAGATGAAATATACCATTGTGAGCGAGAGCGAGGCAAACCTCAAAGAGGGTAAGATCTCATCCACCACCCCCATCGCCCAGGGACTGCTGGGCAAGAAGGTGGGCGACGTGGTGACTATCAAGATTCCGCGCGGCGAGATAGAGCTCGAAGTGCTGAGTATCAGCGTCTAGAACGCTCTTCAATCCTTCATCAACTTCAATTCTTAAACTCTTCAATCTTTCAAAAATATGGCAACTATATTTTCAAGGATAATCAAGGGCGAGATACCCAGCTACAAATGCGCTGAGGACGACAACTTCTACGCTTTCCTCGACATCAACCCCATCAAGCAGGGCCACACACTGGTGGTGCCGAAGCACGAGGTGGACTATTTCTTTGACTTGAGCGACGAAGAGATTGCCGCCATGCAGGTCTTCGCCAAGAAGGTGGCAAAGGCTATCAAAGCTGCGTTCCCATGCAAGAAGGTGTCGCAGGCTGTCATCGGCCTTGACGTGGACCACGCTCACATTCACCTGGTGCCTATCAACGAAGAGAAAGACCTCAGGCAGCGCGTGAAGATAGCTCCCGAGGAGATGGAAGCCACGGCAGCAGCCATCAGAGAGAACTTTGAGAAAAACCTATAAAAAATCACACTTATGAAACGTACGCTGTTTTTTGCCCTGGCCACGCTATCGCTGCTGGCCGCAAACATAGACGCCGTCGCACAGAAGCTGACCTTCGGCTACCTCAACTACACTCAGGTGCTCCACAGCATGCCCGACTACGCCACCGCGCAGACCACCATGCAGAACATACGTGAGCAGTACGACAAGGAAGCGGCGTACAACGAAGACAAGTTCTTCAAGATGTACTCCGACTATATCCAAGGCCAGAAGAGTTTTCCTGAGGACATCATGCTGAAGCGCCAGAAAGAGCTGCAGGTGGCCATGGATCAGGGCATCAAGTTCCGCGAGGAGAGCGAGAAGCTTCTGCGCTCCGCTGAGGCCGACCTGTGCCAGCCCATTGAGCAGAAACTCGACAGCGCCATCGCCGTGGTGGCCAAAGCCCGCAGTCTCGCTTTTGTGCTCAACACCGATCAGCACGCCTATCCCTACATCAATCCTAACGATGGCATCGACATCACCAACCTCGTAAACCTAGTGCTGGCCGGTCAGCCGCTGCCCAAGGTACAGGCTGATGCCACCGCACCCAAGGAAGAGACTGTCGTTGAGGAAAACAAGCAGTAAGCGCAACCCTACAGCTATGACATTGCCGCAGGCCGCAGGACCTATCGGAGTATTCGACTCCGGCTACGGAGGGCTCACCATATTGCGCGAGCTCCGTGCCGCCATGCCGCAATATGACTACCTCTATCTCGGCGACAATGCCCGGGCGCCCTACGGCACTCGTTCCTACGACATCGTTTATCGCTACACGCTGCAGGCAGTGACCACGCTCTTCGAGCGCGGATGTCATCTCGTAATCCTAGCCTGCAATACAGCGTCGGCTAAAGCGCTACGCACCATACAGCAGAATGACCTTCCACAGCTCGACCCCAACAGACGAGTGCTCGGAGTGATACGCCCCACCGCAGAAGAGGTGGGCTCCATCACCAGGAGCCGCCACGTGGGCATTCTTGCCACCACAGGCACCATCCTCTCCCATTCATACGACATAGAGATACAGAAACTCCACCCAGACATCACTGTCACGGGGCAGGACTGCCCCATGTGGGTGCCGCTGGTGGAGAACTTCGAGTTTGACTCCCCCGGTGCTGACTATTTTGTAGAGAAACGCATCAATCAGATACTCGCGAAAGACCCTAAGATTGACACCCTCATCCTTGCGTGCACTCACTATCCACTGCTGATGGACAAGATACGCAAGTACACTCCCCAGGGCATCAACATCATCTCGCAAGGACAATATGTGGCGCAGAGCCTGCGCAGTTACCTCTCCAATCACAGCGATATGCTGCATCACATCACCACTGGCGGCCAGCTGCATTGCCTCACAACAGAGAATCCCGACAAATTCAACGCCACAGCAGTCCGTTTCCTCGGCCACGAAGTACAGGCCGAGGGCATCATGCTGAATTAAAAGATAGCTTGAATACTTACAGATAATAATAGCCCCCGAAAGTCTCTATTGGCTTTCGGGGGTCACTTTGTATTCCTTGTTTTCTCACTTCTTTTTTATCTGCTCCACATCGTACCCAGCATCGCGAAGCTTCGTGATGATGCTATAAGGCCCTACCAGATGGGCGACACCAAATACAAACATGGTGGGATCCTTGCGCATAGCTGCAATCATCTTCGGCAGCCATTTCGCGTTGCGCTTCTTATCGTGCGAAAATTTCGGCTCTGTATCTGATAGCACATAATCCATACTAGCATAGCTGTCAAAGTCGCCCTTAGCCCAATAGTCCATAATTTGCTTGAGATGCTTTATCTCGTCAAGGGCTTCTTGCCTGCGCTGACCAAAGGTGTTCATGAAAACTGAGAAAGAATCGACTTCTGCTTTAATGTCCATGCTTTCTTCATTGTCTAAATCCCCCAAAATATCCGCGACATCATCGAGTTCTCCAATCATCATGCCACGAGTCTTGGCTCTGGATATGCAAACAACGTCTATCAGCTGATTATTCATGATGTCTTTCTCTAGAGATTGCATCAACATCTCCATATTAAGAAAACTAATAAGCATTTTAGCGAAAGTAAGCGGCCTGCAACTCTGCAACTGCTTTATTAGCTCGATAGCTCTATTATTTACAGCCACCTCATTTATTTGGCCTTTCACCTTCTCGCCACTACGCGCTTTGACATCTGCGATAGATTTCGCCACAGCCCTCAATTGGCTGGCCAGCAAAGATTGCAATGTGTCTACTTGTTCTTTACTCATCACACTGTAGATGGTTTTTCCGTCAGGCAGTATCATTGTCCCAATGTTAGCTGTGACATTATTTTGAAGGGCATTCATATTTTGCCTTTTCATAAACTCCAACTCTGCGTAGAGCTGTTGGCATTGAGCCTCAGCCTCCAAAAATTCGGGTATACTGTCAAGCACCGTACCTGGCAATGTATGTATCGTGCCAAGTATATACGAAGGTTTCTCCAGTCCGCCGCCACTAATGCGGAAGAGGAATTGTGCATCGGCCGTCAGAACAGCCAATGCACAAAGAAATGATACAATTATTTGCTTCATTTTCTATTTTATCAATATCTTCTTGCCATTGTTGATATAGATGCCCTTGGTGGCAGGCTGGCCATTAAGGCGGCGACCATCAAGAGTGTACCAAGAGTCGGACATTAAGGATTGAGCATTGACCACTGAGCTGACAGCGGTTATCTCGCCAGTGGAGAACTCGAGCATGAACTGTCCGCCATCGCTGGGATAGGTGGCACGACCGTTCTCCTCGTCATTGGTACGGAACGAGAAGAAGAGTTGATAGCCAGTATTGGAGTCCAGCCCAGCGAGCAGGTCGAGATTAAGGTTTTCGGCCTTCCATTTGCCGTCGCTCTGCTGCTTGGCGCGTATCTGACTCCACATATCAGAGGAAGGAACGGTGCCCTGAGGACAGATGCAATAGTCGAGCGTTATCTCAAGGACACCCTCACTGGCGCCAACCTCATACCAATTGAAGGTGCAGTCGCTGATATTCTTGATATTATTGATGGTGCCGCTGCTGTCAGAGAGCGGAAGCTTGGTGCTGTAGCCATTGACGGTGATGCCTATCGCCACCTCATCAATGTGCAGTTGCTCACCACCGTCGCCCTCTATAACGAAGCTGCAACCATAATTGCCTTTATACTGCCGCCATACCTCCTTCTCCGTATCGCTGCTGCAAGTGACGGTGAAGGCCAGCCCTGGGTTCACGATATTGTTGCCGAGCGTCAGTGTGCCATTCACATTGGACTCAAACTTGTCGAGCTTGTTGATATTTTGGAAGCAACCGTCGGGAATGGTGTAGGCTTCATCAGCCACGATATTGATAAGGTGTACATACTCGTAGTTGCTGAACATATTGGGCAGCAGGTCCACATTCTTCACAATCAGCTGCTTGACATTGTCATTGGCCTCCATCTCCTCGCCAGCGAGCTGCTTGGTGTATTTCCTGAACAGCGCCTCCCAATAGTTTTCGTCGGCAAGGTCAGCGTCAGTGAAGGCAGCTGGTTTGCTGGCATCGAGTCGCTCGATGGTAATCTGGAACTGCGGTCCACGGTCGGCCCACTCGTAGGTGTCAAGGATAAACCTATAGTTGTTGGCTGCGTTCACGCCTGAGAATTTCATGTAGCTGTCAGTGATGATGGGCTCTTCCTCAACGATACCACCGCCGCCGCCACTTACAACAGTAAAGGCGCAGCCGTTGTCATTCTTGTATTGCAACCACGTCTGGGTCTCGCCGATGGTGCTGCACGTTACGACAAAAGCCGGATAGGGGCTCACCACATTGGTGCTGAGCGTAAGAGTGCCACTCACATTGCTGTAGAAGTTGTCGAGCTTAGTATCGTTCCCAAAGCAACCGTCAGG
>JAGCTG010000118.1 GCA_017963785.1 Bacteroidaceae bacterium | reverse complement strand
GGCAGCGACTGGGCGCCCATGTTCAACAACCTCGGCTACACCGTAGGCGTGCTTACCTACACCGTGCCCCCTTCGTCGCCCGATCAGCCGCTCACCCAGGCACGCGCAGCCATGTCTTATCTGCGCAGCCATAGCGACGAGTGGAATGTCAATACTGGTATCATCGGTGTGATAGGCTTCAGCGCCGGCGGCCATCTCGCCGCCACCGTAGCCACCCACACTAGTGGTGGCGAAGCCCCAGCCTTCCAGATACTCTTTTATCCCGTCATCACAATGGAGGCCAGCTACACCCACAGCGGCTCGCGCCAGAACCTCATAGGCGACAACCCTGCCCTTGAGCTTGAGACACTCTACAGCAACGAGAAGCAAGTCACCTCCACCACGCCGCCCGCCTACCTCTGCTGGGCAGACAATGACGGCACCGTGCCGCCAGCCAACAGCATCAACTATGCCAGCGCCCTCACTGAAAAGGGTGTGCCAGTGCGCACCCGCAACTATCCCAGTGGCGGCCACGGCTACGGCTACGGCATCGCTTCGGGATGGGAGTACCACGATGACATGGTGGCAGACCTTACTGCATGGCTCCTCGGCCTCGAGGACGAGCTGACCGCCGTCAACGGCATCCCCCGCGCATCAGCCATCAAGGCCCCGGCCTACTATAACCTATATGGTCAGCGAGTGAGTGAGCCGCGCCAGGGTATCTATATCACCGAAGGGAAAAAGATCAGAATCAAGTAACTGCTACTGAATAATCGTAAAGTAACTTGACTTTCCCAACCAGTCAAAAGGCCGCTGGCACTCCTTAGAGTTACAAGCGGCTTTTTGCTATCAAATTGAAGCATGAAATATTTTATCTTAGCCCAGATTCTTTTCTTTGCCAGATTAGTAGGGTTTGCCCAGCAAGTTATGTTGGCAGACAGTATAACCAAGAATCCTGTTAGTTATGCTACTGTATATGATGCTAAAGGAGATGTAATAGGACGCTCAGATATGGGAGGATATGTCAATCTTCAGAAAGGCCATGAATATCTCTTTTCTCATATAGGCTATGAGCCCAAGAGTCTCGTTTATAATGATGATAGCATGATTCTCCTGTCTCCATCATCTTATAATATACCGGGGGTCAAAGTTACAGCTAAGAAAAAGAAGTATTACCATTGTAAAGTGTTCTTTAGGAGTATAGAACATGTAGATTCATGCCTGAAGTATTATATGGACGGAATACGGGAATTCTATATCGACACCAAAAGCAAAAGGGTGCATTGCGGTAATGTCGTAACGAATTACTTTATGTCAAAGAGAAAAGACATTGCGCAGAAGAAACGAAGCATGATGATAGGCGACAAGTACATGGCTCTTCCTTTTCCTGACAAGAATACTTTATACGAGGAGACAATGCGCGACAAAAAGAGAAATATCGAATCGGGTATTGTCTACGCTGATTCTATTTCAATAGGCAGTTGCGAGGTTTATCCTGACAAAAACGAGATGCTTTTGTCCATAGATGCCTTGTGGCCCCGAAATGCTCTCGTGACAAATCTGTTCGGGTACACACAAGTATTATCGAAACACAACAAGACGGAATTATATCGATGTGATGAATTTCATGCCCCTTTCGTTTTCAACTTGAAATCTGCCAACAGCTATAGACATCTGACTTTAACCCATAAAAAAGAAAATATCGTAAGGGACATTGGTGTCGAAGATGTATTCTATGTTGTCGAATTTAAATATACAGACACAAAGGAATTATCTTCGTCCAACGTGTTGCAGGAAGATTATAAGAAGTATTCTGGAATGTTTCCTGTCATCGAACGCATAAGGGAACAGTTGGTGCGGGAAGAATAGCTCATGAGAGAAGGGAGTGCCAAGTTATCTTTTCTTTTTCTTCTTCCAGCGACGCCAACCCAGCCAGCCGAGAAGTCCGAGGCCGATGACTACCAGCAGTATTACTACGACAGGCGTACCTCTCTTGCGATAGAGGTAGCTGTTATCAATTCCGGGTGTGTCGCCCGAGTTGTCGTATGCGCCGTATGTGTCCTGGCTTCCGCCCTGAGGCGGCTGGCCGTGATACAGTATTTCCTTGGCTCTCTGTATCAGCTGGTCTTTGTTGGGGTTGTCCTGATAGCCAATGGTCATCCTTCCGGCTCCGCCGCAGGTTATGCATACGCCCGAACCTCCGCATACGCGGCAGAGGTCATCATCGAGCGACACGTTCATGTAGCCGCCGCACATGCTGCAGTCGCCGCTGCCGTTGCACGCCGTGCAGGTCTGATAGACGGGCACTTGCTCCATGGCCTGCTTGATGAGTTCCTCGTAGGCGAAATACTCCTCGGGGGTGAGGTTGTATGCTTCCATCAAGTCGTTGGCGCTGTTGGCGTAGTTCTCTCTGTCGCGGTTTTCTCTCATCTGCTCGGCCGCAGAGGGGGCTTCTTGGCCGCTGCCGTTGCACGCGGAACATATTATTTCGCTATGCCCGAAGGCGTGGCCGAGTCCGCCGCACACTCTGCAGGTCCTGGCCTCTGTCGTGACGGATGCGCTCAGTATGAGCAATAGGGTAATCAGTCGTTTCATGGGTTTAAAGGGTTTCAGGTTTCAAGTTTCAAGAAGTTAAGGGGGTTGTAAGATTACGGTAGTGTCTTTTGCAGGTGGTAGGTGCCGCTGGTGTAGCGGGTGGAGACGGTGTCGCCGGGAAGGGTGACTGTGGCGGTGGCGCCGGCAGGGATGGTGATGTCCCAGTGCCAGGTGTCGCCCTTGTAGTGCCATGCGCTGCGGATGGGGCCTGCGGCTGACTGATAGTGGGCACGGAGATGGCCGAGCCGCCTGTCGGGTACGGGGCGCATGATGATATGGCGGAAGCCGGGCTGGCGCGGGTCGGCAGCGATGCCTGCCGCTGTCTCCCATATCCACTCGCACACGGCGCCGTAGGCGTAGTGGTTGAAGCTGTTCATGCTGTTGGGGCCGAGGCCTGTGTCGCGGCGGTAGCTGTTCCACCGCTCCCAGATGGTGGTGGCGCCATTGTCGATGGAATATATCCAGCTGGGGTTGTTGCGCTGGAAGAGCAGTTGGTAGGCGATGTCGGCCATGCCGTGGTCGGTGAGGGTGGCCATGAGGATGCTGGTGCCGAGGAAGCCTGTCTGCAGGCAGTTGCCGTGGTCGGCGAAGTTCTGGCGCAGGCGCCGGATGGTGAGCTCTTCGGCCTGGCCGTCCACTAGCCCGCACTTGAGGGCGAAGAGGGCGGGGGTCTGCATGGTGTTGAGCACGGAGGTCTTGAAGCTGCCGTCGGGGAGGAAGAACTGGTGCTTGAGGTAGGCGCGGGCGCTGTCGGCCATCTGCCGATAGGGGGTGTCATCGCGTGAGGTGGCGGCTGCCATGTCGCGCATCATCTCGGAGTCGATGAGCCAGTAGCAGGCGCTGAGGTAGTTCCAGTAGTCGATGGCTTCGGGGCGCGGGCCGTGGTCGCTGAAGGCGAGGCCGGTGCAGCTCTCGAGGGCTTCGCAGCTGAGCCAGTCGGCCCACTGGTAGTTGCCATTCTCGCTGACGAGGGCCTGATGGTTGTATTTGACTGAGTTGATGTGGTCGATGAAGCGGACCATGGAGTGCCAGCTTTCGTTGATGATGGCGGTGTCGCCGTATTGTTTCCAGATGGTCCAGGGCACTATGATGCCGGCATCGGCCCAGCCGAGGCGCATCATGTCGTCGCCATACTGGGCGGTGGGGGACACGCCGGGGTAGGCGCCGGTGGCGCTCTGCGAGTCGCGCACATCGCGCATCCACTTATGGAAGAAGCGGTCGGTGTTGGCGAAGTAGGTGCCTGTCTCGGCAAAGACCTGGGTGTCGGCCATCCAGCCGAGGCGCTCGTCGCGCTGTGGGCAGTCGGTGGGCACGGAGAGGTAGTTGGAGCGCTGGCCCCAGAGGGTGTTGGAGATGATTTTGTTGATGAGGGGGTGGCCGGTGGTGATGGTGCCTGTCTCGAGGTGGCGAGCGATGGAGGTGACGGGCAGCGACTCGACGGAGCGTATCTCTACGTCGCCAGTGGAGGTGACGGAGATGTAGCGATAGCCGAAGAAGGTGCAGCGGGGGTGGTAGCTGACGTAGCTCTTGCTGTCGGCGAAGGTGTAGCTGATTTGTATGCAGTTGGGCGGGGTGCGCAGGTTGCGGCGGTGGATGCTGCCCTCGGGGCCGTCCATGCCGCGGCGCTCGGCTCCGTTGCCGTCGTTGAGTATCTCGCCTGGCAGACAGGTGAGCTGGGTGCCTGCCTGTGCCTTGAAGGTGAAGGAGGGTACGCCGGAGCAGTTTTGTCCGAAATCGACGATGAGTGTCTCTCCGGGGTGGAGAGTGATGGTCTTGCCTGGGGCATAGCGGCGCAGTATGCGGACGGTGCCGTGCTCGGCAGGAGTGTGGTCGTCGGAGGCTTTGTCGCCTGTGACACCTTGCCATACGTAGGTGTCGACGGGCTTGAGGGCGAGGTCGCGACGCAGATAGACTTCTGCGCCCTCGGAGGGCAGGATGTCGCCCTGAAACTCGCTGTTGACTTCGGGCTTGCCGAGCAGGTAGGGGGTGGCATAGCCCGGCAGCACGCGGGCGTCGTACTCCTCGCCGTCAAAGATGCCTGCATGCTTGACAGGCCCCGCGATGCCTGCCCGCCAGTGGGTGGTGTCGGTGCCGTAGTATTGCTTGGTGCCGTCGGCATAGGTGAGCTCGAGCACTCCGCGGAAGGCGCACTTATGGCCGCGCATGCCGTTGAGATGGCCGGGGGTGACAATCTTGTCGGCCCACCAGCCGGGGGTGACCTGGACAGCGAGGGTGTTGGCTGCGCCGCGCTGACGACGGAAGGCGGGGGTGATGTCGTAGGTGAAGGAGCGCTTGGTCTTGGCGTAGTGGGTGAATCCGGGCTTGAGGACTTCGTCGCCCACGGGCTGACCATTGAGGTAGAGCTCATAGATGCCGAGGCCCGTTGTCATCCACTTGGCGGAGGTGACGCGCTGCGGGTTGGTGACGGTGGACATAAACCAGCTGGCACCGTCGGCGGCACGAAAGGCTTTGCCGGCTTGCTCTGTGACCACAGGAGCATCGGCGGCGGAGAGCCATACTGACGTGGACCATGCAGAGGGGTCGAGAGTGGTGGTCTTTTGGCCGATGGCTGTTAACCAATAACCATTGGTCATTAACAACGCTAACGATAACGCTAACGCTAACGGGAGTCGTTTCATGGCTTCGTTTTAATTTTAGAAGTTACCGCTGCGCTCAGAAGTTATCGGAGCCGTTGGCTCCTAGAAGTTATCGCGCTGACGCGCTCGACGATAGTCGAATGTCCCGTAGGGACGAAAGACCACAGGCAGGCGGTGAGCCCGTAGGGCGTAACCCCTGCATGGGAGCCCATATTAGTATTTTAGTGCCGAAGGTACGACAGAATGCCAGGGGTTGCACCCCTGTCTGTTATCCTACGCCCCTTCGGGGTTTTGCTATGAGTATCGTCTTTAACTTCTGCTAACTTCCGCTAACTTCTTATGTTTTTCGTTTCTATTCTATCTTTGCGCACCAGCCACCGTTGCGGGCGAGGTGGATGGGCAGCACGGTGGCAGAGCTGACGGCCTGCTGCTGGCGGAGGTAGTCCATGGCGATGATGTCGGCATTGACACCGTCGGCGAAGCTGGTCATGGTGAGCTGCTTGCCTGCGGGCAGGAAGTCGAGGGCTATCTGCAGGTCGCGCTCGGTGCTGTTGGTGATGGCTCCGATAAACCACTGGTCGCCCTTGCGCTTGGCGCTGACGATATACTGGCCTGCCTCGGCGCCGAGCACGCGCGTCTCGTCCCAGTTGACGGGCACGCTGGTGAGGAAGTCGCGGCAGTCGGGCCACTGGTCGTAGCGGCAGGGATTGTCCATGAGCATCTGCAGGTTGCTCTCAAAGAGCACGAAGACGGCCATGTTGAACGCCTTGGTGCCCACGCCGGAGCAGATGGGGCGGTTGCCGTGATGGCGCTCGGGCTGATAGCAGAGCATGGAGCCGGGGGTGTAGTCCATGGGGCCGACGGCATTGCGGATGAAGGGGAGCCACACGCTGTTGTCGGGCTTGCAGCCGCCGTTGAACTCCATGCCGCGCACACCCTCGTAGGTGAGCACATTGGGATACTTATAGTCGAGTCCGCTGGGGTGGAAGGCGCCGTGGAAATCGATGAGGATATGGTGCTTGGCAGCTTCCTTGGCTACGCGCTCGTAGAAATTGACCATCCACTGGTCGTGGCGGTCCATGAAGTCAATCTTGACACCACGGATGCCCCACTGCTCGAAGGTGGCGAAGAGGTCCATGTGGTGCTCCACGGTGAGCCAGGGCAGCCACACGATGATGCCGACGCCCTTGCTCTCGGCATAGGCGATGAGTTCGGGCAGATGCACCTCGGGGTTGGTGTGGAAGGGGTCGCGGGTGTCGAGCGCCCAGCCTTCGTCCATGAGCATATAGCCCACGCCGTTGCGGGCTGCGAAATCAACGAAGTATTTATAGGTGTCGAGGTTGATGCCAGAATGGAAGGTGACGTCGGAGCCGTAGGGGATGCCGTTGAGCCAGTCCCAGCAGGTCTGGCCTACGCGTATCCAGTCGGTGTCGTCGATGGCACATGGCGGCGCGAGGCGCACGGGCATGGTGCTCTCGGCGAGCTGTCCGTCGCGTTGGGTGATGAGCATATAGCGCCAGGGGAAGGTGCGGGTGCCTGCGGTGCGGGCGATATAGTCGGCTTCTTCAAGGATGTTCTGGCTGCGGTCGCCGCGGTCTTCGTAGCGTAGGGGAGTGTGGGGATGAACCATTGACCATTGACCATTGCCACTTCGTTCTCGCTTACCGCTCGCGACCCCTTCGGCGTTGACCATTGACTCTTGACTTTTGAGGAAGGCGCCGGGGTAGTCGAAAAGGTCGAACTCGGAGATGAGCACTTTCTGCTTCTCGCCCATGACGAGGATGGGCAGCTCGCTCATGCGGTCGGTGGGCTTCCACTCGTTGCTGGGCACGACGCTGTAGTTCTCCTCACAGCTGGTCTTGAAGCCGCCGGGCTGCTGGAGCACGAGCGGGCAGGGTGTGGTGAGCTGCCAGGTGCCGTCTTCGCTTATTACCTCTATGTCGCCCTTGAGGGCGGTGACGAAGCGATAGGCGATGCCGTCGTCGTAGATGCGCCACTCCACCTTGTAGTCACCAGCGAAGGTGAGGGTGAGCAGGGTGTAGTTGTTAGGCACCTTGCTGAACTTGAGGGGATGGAGGGGAGTGAGTGTCTCGCTGATGGTCTGCAGGCGCTTGCCCTTGAGCACTGGCTGGAGGCCGAGGGTGCGGCTCCCTCCCCTCTGTCCTTTGGACAGCCCCCCTCCGGCAGGGGGGCAATTCAGGGTGAGGGCAATATGGCAGCGACTGAACAGCTGCTCGCCGTGGCTCTCCACGTCATAGTAGATGCGGTCGGCGAGGGTGACGGTGAGCTTGGTCTGGCCGTCGGGGCTGGTAGCAACTGCCTGTTTCTCAGCAAAACAGGCAGTTGCTAACGAAAACCAAAACGAAAACGAAAACAAAAATGCTAACGAGGTTTTTTTCATAGTTGTGTAGGAGGTTGCGGCTCGGAGGCCGCGATGAGGGATTACATGAGGTTGTCGACGTCGAAGGGGATGCGCTTGCGGTAGGCGCGACCTGTGGCGGTGGCGATGAGGGTGCCGTCTTGGTTGGTGACACGGATGAGGCTCTGCGGCATCTTGTGGTGGTTGATGGTCTCGCGGGCTTCGGCAACGAGATGGTCGCCCAGGCGGGCGCTGACGAGAAACTCTATGTTGTTGCTGAGAGGAGGTCGCGGCTCGGAGACCGCGATGAGGGAGGCACTCCGTGGCTGTTGCACACGGCAGCAAAAGCCAAGTCTGCAAGGGTGAAGATGGCTCCACCCTGGCAGACGTTAGCTCCGTTGATGTGGCGCGGACTGACGGTCATCTCGGCTTTGGCATAGCCCTCGCGCACCTCTGTGAGCTGTATGCCGTTGTCATGGGCGAAGATGTCGGTGTGGTTGAGTTTTTCTAATAGTGTCAAGGCAATTTACTATTTGACAATTTACTATTTACTATTTCATGAGATCGCGGAACAAGCCCGCGATGAGGAACGAGTGATTAGAAACATATTTGGGTTTGGAACTGCAGCATGTTGTAGTTCTTTTTCCAGCGGGAGTCGGGGTCGCAGAAGGTCCACTGCGCCTGGATGCGGCACTTGTTGAAGAACCAATACTGCAGGCCGAGGGTGTAGTTGGTCTGTGCGAAATGGCTGCGTGTGTTGCGGTCAAACCAGTCGTAGGAGGCTACGGCGTCGAGCTTGGGTATGATATTGACGGTGGTGGTGGCATAGAAGCCCTGGCTCTGCACGGGGCCGTCCCATCCCTTGAGGTATTCGCCGCGCAGGCTGAAGGGGGCGGTGGAATAGTTGGCGCCGACTGTGTAGCGGTGGCGGCGATAGTTGTCGCCTTCATGGACGTAGGGGTTGACCTCGGAGTCGGCGATGGCATGGCCGTGGCCTATCTGCCCGGTGGCTACGACGGTGAGGGGGTCGCAGAGCTTATAGCTGAGCTTGGCGATGAGGTCTTTTGACTTGTTGAGGTCGCGGTTGTTGATGCCTTGGCCGTTCATGATGCCGAGCTCGTAGATGAATCCCTTGAAGGGCTCTCCATAGATGAGGAGGCCGAGGTCGCGGCCTGTGTGCCTGCCGTAGAGGGGATCGCTGCCGCAGCCGGTGAGGTAGGTGACGCTTTGTGAGCATACGTCGATGAGTTCTACCTTGGAGGGCGACATGGGGTTTTCGAGGGTGAGGGAGTTCTTAAACTGTCCGAGGCGGAAGCCGATGGCCTTGTGGGGGCGGAAGTCGGTGTAGTACTCGAGGGGCTTGGAGTTGAAGTCGTGCATGAAGAGGAACGACCACTTGTCGGTAATCTTGGCCTTGGCCCAGACTACGGTGCGCTTGAAGTTGAAGGAGTTTTCGTTGGTGGTGGTGTTGTAGTCGTAGCCGCCCTGTGCATAGCCGTGTATCTCTATGCGGTCGGTGAAGGCATTATCTTGGGCAAACCCCAAGATAGAGAATAGTGAACAGAGAACAGAGAACAGAGAACAGAGAATAGTTAATGTTTTCTTTTTCATTTGAGATTTGATTAATTTATATTTTTTAGGAGTTATCGCTTCGCTTAGAAGTTACCGCGCTTCGCGCTCGACGATAGTCGAGAGTCGAGAGGAGGTCGCGGCTCGGAGGCCGCGATGAGGGCATTATCTTGGGCAAACCCCAAGATAGAGAACAGAGAACAGAGAACAGAGAATAGTTAATGTTTTCTTTTTCATTTGGAAGTTGTGTTTTGAGATTTTATTGTTTCTTAAAGCATTTGAACATATTGTTGACGTGCTGGCGGTCGGGCTTGGGAGTGAAGAGGCTTACTATCCATACTACGGGGAAGCCGCCGACCATGGCGATGGCGCCGCAGTTGATGGGATTGGCGATGGCGTTGCCGGTGAGCATATTGACCACGGTGAGGCCTACGCCCCAGATGAAGCATGCCCATACGGCAGCGGGGGTGACGCCCTTCCAGTAGAGGCCGAGCATGAAAGGTGCCAGGAATGCTCCGGCCAGTGCGCCCCACGAGATGCCCATGAGCTGGGCGATGAAGGTGGGCGGATTGAGGGCTATGAGCAGGGAGATGGCGATGAAGAAGACTATCAGCACGCGCATCACGATGACCTTGCGGCGCTCGATGTTGCCCTCCACGGTGTCGTCGATGGTGCCCTCTGGTGCCTCAAGTCTGCTGGCTTTCTTGTCGCGATAGATGAGGTCGAGGGTCATGGTGGAGCTGGAGGTGAGCACGAGCGAGGCGAGGGTGCTCATGGATGCTGACAGGACGAGCAGCACGACGAGGGCTATGAGTGCCGGCGAGAGTGTCTCGAGCATGGAGGGCACGATGGAGTCGAAGGCTATCTTGCCGTCGGCGTTGTAGATGGCGGGGCTGTCGAAGAGTCGGCCGAAGCCGCCGAGGAAGTAGCATCCTCCGGCTATGACGAAAGCAAAGATGGTGGAGATGATGGTGCCGCGGCGTATGGCGCGGTTGTCGGTGATGGAGTAGAACTTACCGACCATCTGTGGCAGTCCCCAGGTGCCGAGAGAGGTGAGCACTACTACGCCGAGCAGGTTCCACGGATCGGGACCGAAGAGGCTGCCAAATCCGCCACTGGCTGCCTCGGTGGCTCCGTCGGCAGGCAGCTCAGCCATTTTGCTGAAGGCCTCAGTGAGACCGCCCTGTGAAGCGAGCACTGCGGCGATGACCACGACGATGCCGAAAATCATGACGATGCCCTGGATGAAGTCGTTGATGGCTGTGGCCTTGTAGCCGCCGAGTATGACATAGACAGCAGTGAGTAGTGCCATCACAATGACGCAGTATTCATAGGGCACGCTGAAGCCCATCTCGAAGAGGGTGGAGATGCCCTTATAGACGCCTGCGGTGTAGGGTATAAGGAACACGAAGACGATGATAGAGGCGACGATGCGCAGGTTCTCGCTGTTGAAGCGTATGCCGAAGAAGTCGGGCATGGTGCGTGAGTCGATGTGCTGGGTGAGCTGTTTGGTGCGCTTGCCGAGCACAAGCCATGCGAGTAGGCTGCCGATGACGGCGTTGCCGATACCTATCCATGTGCTGGACAGGCCGTATTTCCAACCAAACTGGCCGGCATAGCCGATAAACACGACGGCGCTGAAGTAGCTGGTGCCGTAGGCAAAGGCGGTGAGCCACGGACCAACACGACGTCCGCCAAGCACGAAACCGTCAACGCTGCTGGCCTGCTTGCGGGAGTAGAGTCCTACGCCTATCATGATGGCGAAGAACAGGATGACGAGGATAATCTTGATAACCATAATTAAAAGGTTAAAAGGTTAAAGAGTTGACAATTTGCTATTAGGCTACTAGGCTACCTAAGCCAGTTCGTTGAGGTTTTCTTCACTGATGAAGTGAAACTTGTTGAGGCTGATGACCTCGCGGGCTTTGTCGGTGTCGCCAGTGCGGAAGACGATGATTCCCTTGCCCTTGAGGAGGAATGAGTACATGTAGCTGATGTTGATGTCGGCCTTGCTGAAGGTGTCAAACAGCTGGGCTGCCTGACCGGGGGTGTTGTCTATCTGCAAGGCGAAGACATCGTTCATTGTTACGCTGATGCTGTTGTCGCGGAGCAGGCGATAGGCCTGCGAGGGCTTGTTGCAGATGATGCGGTAGAGACCATACTCCACTGTATCTGACACTGTGGAGGCAATAATCTGTATGCCGCCCTCCTTAAGTGTGTTGAGCACCTTGACAAGGGTGCCGGTCTTATTCTCTATGAATACTGAGAGTTGATGAATAGTCATGTTTGTAATTATTGAAATTTGAAATTTACTGATATACCTTGCGCTTATCGACTACGCGGACTGCCTTGCCTTCGCTGACGGGCAGGGTGCCACGGGCTACGAGCTTGACGTAGGGCGTGAGCAGTATCTCATCCTTGAGGGCACGTGTGATGTCCTTGTTGAGTTTCTGGAGACGGGCATAGTCGTCGGTGAACATTTCGGCAAGCTCTACCTCTACGGTCATGTTGTCGTTGTCAGCATCGGTGGTGAGGGTGATGAGATAGTTGCTGCCCAGCTCGGGGAACTGCATGAGTATCTTCTCTATCTGAATGGGGAAGATATTGACTCCGCGCAGTACTATCATATCGTCGCTGCGGCCACGCATACGGTCGAGGCGTACATGGTTGCGACCGCAGGGACAGCTGCGGCCCAGCACTCGGGTGAGGTCACGGGTGCGATATCGCAATAGCGGCATGGCTTCGCGGCAGAGGGTGGTGAGCACGAGCTCGCCTATCTCGCCGTCAGGCACTGGCTCGAGGGTGTCGGGGTCAACTATCTCCACGATGTAGTAGTCTTCCCAGAAGTGGAGACCATTCTGTTCCTGGCACTCAAAACCTACGCCGGGACCACACATCTCGCTCATACCAAACGAGTTGTAGGCCTTGACGCCCATCATATTCTCTATTCGCTTGCGCTGCTCCTCGCTATGGGGCTCGGCGCCGATGGCCAGCACACGTAGCTTGGTGTCGCGGCGCGGGTCAACGCCCTGCTCCTGCATCACTTCGTAGAGACGGGTGACATAACTGGGGACAGCGTGGACGGCAGTGGTGCCAAAGTCGCGCATGAATTTTATCTGGCGCAGCGAGTTGCCGGCAGCGGCGGGCACAGTGAGCATGCCCAGTTTCTCAGCTCCATACTGGAAACCGAGGCCGCCGGTAAACATGCCGTAGCCGCTGGAGTTCTGAAACACATCGTCGGGGCGCAGTCCCACCATCCACAGGTTGCGAGCAACCTGGTTGGCCCATTCGTCGAGATCGTTCTTAGTGTGGAGGATGACGGTGGGGTTGCCTGTGGTGCCGCTGGACGAGTGGAGGCGCACACAGTCGCGCAGTGGCACTGCTGCCATGCCGAAGGGGTATGTGTCGCGCAGGTTCTGCTTGGTGGTGAAGGGCAGTTTGCGCACATCATCTACGGTGCGGATATCGTCGGGCGTGATGCCCATCTCTTTGAATTTCTGCTGATAGAACGGAACGTTCATGCAGTGCCTTACGGTGGCTTGCAGACGCTCGGCCTGCAACTTGCTTATCTCCTCACGAGACAACGTCTCGTATTGGGGATGTAGATAGGGTGATTTATTGTCCATTGTCTTTGTGGAATTGTTCGATGCGTTGTTTGAAGAGTGGTTCTTGCTGGCGTGAGAAGAAAGAGGTGCAGATGCGCACTCCCTGCTGTTCGCTGCCCATGGTGTCGAGCGGATAGACGGCAATGCCGTAGTACATCAGCAGGCGCGTGAGCTGGAGGTCGTTCATGCCGGGATACTGCACAGTGAAATAGAAGCCGTCGGCAAGCGGGGCGCCCATGTCGTTGTCATACACAAGGTAGAAGCCGTTGCTGAGCAGCACGTCCTTCATAAACTTGGCTCTGCGGCCATATTCCTTTACATCGTCGAGAAAATTGTAGCTACCCTCCACGGCGGCCTCCATCAGGGCTGCCATGGCATGCTGCACACTGTGGGTGGTGCCGCTGGAGAAGGTGTACATCAGGCGGTTGGAGAAGAAATTGCCAAACTCGCCTACGCCAAACTTGAGCTGCATATTGGGATAGACGCGGTGGTAGAGCTTGTCGCTGATACACATCACGCCGATGCGCTGGCCGGCATAGCTGAACGCCTTGCTGCCTGAGACGGCGAGCATGTAGTTGTCGGTGTAGCGTGCCACGGTGGCCTGGAAAGGCGCTTGGTAGGGGTGCGAGAGGTCGCGACGGAAGTCCATAGCGAAATAGGCAAGGTCTTCAAGCACAATGATGTCGTGCTTGGTGGCCAGACGGCCTATGCCCTCCAGCTCTTGCTCGTTGAAGCATACCCAAGAGGGGTTGTTGGGATTGCTATACACGATTCCGCATATATTGCCTGCAGCGAGTATCTCGTCGAGCTTGTCTATCAGTTTGGGACCGCGGTAGTCGTAGATGTCAAGGCCAATGTGCTTGAGGCCTATCACATCACACTGCGTGGTCTGCACAGGGAACCCCGGTTGTATGAGCAGCACGGTGTCCTTCTCCGGCATGGCGTGGTGCCAAGCGGTGAAGGCGGCAAAGGTACCCTGCATGCTGCCAGTGGTGGGTATGCAGCTATCGGGAGCCACGTCAACATCGATGAACGCCTTGACAAACTTGGCAGCGGCCTGCTTGATGCGCGGTATGCCACCATTGGGCGGATAGATGGTGGCGCAGCCGTTGGCAAGCGCCTCTTGCTCAGCCTGCAGTGCTATCTGCGAGGGCTGCAGCCCCGGCACTCCCATCTCCAGATGGATGACGGGCTCGCCAGTCTTTTCCTCCAGCTGGCGTGACAGGGCCTGTATGTCGCGGATGGTGGCTTGCGAAAAGTCGCCAAGCCCCATCTGGTCGATAATACGGGTTACAACTTCTTTATCAAACACCTTCTATTTTTTAATCTTTTAATTTTTCAACTCTTCAATCACTTACCCTCCATCCAGTTGCGGAAGTCACGCTTGTCGTTGACATGCTTGGCTTTGCCAGTGGAGCGCTGAATAGTGTTAGGCGGCTGGATATGGATGTTGGGTTTGATGCCGGTGAGCGATACAAGTCGGTCGTAGAGCGGCTTGATAAACGGCATCTGCTTGCCGGGATTGGGCGAGAAGAATTCTTCGCGGAGCTCCACGTCGAGGTCGAAGGTGTCCTCGTTGCCCTTGCGGTCCACGGTGATGAAATACTGCGGTGTGAAGGCGGGGAACTCTGTGAGCACAGTCTCTATCTGGCTGGGGAATACATTGACGCCACGGATGATGAGCATGTCATCGCTGCGGCCCAGCACCTTGCCCATCCTCACTGCGGTGCGTCCGCACTTGCAAGGCTCATAGATAAGGCTGGTGAGGTCGCGGGTGCGGTAGCGCAGTATGGGCATGGCCTCCTTGCACAGCGAGGTGATGACCAGTTCGCCTACCTCGCCCGGAGCAACGGGTTCGAGAGTATCGGGATCAACTATCTCGGGCAGGAACATATCCTCCCACACGTGGGTACCGTCCTGATATAGACACTCGCCGCCAACGCCGGGACCGCACATCTCGGTGAGGCCGTAGATGTCGATGGCCTTGATGTGGAGCTTGGCCTCCAGCTCGCGGCGTATGCCCCAGGTCCAGGGCTCAGCACCGAAGAAGCCTACGCGTAATTTCAGATTCTCGGCTGGCACCTTATGTTTCTCTATCACCTCTGCCAGGTGCAGACCATAGGAGGGCGTGCAGCAGAGAGCTGTGGTGCCGAGGTCCTGCATGAGCATTATCTGCTTCTCAGAGTTGCCTGAAGAGGTGGGCAGCTGCACAGCACCTAGCTTGGCAGCGCCATCGTGGGCACCGAGACCGCCGGTGAAGAGGCCGTAGCCGTAGCTTACCTGCACCACATCGCCGGGGCCGACATCACCCACGGCCAGCACACGGGCCACACACTCGGCCCACATGTCGAGGTCGTTCTGAGTGTAGGTGCCAACTACGGGCTTGCCGGTGGTGCCGCTGGAGGCGTGGATACGCTTTATTTCGCTCATAGGCACTGCCTGCAGACCGAAGGGATATTCATCACGGAGGTCATACTTAGTCGTGAAGGGCAACTTGGTCACGTCATCCACACTCTTTATATCGTCGGGCGTGACCCCCAGTTCATCCATCTTCCTCTTATAGAAGGGGACCTTCTCGTAGCAAGTCTTGACTGTCTTGCGCAGCCTCTCGCTTTGCAGAGCACGCATATCATCGCGGCTCATGCACTCCATCTTGGGATTGTAAATCATTGTTTTTT
>JAGCTG010000015.1 GCA_017963785.1 Bacteroidaceae bacterium | reverse complement strand
TCACAGTGAACGTCGTGCTTATTATGGTGAGACTCCCGAGATACTCAAGGAGAAGGTTAACCTCGCTTTGGCCAATGGCCTGAAGGTTATCTTCTGCATTGGCGAGGTACTGGAGGAGCGTGAGGCTGGCAAGCAGAATGAGGTTGTGGCAGCCCAGCTGAAGGGTTCGCTCTATGACCTCACCGCTGAGCAGTTTGCCAACGTGGTGCTGGCCTACGAACCTGTTTGGGCTATCGGTACGGGCAAGACCGCCACTGCAGACCAAGCCGAGGAGATGCATGCCTTTATACGTCAAGAGATAGCCAAGCAGTTTGGCCCGGAGGTGGCAGAGAATACCACTATCCAGTATGGCGGTAGCTGCAAGCCTTCCAATGCCAAGGAGCTCTTTGCCAAGCCTGATGTTGACGGAGGCCTTATCGGTGGCGCATCGCTCAAGGCTGCCGACTTCAAGGGTATCATCGACGCCTGGAAAGAATAATAAAAACTAAAACAATGAAGCGCCTTTACTTATTCATGCTGTTGGTGACTGTGATTATGAGCGCATCAGCCAGGTTAACCTTTACTCAGCGTCTTCAGATGAAGTCGGCAAACCGTATTCATCTGAGGCAGGATAAGGATATTGACCGATTAGTCGATGGCAGGGAGGCAGAGCCAGTGGTGGCAACAGCCCCCTCGGTGCCAGCGAGCACTAATGTTGCCAAGACCGCACAGCCTAAGCAGGCCAAACCAGTCGTGAAAGGCAACATAAGCACATTGGCATCCAGCACAACGACGCCCACGCAGACCAAGACATCTAAGCCAACAGCCTACACCACAAGGGCAGGATGGAGGGTTAAGTTCTTCACCGGTGGCAGTTCGCGTGTAGACAAGGAGAATGCCCAGGCTGCCGGCCGCGAGTTTAAAAGGCTCTTTCCCGATACGCCAGTGTATATGCACTTTGTGTCGCCTCACTGGATATGCGTGGCAGGAGACTTTGTGAACAAGGAGGATGCTGATGCATTCATCAGCAGAGTAAGAGAGTCGCGACAGTTCAACACCACTGGTATGACAGTGATGAAGTCTCGTGTTAAGGTGCCAGTTGAATAACAGATATGGAACAAATAGATTTTAATCCGCAGACACTACAGCAATTGGAGGATATATTCCGAAAGGAGCTAACTCTGCTGGGTGAGGACCCACAGCGCGAGGGACTGCTTAAGACACCGACACGTGTGGCTAAGGCCATGCTGACACTCACGCAGGGTTATCAGATTGACCCTATGGCGGTGTTGCAGTCTGCCAAGTTTAAAGAGGACTATCAGCAGATGGTGATAGTAAAGGAGATAAACTTCTATTCTCTGTGCGAGCACCACATGATTCCCTTCTATGGTCAGGCCCATGTGGCGTATATCCCTAACGGCTTTATCACCGGTCTGAGTAAGATAGCCCGAGTGGTTGATATATACAGCCATCGCTTGCAGGTGCAGGAGCGTATGACCACGCAGATAAAGGACTGTATACAGCAGGCGCTCAATCCGCTGGGTGTGATGGTGGTGATAGAGGCCAAGCACATGTGTATGCAGATGCGGGGAGTGGAGAAGCAGAACTCCGTAACCACCACCAGCGACTTTACGGGAGCATTCAACAACAAGGCCACTCGTAACGAGTTTCTCGAGCTGATCAAACAACACTCTACGCTTTAACATTTGGTAAAATACTATAATTTTCGACTCTATGAAAAATACTGTTGAATTGATGAACAGAGCTGCTGACAATATAAGGATTCTGTCGGCGGCAATGGTTGAGAATGCACACTCCGGCCATCCTGGCGGTGCTATGGGAGGTGCAGACTTTATAAATGTCCTCTTTTCAGAATACTTGGTTTATGACCCCAACAACCCGCAGTGGGAGACTCGCGACCGCTTTTATCTTGACCCAGGCCACATGTCGCCGATGCTCTATTCAGCACTGGCCATGCAGGGCAAGTTTACTATCGACGAGTTAAAGGAGTTCCGTCGTTGGAAGTCCACGACTCCCGGCCATCCGGAGCTGAATGTCAGCCGTGGCGTAGAGAACTCGTCAGGTCCGCTCGGACAGGGCCACTGCTATGCTGTGGGTGCAGCTATTGCCGCCAAGTTTATGGCTGCACACCTAGGCAATGAGTCATTCTTGAAGGAGAAGATTTACACTTACATCAGTGATGGTGGCATACAGGAGGAGATATCGCAGGGCGCAGGCCGTATGGCGGGCTTCCTTGGGCTCAATAACCTGATTATGTTCTACGACTCCAATGACATACAGCTCTCCACCGAGTGCAGCACTGTGTCGGACGAGAACACGGCAATGAAGTACAGGGCGTGGAACTGGAATGTCATTACCATCAACGGCAATGATGTCAATGAGATACGCGATGCCCTCGACAAGGCAGTCGCTGAGGAGCATAGGCCTACGCTCATCATCGGTAAGTGTGTGATGGGTAAGGGTTGCCTTGATGCTGATGGCAACTGCCTGGAGCGCAGCACCAAGACACATGGTGCGCCTCTCGGTCAGGGTGCATACGTAAATACTGTGCGCAATCTGGGTGGCGACCCCGACAATGCTTTCGTTATCTATGACGATGTAAAGCAGATGTATAAGAATCGTTGCGCCGAGTTACAACAGATAGTTGGTGAACGCCAGAGCCAGGAGCGCTTGTGGGCTTTGGAGAATCCCGAGAGCGCAAAGAAGCAGGCCGATTGGTTTGCCAACAAGCTCCCGAAGATAGACTGGGACGGCATTACAGTGAAGGATGGCGACCCGACGCGCAACGCCTCATCGGCAGTGCTGAGCGAGTTGGCCAAGAAAGTGGAGAATATGGTTGTCTCCTCCGCCGACCTTTGCAATTCCGACAAGACCGACGGCTTCCTCAAGCAGAGTCGCAACATACAACCCGGCGATTTCGGCGGCAACTTCTTGCAGGCAGGAGTGAGCGAGCTCACCATGGCATGTCTGTGTATTGGTATGACTCTGCACGGCGGCGTGATCACAGCTATGGGCACCTTCTTTGTCTTTAGCGACTATATGAAGCCCGCCATACGTATGGCTGCACTGATGGAGCTGCCCGTGAAGTTTGTGTGGAGCCACGATTCGTTCCGCGTGGGCGAGGATGGTCCCACCCACCAGCCCATTGAGCAAGAGGCTCAGATACGCTTGCTGGAGAAGATGAAGAACCATAGCGGTCTCAATTCGTTGCTAGTGATGCGCCCTGCCGATGTCAAGGAGACTGTGGTGTGCTGGCGTATGGCTATGGAGAACTGGAAGACACCGACTGCACTTATTCTTAGTCGTCAGAATATCGCCAATCTGCCCGAAGGTACAAAATACGAAGGTGCCCAGCGCGGTGGCTACACCGTTATCCCTGAGGACGACCCTGAGATAGTGCTGGTGGCTACCGGCTCCGAAGTATCGACGCTTGTTGAGGCTGCAGAGTTGCTCAAGCAGGATGGCGTGCGCTACCGCATAGTAAGCATCCCCTCTGAGGGATTGTTCCGCACACAAGACATCACCTATCAGCACAGTGTGCTGCCTGCCGGCATCAAGAAGTTCGGTCTCACTGCCGGTTTGCCCGTAAACCTGCAGGGACTTGTGGGCAGCCATGGCAAGGTGTATGGAGTGGAGAGCTTTGGCTATTCTGCCCATTTCAAAGTGCTGGACGAGAAGTTTGGCTTTAATGCAGAGAATGTGTATAAGCAGATAAAGCAGTATCTGGCTGAGTAACTTTTAAATATCAATATTCAAATATGAAGATAGGATTAGCATCAGACCACGCAGGCTTTGCCCTCAAGCAGTTTGTAAAGCAATATCTCGCAGAGAAAGGCATTGAGTACGAGGACTTCGGCACATATAGCGAGGAGAGCTGCGACTATCCCGACTTTGCGCATAAGTTGGGTGAGGCCATCGATAATGACGTCTATACCACTGGCATAGCTATCTGTGGCAGTGGTGAGGGTATCAGTATGGCGCTTAACAAACATCAGAAGGTAAGAGCTGCGCTTGTATGGATGCCGGAAATAGCTCATCTGGCACGCCAGCACAACGATGCCAATGTGCTAGTGATGCCAGGTCGCTTTATTAGCGAGGATACTGCCCGTGAAGTGATGGACGAGTTCTTTGCCACCGACTTTGAAGGCGGACGCCATGTGCGCCGTGTGAATAAGATACCACTGAACATTGACAAAGACTGAGTTATACACCCAAGTTTTGGAACGTCTGCGCAAGCAGATGCCACCCATTGACACTGAGCTGGACTATGGCAGTCCGTTTCAGTTGCTGGTGGCTGTGGTGCTCTCTGCGCAGTGTACCGACAAACGGGTGAATATGGTAACTAAGTCGCTCTTTGCGCAATACCCCACGCCACAGCAGATGGCGCAGGCTACGGAGGAAGAGATATTGAGTTACATCAGCTCGGTGTCGTATCCCAATAGCAAGGCAGGCTATCTCAAGGGCATGTCGCAGATGCTGGTCAGCGACTTCGGCGGTGAGGTGCCCTCCACGATGGAGGAACTCACGCGCTTGCCTGGAGTGGGGCGCAAGACGGCCAATGTTATATTGGCAATAGTATTTAAGGAGGCAGCACTGGCAGTAGATACCCACGTGTTCAGGGTAAGCCATAGGCTGGGTCTCGTGCCCGAGCGTTGCAAGACGCCGCTGGCCGTAGAACTGGAGCTGAAGAAACACATAGAGAGCGCCATAGTGGCGCAGTCACACTTCTGGCTCCTATATCTGGGGCGATATACATGCCTGGCGCGCAAGCCAAAATGCGCTATCTGCAAGATGACAGAGATATGCAAACATTATAAACAACTTAATAAATCACAAAAACAATGACAATTAACGATTACAAATTTGCCGGTAAGAAGGCAATCGTGCGCGTTGACTTCAACGTGCCACTCGATGAGAATGGAAAGATTACTGATGACACCCGTATCCGCGGTGCGCTGCCCACACTGAAGAAAGTGCTTGATGAGGGTGGTTCGCTTATCATCATGAGCCACATGGGCAAGCCCAAGGGTAAGGTTAATCCCAAGATGAGTCTCTCGCAGATTAAGGATGCTGTGGCTGAGAAGCTGGGCACTCCTGTAATCTTTGTTGACGACTGTATGAAGGCTGACGCTCAGGCTGCTTCTCTCAAGCCGGGCGAGGTGATTCTGCTCGAAAACCTCCGCTTCTATCCTGAGGAAGAAGGCAAACCAGTAGGCATTGACAAGGAAGATCCCGCTTACGACGAGGCAAAGAAGGCCATGAAGGCCAGCCAGAAAGAGTTTGCCAAGCACCTTGCCAGCTATGCAGACTGCTATGTGATGGATGCTTTTGGCACTGCTCACCGCAAGCATGCCTCCACGGCTGTCATCGCCGATTATTTCGATGCCGACAACAAGATGCTCGGTCTCCTTATGGAGAAAGAGGTGCAGGCTGTTGACAATGTGCTCAGCAATATCAAGCGCCCCTTTGTGGCTATCATGGGTGGCTCTAAAGTGAGCAGCAAGATTGGCATCATCGAGAATCTGCTCGGCAAGGTTGACAAGCTCATTCTCTGCGGTGGTATGACCTACACCTTTATGAAGGCTCACGGTGGCGAGATAGGCAACTCTATCGTGGAGCTCGATAAGCTCGATGTAGCTCTTGGTGTAGAAGAACTGGCCAAGAAGAACGGTGTGGAGCTCGTGCTCGCTTCCGACAGCATCATCGCTGACAAGTTTGCCAACGATGCACAGCAGAAGATTTGCCCCAGCAATGCTATTCCTGAGGGATGGGAAGGTCTCGACGTGGGTCCTGAAACACAGGAGCGCTTCAAGGCAGCTATCCGCGACGCTAAGACTATCCTCTGGAATGGTCCCGCAGGTGTCTTTGAGTTCGACAATTTCTGTGCCGGTAGCCGTGCAGTAGGTGATGCCGTAGCTGAGGCTACTGCCAACGGGGCTTTCTCGCTCGTGGGCGGTGGTGACTCCGTGGCTTGCGTCCACAAGTTTGGACTGGAAGACAAGGTAAGCTACATCTCCACCGGTGGTGGCGCACTGCTTGAGGCTATCGAGGGCAAGGTGCTCCCCGGTATTGCAGCCATCAAAGGTTAAAATGTTGAACATTGAGCATTAAAACTCTCATATTCATACTCACTTTCACACTTACTTTCTTCTCCTGCAGCAAGCAGGAGAAGGCGGTAGAGTCAAGGGCTCAGGTGAGCGATAGCACTGCGCTACGTGTGGCAGTCTTTCCCTCATCTGATGCCCTGCCTTTGTTGCTTGCCAGCGACTGGGGCATCCTCGATGAGCAGGGCGCTAGAGCTGAGATAGCTGTCTATCGTTCGCAATTGGACGCCGAGAAAGCATTGGCCGATGGTAAGGCTGATGTGGTGCTCACCGACAAACACAGGATAGAATGGTGGCAGCAAAAGGGCACCCCTATACAGTTTGCCTTCGCCACGCGCCGTCCGCTTTACATAGTGCCCAACAAGCAACTGCGCATCACGCGTATCGATCAGCTCGATGACCGTATGATAGCGGGGAGCCGCTATTCGCTTGACGATGATTTTACCGATCATGCAGTTGCAAAGATTAAGAAACGCAAGGGGCAGATACTTCGTCCGCAGATTAATAGCGTTGAGCTTCGCCTTAGTATGCTGTTGGCAGGGCAGCTTGATGCCGCTGTGCTCAACACGCTGCAGGCTGTCAAGGCTCGTGCCGCAGGCTATAGTCCGCTGAACATCGCCGAAGGCGTTGCTATGCAGGGTGCCGTGGCGTATAGGGTAGCAGAGCCTCAGAGTCGCAAAGTTGCAAATCTACAGCGCGCATACCAGAAAGCTGTGGAACGTTTGCACCGCTCGGCAACTATGCCGCCTATCAGTGCCACAACGTGCGAAGCGCTCTATCTTACTGATGGTATTGACACATTGCTTAATGCAAAGACAGACTTTTAAAGAGTTTAAGAGTTTAAGAGTTTAAGAGTTTAAGGAGTGAACTATTTCGACCAATATTGCGACACACTACGTTTGCTAGCGGAGGGCCAACTCCTGGAGGCTATTCGCAAGCAGAAGGACTATGTATCGGAGCTTCAGAACTGGGAGCTGATGGACGAGATAGTCAAGACAGAGGAGACCTACGCTCTAATGCTGAAATATTTCGCTCAAGGCATGGACGATGAGCGTCGCAAGGATATCTACGACGACGTGGTGGAGCGCACCCTCGCCGTAGCGGAGAAGATAAAGCGTGTCGCAGGCTGGGCTGAGGCCATTACACCTTATTATTCTAAGCTACGCACCGTTGCGCGCCAGGGGCGTACGTTGCAGTATTATAGCCGTCGTCTGCAGGCTATCAGCGGACAGCAACTCTTTCACGATATTCTCGACAGTGGACAGGGGTCAATGGCCAACGGGCAATCGTCAATGGTCAACGGGCTTTCTCGCTCGTCGCTCGTGGAGGAATTGTTTGATTATATCTGGGTGGCTGGCATCTTGAGTGCAGAAGACCGGTCGGCCCTCAGCAATCTGCTCAGCAGCTCGGTGCTCACCACAGGCGAGAAGATGTGGATGGTCAGTGCTCTCACGCTCTCGCTGCTCCAATACTACGATGTCGCCAAGCTGCAGTTGCTCGCAACTCTAGTGACAGTGGACAACGGTCAATGGCCGATAGCTGATGGTCAATCTTCAACAGACGACACATCTGATGAAGCGCTTATCAGGTGTCGTGCTATTGTGGGTATATCGCTGGCAGCCATGTACTATAAGCATCGCTTTGCCGTGAGCTGCCCGCAGATCAAGCTACCGTCGGCCATCACCTTCGTCATTCTGCAACTGCAGTATATGGTGCAATACCAGACACGCCGTGTGCGCCAGACCTTTGACAACGATTTCATGACGCTTCTCAATCAGATGCGTGGACAGATCACTGATCTCAACGAATTGAAAGACCTGCTTGAGGACGAAGACCCCGAGATGCCACCCGCAGGCATCGACCCCGAAGTGATACGCGCCATACAGTCGCGCCTGAAGCAGGCTACCGATATGGCTCATCGTGGTCTCGACATGATGTACGGCCATTTTCGTCAACTGAAGAGTTATCCTTTCTTCCGTGAGACGCGCTCATGGCTTAAGCCCACGCTGGTGCCGACGCCCGACTTTGAGGCTACACTCGGCAAACTTGGTCCGCTGCTCAATTATTCGCGGATGTGCGATTCTGACATCCATTCCATGGCTGCTACCATGGCGTCGATGCCCCAGACGTTTGGCCAGATGATTGCATCGCAAATGGAGGAGCTAGACTTGCAGGCCGACGCTGAGGCTAACGAGAGCCTTGGGCGTGAAGAGCGCGGACAGAAGATGAGTACGTTCATGCAGCAGTACTCTCATTACTTTAAGCATGCCGGCGACACTATTGACACCTCTATTGCTTACGCTACGAGTTATCTGCAAGACCTTTACCGCCTCTTCACCATCCGTATGGGACACGAAGAAGAGGGTAATCCTCTCTCCTTACACAATGGGGAGCAGGGAGAGGCTCTGTTTTTATTCCTCGATAGTCCCCTCATACGCGACGGTATTAATGGAGCTGACGCGGCGGTGGCACTGGAATATGCTTTTAACAATAGGCTGTATCGTCATGCGATAGCTCTCCATGAAACGCTTAGCACGAATTTTGAGCAGACCACCGCGGTGAAGCTGCGCTTAGCCTTCAGCCACGCCATGCTGCACGACAGTCATTCGGCTGTGGAGGTATATCGTCAATGTGAGGAATTGCCGCCTGAGCATCTGCTGGTGTATGCCGGATGTTTGATGGAGTGCGGACAACCAAAGGAGGCTATACGCGAGTATGAGATACTATTCAGTGGGGATGACAAGGGAATATCACTTTATCCATATGCAGTGGCTCTCAGTCAGAACGGCCGTCTTGCCGATGCCTGCGAGGTGCTTTATCAGGAGGACTACCATCGTCCCGACCAGATTAAGGTTATACGCCTGCTGGCATGGTGCACACTCCGCTCCTCTTCTACGGGGGAAAGGACGGCGGTAATCTCTTTATACAACCGCCTCCTTGGCATGTCTCCCCTCCGCTCCAGCGATTGGCTCAACGCAGGGCACGCGGCACTGGCTAATGGCGACGTGCAGCAGGCGCTTGACTATTACCGTAAAGCAGAAGTCACAGACATCAACGATGATGACTGTGAACTCCTTATTTCGCTTGGTGTGCCGCAACTCACTCTGCGTTTGGTGCAGGATACATTGAAATTATAGGAAACGGCATTTCTCTATCCTTTTTGTAAGAAAAGCTAGCATCTTAGAACGGTAGTCCCACTGCGAAGTGGAACGTAAAGTCGCGTGAGAACTTAGGGTGAATGATGGGGAGGTAATCCTTGCTGCTAGTGGGGTAGGCGGGGTTGACAGCCTTCATCGCCATGTCGAAGCGCAGTATGAAATAGTCGAGATTAAAACGCAGTCCGATACCATAGGATGCTGCTAGCTGTTTCCAGAATTCGTTAAATCTGAATTGCCCTCCCTTTCCGGTGATGTCATAGCGGCGTGTGGTCCATATATTACCAACGTCAGCAAAGACGGCTCCGCTCAGTTTCCACACTAGGTCGGAGCGCAACTCTATGCTAGTGAGCAGTTTGAGGTTGCCAGTTTGGTTGATGTAGTCCACACGGCCATCCTCACCAGTGTAATTGCCGGGACCAAGTTCCCTGACCGACCAACCGCGCACTCCGTTGGCACCGCCGCCGAAATAACGCTTCTCAAATGGCACGATAGTGCTGTTGCCATAGGGGTGGGCTATGCCGAAGGCGGCGTGGATGGCGAGGGTGTTGCGTGCATTAAGTAGGAAGTGCTTGGAGTAGTCGATATCAAATTTGAGATATTGCGCAAAGGCTACATTGAAGAGGCTGTACTGTCCGTCACTCTTTTTGTGGAATCCTATTGGACGAGCAAGGCTGTAGAGCAGGTTGCCTGCACTTTCCACTGACCATTGCAGTTGCCAGGGATTGATGCGCCGCTGCCGCGGATTGACTGTTGTGCGTTGCCGGTTGTCGGTTGTCTGAGTGTAAGTGGTATTGAGAATTAGCAGGTTCTCGTAGGCGTAGCGTATGAGGGCAGAGCGATAGTTGTCGGTCTCGAGGTAGTCACGGCGGAAGGTGGACGATATCCACGGCATATACACATAGTTGAGACTGGGGATATCGAAGCGATGGCGCATGCGACCATTGCCTGTGCTCCACTGATATGCCCATAGGGCGGTGAGCACGCGGCGGTGAAACTCGGGGCGCTCCTGGGTGTCGAACTGCAGTGATAGGGCGGTAGTAGGATTTGCAATTGACTCTTTGTTCATGCCTCTTGACTCATGCCTCCAGAAGGGAATAATCAGTCGTGGGAAGGTAAGCCTTGTTTCAAGGCCGATTTCCACATAGTTTTGATTGGTGTAACCTTCTAGACCAGTGATGGCCTCGTAGGCTCCCTTTAGTTTGGTGCTCCACTGCTCTGAGCCGCGTAGCAGATTTCGATTGGTGTATGAGAGGGTGGCAGCTACTCCGAGATTGCCGGCAGTGTTAGTGCCCTCGAGCTCTACGCCCAAGCTGTTGGTTTTCTCGGGCAGTATAGAGATGTTGCAATTGAGTGTGTCGGGGGCTGTCTCCTGCATACGTATGGCTACGTGGTTGACGGCCTGCAGATTGGCCAGTGCGAGGTAGGTCCGGTTGACGTCTTGCTCGCGGTAGAGCTGGCCAGGACGCACGTAGGTCTTGCTGTCGAGTAGTTTGCGTCGCAAGGGCAACTCCGAACTCTCGAACTCTTGCCCAGAGTATGTCACTTCGCCGATGGTGTAGGTGTTGTTGCCCTCGGGACTGCTATGGTGAAGATGTAGCACAACGTTGGTGGGACCGGCGATGGTGTCTATCTCGTAGTGTATATTGTTTTTGTGCTCACGGTAGTATCCGTGGTTGCGGAGCATTGTGGTGATGCGCGAGCGCTCTCTGTCAAGCAGCGAGAGGTCGCAGAGCATGCCTTTATAGAGATAGGTGTCGGCAATGCTGAGATTGATAAGGCTATCGATGGCACGGTCATCGGCGGCGTAAGTGATGCTATTGATGGTGTAGGGCTGTCCGGGATGGAGGGCGTAGTGTATCTTGGTGTGGTGACTGTTGGGGGGTGCGGTGACAGTGGTGGTTACACTGGCGTTAAGGTAGCCTTTGTCTTTGAGTGCGAGGGCTATGGCATTCTGTGTATTGGCAGTCTGCTGCGAGCTATAGATGACGGGTGCTTCGCCAATGCGCTGCCATAGGGTGGGGCGTTCTCGCGCTGTGTCGGCAGGCGAAGAGAGGCAGTAGATGCCGAGGGGCACTTTGAGTAGGTTGAACCATTTGCTGTTGGGCTTCTGCCTTACGTATTGTTGATAGGCACTAGCTGTCACAGCGGGTTCGTCGCTGCTCAACTTGACAGAGGTGAGCAGTCGCTGGTCAGGGCCGAGAAATTTCTCTGCCGAGCATCCGCATAGCAGCAGCGCCACCAGCAAGATAATTATAATTGACCATTGACGATTGACCATTGACGATTCATTCACCATATATTTCTGCCGGGTCTGCAACTATCGGGGTGTTGAGGAACTTGCGATCCTTACGCCAGCAGTGCCCCTTGCATATCAGATGTATGAGCGTGATAGCGACAAATAGTATTGCTGCGCAGGCAGCGAGAGCGGGGAAATCAATATTGAATATTGAATATTGAACATCGAACATCGAGAATGGACTGTTGTCCGTTGTCTGTTGGCCATTGACTATTGAATATACCATTCCTGCAACGAAGAGGGCGAAGGCCATGAGGGCGAGGATGGTGTAGAATGTGTAACGGTGACGGCGCATCTTGACTGATGAAGCAAGACGTCGATACGCCTTTTTGGTCTGCTGGTGCTCGGTCTCCCATAGCTGGAGGATGGGCGGGATGAGTGTCTCCACCTGTGCGTCAGGCTGCATCAGCATTTCTGTGTTGCCAGGGGTGGAGAAGGTGGTGGCGTAGAGCGGCTCGTGATAGCTTGACAGATTGAGCCAGCGGCCGTAGCCTCCGTTGTCAAGGAAGTCTTGTTTGCGGAAGGCGATGTTGGAGCTTTCGGCGGCTATAGGCTTACGCTTGCCGCGGTAGATGGCGCGGTAGTTGAGTATCTGCTGTCGCTGATGCCAGCGCAGCGCATGCTTCTCCCAGGCGGTGTTGTCGTAGCTGTAGTATTGGTTGTAGCCGATACACATGTCGCAATCCTGGTGCACGGCTTGTGCTATATTCTGCAGCCAGAGGTCGCTTTTTGGTGTAGAGTTGGGGCGTAGCAGCACTATCCACTCCTTGCGTGCTGCTCTCACACCAAGGGTGGTGGCGATAGTCATATGGAGTATGCCATTGCGGTTTTGGGGCAGATGGGTGCTTCGCAGCAGGGTGGGGTATTGCTTGGCGGCTCGCTTGATGACGTCGTTGGTGTCGTCGGTGGAGGCATTGTTGACGACCACTATTTCGAAGTCGGGATATTGCTGCGCTGCCACGTTGTCGATGGTGTGCTGCAGCATGCGGTCGGAGTCGTGAGTGATGATGACTACTGAGATGCCGGGCCATGACTCTTGGCTCTCGACACTTGACTCATGACTCTTTACGGCGACATAGCTGCGCCAGTATAATATAAGGTATATTATTAGTAGCAGTATTGATGCGGATAGTATGATAAGATAGATAGGCATTACTTTAATCTGCTATTTTACTATTTACAATGTTCAATGCTCAATGTTCTTCTCCTGAACTCAGCGCATGTGATGGCGGTGGCCACTCCTACGTTTAGGCTCTCTATGGCTGGACTGCCCATGGGGTAGGGCGGTATGTAGAGTCGCCGTGTTATGTGACTGGCTGTCTCTGGGCTGATGCCGTTTCCCTCATTGCCCATCACTATTATACCGTGGCTGGTGAGAGGGGCATCGTAGATATTGGTACCGTCGAGGAATGTGCCATATATGGGTATCTCGTCGCTCATACTGGCGAGGTATTGCGGTAGCGGTGTGTAGGCTACATTCACTTTGCCGAGTGCCCCCATGGTTGCCTGCACCACTTTAGGCGAGTAGACATCGGCAGTGGTTGGCGAGCATATCACGTGGTTGATGCCAAACCATCGTGCCAGTCTCAGTATGGTGCCGAGGTTGCCAGGGTCTTGCACAGTGTCGAGTGCCAAGCATAACTCCGACTGTAGTGCACCGGCGGTGGGCAGTGTGTCGGGCAACTTGCGGAAGATAGCGATGACTTGTTGCGGTGCCTCCAGCAGACTTGCTTTGGCGAGTTCTTCTGCCAAGATAGTTTCGCACCTCACTCCGGCTGGGATAGCGGTCTGGTTGGCGTCGAGCCACGACTGAAGGGCAGCAATATATATGCACTCAAATGATTGAAGCAGCTCCGCAACTACCTTCGGTCCTTCACCCACAAAGAGTTCGCTCTGGTCGCGGTATTTCTTTAGGCGCAAGGAATGGATGGTCTTTATTTGCTGCTTGCTAATCATATTCAATGTTCAATGAAAATAGTAGTACCAAAAATATGTGTTGCTGTAGAGGTCGTAGCATCTGCGCTTGCTCTCGGCTGGAGATGCGTAGTGCTTTTTCTCAGCAAGGAAATCGGCGTAATTGGTCTCGACAATAGTGTTGCTATAGTTGATTTGCGGATTTGTGGTTCGCGACTTGTATAAGATGAGCGCTTCTTTGTAGTGCTGTGGCAGCGACTGGCTGCCGGTGTCGTAGAAGTGGGGCAGCAGTCGTGCAAAATCGTTTAGCTTCTTTTGAAGAAGCAGATTGCACAGCATAACATCGGGATCGGATGTCTGATATTTAATGTTTGATGTTTGATATTTATCCAGTACAGGGTAGTGAAAGAGCTTGTCGGCCAGTTGGTGAGTGTTGATCATGGCTGTTGCTCTCAGATTGAAGAGTGCGGAATCGACGTCTGAGGTGCGAGTGCCCACTTGTAGAACCTTTTCGTAGTCGCCAGCCATGAGGTGGCGCTGCATCTGGTGACGATAATGGGTGAGCAGATCGGTGTTGCCGATGGTGTAGCAGAATATTGCTGCTACTATGAGCGACCAGAGATTGAGATTGAAGGGTTTAAACTGCAGGCTCGGCCGCTTGATGACCAGATATAGCCACACTGCTAACATGGCAGCGGTCAGGGCGATGGTGCGCCATCCTATGTGTTCATTACAGATAATAGCGACTATTGCCATGCTTGGCCAGAAGGCGAGCGAATACCACGCCGTGCCGAGTTTCAGGCGATGGGCGAGAGAGTAGGGTAGCAGGCATAGCACCACTGCCAGACAAACGATGGTGAGGTCGCTCACACCATAGTCGGCGTAGGTGTTGAGTAGCAGCGGGCGCTGAAACACACAGTAGCCGATAAGCAGCAGGATAAAGAATATCCAACCTACAATCTTTATCAGTTTCTCACTCAACATTGCTTGACCATTGACTATTCTTCGAGCTTCAGCACCTGTGCCGATCGTGCCGGTATATACAGCTTGAGCCACCCTTTGTGCTGACGTGCCAGCAGCGGGTCGTGGTTGGTGAAATGGTCAACGCTGTCATCACAGAGGCCGAAGCCGCCATACTGCTTGGCATCGGTGTTGAGCACCACTTTATACTTGCCTTCAGGCACCATAAAACCGTAGTCTTCAAAGCTGCGCGTGGGATTGAAGTTAAATACGAATACCCATTTTCCGCGGCTGTATGCCAGCACTTGGTCGCCATCGTTATGCCACACTTCGCGCACCTTGGTCTGCAGCAGATGGGTGTTGGCTCGGAGGGTGGCAAGCATGTCGCGGTCAAAGTCACCGAGGTAGTGGTAGAGTAGGTCGGGGTTATCCACCAGATTCCACTGGCGGCGGGCATATTTGTAGCTCCAACCGTTGCCCTCACGTGGGAAGTCTATCCACTCGGGGTGTCCAAACTCATTGCCCATGAAGTTGAGGTATGCACCGTTGATGGTGGAGCTGGTGATGAGGCGGAGCATCTTGTGGAGCGCTATTCCGCGATTGGCGACATCGTTTTCGTCGCCTTTCTTGAAGTGCCAATACATATCGGCATCTATAAGGCGGAAGATGACAGTCTTGTCGCCCACCAGTGCTTGGTCGTGGCTCTCAAGGTATGACACGGTGTGCTCGTCGCTGCGTCGATTGGTCACCTCCCACAGTATTGATGACGGCTTCCAGTCCTCGTCTTTGAGCTCTTTTATGGTTTTTATCCAGAAGTCTGGTATGTTCATTGCCATGCGGTAGTCGAAGCCGTAGCCTCCGTCTTCTATCTTGGCTGCGAGGCCTGGCATGCCCGACACCTCTTCGGCTATGCTCACGGCATGGGGATTAACCTGGTGTATCAGGCGGTTGGCGAGGGTGAGATAGCATATGGCGTTGTCGTCCTGATGTCCGTTGAAATAGGCACCGTAGTTGAGGAAGTCCTCGCCGATACCGTGGCTGTAGTAGAGCATCGAGGTCACTCCGTCGAAACGGAAGCCGTCAAAATGGTACTCCTCAAGCCAGTAGTGGCAGTTGCTCAGCAGGAAGTGGAGCACTTCGTTCTTGCCGTAGTCGAAGCAGAGACTGTCCCACTGGTTGTGGTTGCGTCGATCGCCGGGATAGAAGAACTGATTGGGGTCTCCGGCAAGATTGCCTAGTCCCTCCACCTCATTCTTCACGGCGTGGCTGTGCACGAGATCCATTATCACCGTTATGCCCATGCTGTGGGCTGTGTCGATGAGTTCCTTCAGTTCGTCGGGCGTGCCGAAGCGGCTGGATGGTGCGAAGAAGCTGCTCACGTGATAGCCAAAGCTGCCGTAGTAGGGGTGCTCCTGTATGGCCATTATCTGTATGCAGTTGTAGCCGGCGTGCTTGATGCGTGGCAGTATCTTCTCACGGAACTCATTGTAGGTGCCCACTTTCTCGGCATCTTGCGCCATGCCTATGTGGCACTCGTAGATAAACAGCGGTCCTGCTGGGCGCTTGAAGCTTTTGTGGCGCACCTTGTAAGGTTTGGCGGGAGCCCATACCTGCGCACTGAATATCTTGGTTTGATCATCCTGCACCACTCGCTGTGCCCATGCGGGGATGCGCTCGCCCTGGCCTCCCTGCCAGCATACGAGCATCTTGTATAGCTGACCATGCTGCAGAGCCTTGGCGCCCAATTTTATCTCCCACACACCGTTGCCTATGGCACTGAGTCGGTAGTCCTCTTGCTGTTGCCAGCCGTTGAAATCTCCTATCAGGTAGATAGCTGTGGCATTGGGAGCCCACTCGCGGAACACCCAGCTGCCGTTGGCGCAGCGGTGAAGGCCAAAATACTGATGGCCGGCAGCAAAGTCTTTCAGGGTTCCTTTGCCTATTAGCTCGGCTTCTTTCTGGAGGGCGTGCATGTGGCGCCCTTCTATGGCGGCCTCATAGGGCTTGAGCCATGGGTCTCTGTCGATGATTTTCATGTTGTGTAGTTATTCAGTTTGTTTCTTGCCATTAGTATATTTGCCTTTGGCGATGACCTTGCCTGTCTTGTCGCGCTCAATAAACTCGCCATCGCGCACTCCGTTGCGATACGAGCCTTCAAAGCGCAGGCCGTCTTTGTCCACCTCAATGCATTTACCATGCTTTACGCCGTTTTGGAATCCGCCGCGATATTTCTCGCCATCTTTCTTGCGCAGTATTGCATCGGGGTCGTTCATCTCGTCGTCTTTCCAGTTACCGTCGTAGATATCTCCATTGCCATAGGTCAGTTTACCTTTGCCGTTGCGGCGGTCGTTTGCCCAGCTGCCCACGTAGATGGAGCCATCCTCTTTCCATGTGAAGGTACCTGTGCCGCTCTTCTCACCATTGAGGAAGGTACCGTTGTATTTGTTTCCATTGGCAAACTTATATATGCCTGTGCCTATGCGCTTGCCGTCGCGGTATTGGCCGTCATACTCATCACCGTTGGCGAAGCGGTATTGTCCCTTGCCGTTCATATTGTCATCTTTCCACTCGCCGGTGTATACATCGCCGTCGGAGTAGGTAAACGTGCCATAGCCGTTGCGCATATTGGCAAACCACGAGCCCACGTACTTCGAGTTGTCAGGCCACACAAAGGTGCCGCTGCCCGACTTCTGGTCATCTTTCCAGTCACCGGTGTAGTGGGCCCCCTTGGCGTAGGTGTAGGTGCCCTTGCCGTGGCGCTTGTCGTTCACCCAGTCACCGTCATAGATGTCGCCGTTGTAGTAGTACATCACTCCGTGGCCTTGCTGCACATCCTTATACCAAAGTCCTTCGTATCGGTTGTTGTTATTGTAGTAGTAGGTGCCGTTGCCGTGCTGGTGGTCTTCCAACCATTCGCCCACGTATTTCTCGCCGTCGGTGAAGGTGTAGGTGCCCTGTCCGTAGCGCTTGCCTTTGAGATAGCCGCCCTCGTAGGTATCGCCGTTGGCCATCTGCGTCTTACCCTTGCCGTTGGGACGTCCCCCCACCAGCTGGCCGTTATACACGTCGCCGTTCTTAAACGTATAGGTACCGATGCTTATCTTTTGCGCTTCGCCGCCGGTGCTTATCAGCAGAGCGAGCGCCACAAGGATTGTAGTGTGTATTTTCATATTTATGATGTTAATGTTCAATGCTCAATGTTTAATATACCCAGTTGCCGTTCAGCGGTAGCAAGGTCTTCCGGCGTATCAATGCCGATAGTCTCTATGTCGGTCACGCCTACCTGTATCTGGTAGCCATTCTCCAGCCATCGCAGCTGCTCCAGCGACTCAGCCAGCTCTAGTGGCGACGGTTGCAGCATCGTTATCTCTTTCAGCACCTCGGTGCGGTAGGCATAGATGCCGATGTGTTTGTAGTATGTATGGTGTTTCAGCCAGTCTGCTTTGACACAGTTTCGCAGGTAGGGTATCACTGAGCGGCTGAAGTAGAGCGCCCGTCCCTCGGGGCTCACCACCACTTTAGGTGAGTTAGGGTTGGTCAGTGCCTCCAGTGGCGCATCGGCGCTGAAGGGCTTCACCAGCGTGGCAATCTGTGTGCTGGGAGTGTCGAAGCAGTGCTGCAACGCCTCTATCTGTTGCGTGTGGATGAAGGGCTCATCACCCTGCACATTTATTATCACGTCAAACTGCTCTGCGCCAATCTTGCTAGCAGCCTCCCAGCAGCGGTCAGTGCCACTCTTGTGGTCGGTGCGCGTCATTATCGCCTTGCCGCCAAACTGCTCCACGGTGCTGCGAATGCGCTCGTCATCGGTAGCTACGTAGGTGTCTGCCACCGTGCTGCTCACCCGTTCATACACTCTTTGTATGATAGGCTTCCCTCCGAGCATAGCCAACGGCTTCCCCGGAAATCGTGTCGATGCATATCTCGCCGGTATTATTGCTGCAAATCTCATATAATGTTCAATGTTCTACCAATCTTCTATCTCGAATATCTCGTCATCCGTGTTGAGGTTGTAGTCCAGTGAGTCGGCGTCGAGATTGATACCGTAGCCGCACATGTCAAACTCAGGCGGGATACTGAATGTCTCGTTCTGCAGGTAGCCGAGACTGCGATCGGCATATACCTTCTTCATATACAGCGCCCAGATGGGCAGCGCCATGGCGGCACCTTGGCCGTAAGCCATACTGTTGAAGTGTATGTTCGGGTTTTCGCCACCCACCCAGCAGCCACTTACCAGTCTGGGCACACAACCCATAAACCAACCATCGGAGTTGCGCTGCGTGGTGCCCGTCTTGCCAGCTATCTCAGCTGTTAGGCCATACTTGCTTCTAAGCCTGCGGCCCGTGCCTTGGTCTATCACCGCTTTCATCATGTCGAGCATGCGGTAGCTGCTCTCGCTGCTTATCACCTCATCGGTGTTGGTGCGGAACTGCTCTATCACCTTGCCGTTGCTGTTTTCTATCCTTGTCACCATCAGGGGCAGCACCCTCATGCCGCAATTCACGAAGCTGGTGTAGGCACTCACCATCTCCTTGACGCTTATCTCACAGGTGCCGAGGCACAGCGTCATGTTAGGATTGGCTATGTTGTGCTTGATGCCGAAGTGGTGGAGCATCTGCACGAATGCTGCCGGACCGTATTTGTCGATGAGGAATGCCGATATCCAGTTGTTTGACTGCGCCAGTCCCCATTTCAGCGGTACGAGCTCGCCGTAACGTGCGTGGCTGCCGTTGCGTGGACTCCAGTTGCCGTAGGTGCGCTGAATATTCAGGACAAGGTCGCAGGGCGTCATGCCGTTCTCCATAGCCATGGCGTAGAGGTAGGGCTTGATGGTGGAGCCCACCTGCCTATGGCTCTGTGAGCACATGTCGTATTGGAAGTTAGTATAGTCGATGCCACCGACGTAGGCTTTGACGTAGCCCGTGGAGGGGTCCATCGACATGAATCCTGCTTGTAGGAAGGCTTTGTGGTAGAGTATCGAGTCGAGCGGTGTCATCACCGTGTCCACATCGCCGTGGTAGGTGAACACCGTCATGGGTACCTTGGTGCGCAGGGCGCGGTCTATCTCGTCGTCGCTGGCGCCGTTAGCTTTCATGTTGCGGTAGAGCGCGCTCTGCTTGATGGCTTGGTTCACCAGGTTACTGCGTGTCTTGGCGCTCACACTGGCGGCGTAGGGATAGTTGGCTGTTCCGCGTTGCTCCTTATAGAACACGTGCTGCAGGTAGCCGCCTAGGTGCTCTCTCACCGCTTGCTCTGCGTAGCGTTGCATGCGGCTGTCGATGGTGGTGTGTATCTTCAGACCGTCGGTGTAGATGTTGTAGGGCTCGCCGTTGCCCTTGAAGTTTTTGTTGCACCAGCCATACAGAGGGTTGTTGTCCCACTCATACTTGGCATCGGTGTATTCTAGGTCGGTGGCGAAGTTGCTGCGCTCAGGGCGCTGGGCCATCATGATGTGGCGCAGGTATTCGCGGAAATAGGTAGCTATGCCCTTGTCGTGCGACACGCGCTGGAAGTCCAGTCCTAGCTCTTGTTGCTGGTAGGCAGCGGCCTCGATATCGCTGATGTAGCCCTCGTCGGCCATCAGTTGCAGCACCGTGTTGCGGCGCTCCTTCACGCGCTCTGGATTGCGGATGGGGTTGAAATAGGAAGGATTCTTACACATACCCACCAGCATGGCTGCTTCTGGCACACTGAGCTGCGATGCCTCCTTGTTGAAGTATATCTTCGCGGCGCTCTTGATGCCTACGGCGTGGTGGAGGAAGTCGAAGTTGTTGAGGTAGAGTGTCATTATCTCGTCCTTCGAGTAGTAGTGTTCAATCTTGAGGGCGATAACCCACTCGATGGCTTTCTGCATCACGCGCTCCGTGCTGTTTTGGGTTACGGAGGTGTATAGTTGTTTGGCGAGCTGTTGTGTGATGGTGCTGCCACCACCGGCGGCGGACTGGCGCAGTATGCCGCGCTTCACAATAGCGCGAAAAAGTGAGCGGAGGTCGATGCCCGAGTGCTCATAGAAGCGTTTGTCCTCAGTGGCGATGAGAGCCTTGAATACGCAGGGGGCTATCTCGTCGTAGCTGGCGTAGATGCGGTTTTCATTGTAGGACCAGGTGCCGAGCAGCTCGCCGTCGTCAGATATAATCTGCGATGCGTAGCGACTGATGGGGTTCTCCAGTTCTTCAATGGGCGGGACATAGCCAATCCAGCCGTTCCAGATGGCGACGAAAAAGAGGGTGACGCCGACGATGAAGGTAATTGTCAGGCCCCATAGGATATGTGTTATGCGTTTTCTGATTGAGCTCATTATATATGCTGATGCATTATTAGTGCAAAGTTAATAATTTTTTCTCGTTCATCCTACATTTTTGGTTCTAAAAGTTACAAAAACAATTAGTTTTTGTTTAACTTTTTCTGTAACTTTGTCAGTGGTCGCTCCGCATCTCGGCTTACACAAAAATAGTCCCTGTTTAAACGCGGGGGAAGAAACAAAATCTATGAAATCTATGAATAGAAAAAAAAAGAGGGGATGCCTCTCTGTCCGAAAAGAAAATACCTTTCTTATGGGGAATTATATATATATACATAGTATATATATATAATTTTATTCAAAAAGTAAACGCTGATAATCAGCGAGTTAAACGAAAGAAATGCAGGGAAAATACAGAGAGAAAAAATATATGACCTATGAAAAATTCATAGAATTCATAGAAATTTTCATAGAAACCGTGCTCATGTTCACGCGCACCGCTTTTCATCTGCACGCGCACTGCATTACGTTTCACGCACACCGCATTTCTGTGCACGAGATGCGGAAAAAAATCTATGAAATCTATGAAATCTATGAAATCTATGAATAGAAAATCATAGAGGGGGGCTTTTTTGTTCATTATTTTTTAGTAACTTCGCAGCGAGAAATGAAACGGTGAAAAAGTGAAACGGTATAATAATAAGGAAATAAAAGGGCTGCGGATTGTGTATGAGGACCGGTGGCTGGTGGTGGTGGACAAGGCAGCGGGGGTGCTGTCGGTGTCATTGTCGCCGCGATCAGTGAGCGTGAAGTCGATGCTGGATGACTACTTCGAGCGCTCGCACCAGCGGTGCCGCGCCCACGTGGTACACCGTCTGGACCGCGACACGTCGGGGTTGATGGTGTATGCGAAGAGCCGCGAGGTGCAGCAGCGTTTTGAGGCGGACTGGAAGGGACTGGTGTACGACCGTCGCTACGTGGCGCTGGTACGTGGCAGGATGCCGCAGCAGGAGGGGACGATAAGGAGCTGGCTGACGATAGGAAAGGTGTTTGTGAAGAGTAGCCCCGTGGACAACGGCGGGAAGCTGGCGGTGACGCATTACCGTGTGCTGGAGGAGCGCCAAGGGACATCGCTGGTGGAGGCTCGGCTGGACACGGGGCGGAAGCACCAGATCAGGGTGCATTTTGCGAGCGTAGGGTGCCCGGTGGTGGGGGATAGGAAGTATAACGAAAACGAAAACGAAAACCGCGCGCAACGGTTGATGTTGCGTGCGTATAGATTGTGCTTTGTGCATCCGGTAACCGCGAAGCGGTTGGAGTTCGAAAGCTCGAAAGTTCGAGAGTGAGGAGGTCGCGGCTCGGAGGCCGCGATGAGGGTTAGCGGGTGACGTTTTTCACGCCTTTGACGGTGCGGAGTTTCTTGATGATGCTGTCGAGCTGGTGGGTGTCGGCAAGCATGATAGTGAGGGTTCCCTCGAAAAGGCCGTCGTGGCTGTCAATGCTGAAGGAGCGGATGTTTACTTTCTCGTCCTTGCTGAGGATGGAGGAGATATTGTTGACTACGCCGAGGTCGTCGTTGCCAACGATGTGGAGGACGATGGGGTAGGTACCCTTGCCGCTCTCGCCTGCCCAGCGTGCCTTGACGATGCGGTAGCCGTACCTCTCTCTTAGCGCAGCAGCGTTGGGACAGTTGGTGCGGTGGATGCGTATGCCGTTATTGATGGTGACGAAGCCGAAAATATTGTCGCCATAGATGGGTGAGCAGCACTTGGCTAGGGTGTAGTCGAGGCCCTTGATATTGCGGTCGATGACGAGTTCTTCACCTGAGGTGCCTTCGTCGCGACTGCTGTTGTCCCACACAAATTCGTCCGCCTTATGGAGCGGAGCGGTGTTCTCCAGCTCTCCGAGGTCGCGCTTGACTACGAGCTGATATTGCTCGATGATGTGGTTGATGTCGAGCTGGTCATCGACTACGCGGCGGTAGAACTCGTTGGGGTCTTTGTAGCCCATCTTCTTGATTACAGTGTTGAGGTAGTTGCCGTTGAGTTCTATCTTGCGGTTATGGAACTTGCGCTCGAGTATTTCTTTGGCGAGGCTGACGGCCTTGGTCTGTATCTCGTTGAGTGCTTGGCGTATCTTGCTTTTGGCCCTGCCGGTGACGACGTAGTCGAGCCATGCAGCCTTGGGCGTCTGGTTGGCGGCGGTGATGATGGTGACCTGGTCGCCGCTGACAAGTCGCTGTCGGAGTGGTGCGTTCTTATCATTGACGATGGCTCCGGTGCAGTGGTCGCCGATGCTGGTGTGGATGCTGTAGGCGAAGTCGAGTACTGTGGCTCCGGCAATGAGTTTGTGGAGGTCGCCCTTAGGCGTGAAGATATATATTTCGTCACTCTGCAGGTCGGTCTTGAACTGGTCCATCATCTGCATGCTGTCACCTTCCTCAAGGGCTGTGCGTATGCTGGAGAGCCAGCTGTCGATGCCGCGTTCGCCGCCTTTGACTCCTTTGTAGCGCCAGTGGGCGGCAAGGCCATGCTCTGCGATGTCGTCCATACGCTCGGTGCGTATCTGCACCTCCACCCATTTTTGTTCGGGGCCGAGGACAGTGATGTGGAGGCTCTCATAGCCGTTGCTCTTGGGTATGGAGAGCCAGTCGCGTAGCCGGCGAGGGTTGGGCTGATACATATCGGTGATGATGCTGTATGCCTGCCAGCACTGTGCTTTCTCCTTGGATAGCGGTGAGGAGAGGATGATGCGTATTGCGAAGAGGTCGTAGACACCTTCAAAGTCACACTTCTGTTTTTTCATCTTCTGCCAAATGGAGTGAATGCTCTTGGTGCGACCCTTGATATGGAAGGTGAGACCTTGTTCCCGTAGTTTCTGCTCGATGGGTGCGATGAAGTTGTCGATGTATTTGTCGCGTGCTACCTTGGTGGAGTTGAGCTTCTCCTTGATATGGTAGTAGGCATCGTGCTCGAGTATCTTGAGGGAGATGTCTTCAAGTTCACTTTTTATCTTATAGAGGCCGAGCTTGTGGGCGAGCGGAGCATAGAGGAAAGATGCCTCGCCGGCCATACGTTCCATAAACTCGTGGCTGTATTCGGGGGTGGTGTCTGCTTCGTGTTTTTCTTTATCTTGTGAGCATATGTCGCTTATCTTGCGCATGATATTGGTGCAACTGGCTATCATGAGCAGGATGACGCGCATGTCCTTGGCGAAGGAGACGAGCAGGTTGCGGAAATTGTCGGTCTGTATGCTGGTATTGCGTTGGTAGAGCTGCTGCACGCTAATGATGCCATCGAGTATGGTGGCTATTCTATCGCCCATGGTTCGGCGCAGGTCGTCAAGCTGGGCAGGGTTGGTGCAGAAGGGGGCAATGAGGCACGCTTTTATTCCCTCGGGGCTCATGCCTATCTCGCGGCTGACGATGATGGCTGTCTCGATGGCTTGGAGCAGTTGTGCGCGCTGTTCGTCGGGACGAATATTGCTAGCTGCTGCCATGCGCTCGATGTGCTGTCGCAACTGGCGGTAGTTCTTGCCCTGGAAGGTTGGGGCTTGAAGGGCTCGGAGGGATTTATATAATGATATTATGTTCATTTATACTTATTGCCCACTGCGGGCATTAACTTCTTTATTATTTGATTTCTACTATCATGGTAGTTCCGCCGATGTTGATGACGGCTTCGTTTTCGAGGAAGATGCGGTCTTGGTCTTTGAGGATGTCGCCCTGGTAGAAGGTGCCGGTGAGGCTTGGGGCATCGCGAAGGATGAACTGCAGGGCGCCTTTTTTGTTTTGCTTGACAGTGACAATGCAGTGGGTGGTGTCGATGCTGGGGTCGGTGGTCATAATGGGGCGGTTGGCTGATGTGCCCTTGACGTAGCGACCGATGACGTTGTCGCCCATGGTAAGGGGCAACTCTTGCCGTTCGTGGAAGGAGTTTTCGAGCACGACAAGTTTGCCCAGTGCGGGTTGTGGCTTGTCGGTACGGCTGCCGAGCTTTATCCTAAACTGTTTCTGGCATGCAGGACAAACGAATACCAGTACTCTGTCAGACGGGTATTCGTTTTCGTTAAAGGTAAGGTAGTGTCCGCAACGGGGACATGATAGTCTTTTCATCTTATTTTTCCATCTGCATCACCCAAGCCGAGCGGAAACTCTTATGCTGTGTGCGCAGTTGCTTGGCTGCCATATAGGCATCGTTGTCGGTGGGGTAGGTGGAATATATAACTCGTGTCATGCCATCGTCGTCGATGACTTGTGCTTCGCTGAAACCGCTCTCCTTCAACTCTTGCACGAGGTGGTTGGCGCCTTTCGCTGTGACTTTGCTTGCAAGGACGAGAGTGAAAAGAGCTCTGTCAGTCTCAGAGTCGGGAGTAGCAGAATTGTTAGTCTTAGTGTTGTGCTGTTGCAACGTCTCAGTGTTTTTTGTCTCAAGGCTTTGCGTCTGTGTGGCTTTATTACTTTGCGGCTTGGTAATTATTATGCCGGCCTGCTGGACGCTGTTGTCGATGACGGGCTCCACATTGGGGGCGATGGTAAACATAAAGTATAGCAGGGCGGCAGCGATGGTGGTGACAGTGTAGCGCACCGCGTTTTTGCTGACGCGGATAACGTAGTGTGTGTTGTCGTTGTAGATTGTCTTGGTGGTTTGAGGCTTGTTTGTCTCAGGGCCTGCCGGGCTTGCTGTGTAAGTGCTTTGCGAAAGTGCGACTCTATGTGCCTCACTTGGGAGAGGGGCCTGCACGAGCCCATAGAACTCCTTGGCAAAGAGACCGCACTCGTCAGAGGGAGTAAACATCAGCGAGTAGTTGAGCGTAAGCTGCAGGGTGCCGATGGTGCCTATCTGGAGCTCCATGTTGCTGCGCAAGAGCTCGCGCATCTTAGCCACATCATC
>JAGCTG010000014.1 GCA_017963785.1 Bacteroidaceae bacterium | reverse complement strand
GGGCGTAGGTGCCGCTCTCCACCGTCTCGGGCACGGTGGTGGAATTGAGATTGATACTGGTCTCCAGCCCTTGCCTTAGATTAACATTAGCGGAGGCAATGCGAGTCTTAATTCCATTGCCATCAACCAGGTACACTCTCACCTCGCCATTGAATGGCTTAAGGCTTGCGCTGTAAAGATTGCTCAACCTGAGATCGAGCCATCCGCCGTTGCCGAGGTCGAGGCTGTGCCTGTTAGAGGTTATCTCCTTAATCTGAATAGTGTTGTCGCGGTTGTGAAGTCCGTCGTCGGGCTGCAAGCCGATAATCACACTGATATCCTCCGACAGGGTGTTGTGCTCAACGCCGTCATAGCACAGATGAGGCATCACATAGTAGCCGTCGTAGCGGCCGCGCCATCCCCAGTTGATATAGTAGGCGGGAGTGCCGTCGTCACTATGCTGATAGCCGTGAATCACAAACATGTGGCCCGCTCCTGTGCGTGTCCAAGCGGCGGTAAGCAGTGGGCGGCGTGCCTCGAGTTCTCCAATGAGAACAGAGTGCCAGGTTTCGTCGCTCATGCGCTCTCGCTTGAGAATGGCCATGTCGTCGTCGTAGCCATAATATTGATTGAGGCTGGACATCAGGGTGCCGTGCTGCGAACCGCTCTCCTCGTCATAATCCATATTTACCGAGACACCGCAGCCAAAGAAGAGTTCAGCGATAGCCCGCCCCTCCTCCTCAGAGGTACCACTGGCAGGGTAGTCCTCTTTCATAAGGTTCCACTGTATTGGGTGGGCGTCGAAGTCCCAACTGAGGTTGAACCTCTTCGTCTTGGTGGTGTAGGAATTAGAACCATGGGCGCAGTCGGGATAGCGGTAGTAATACATACACTGAGCCATGGCGGTGGCTCCGCAACCCGTGGCTGAACGGCTGCCAGCTTTATACTCAGGGCACAGGCGGTTGTAGGGGTCATACTGGCCCCACGTGGTGTGAAGGAACGGCTCCACTCCCTCGGTGGAACCTACAAACCCTTGACTCTTGACTCTCGACTCTTGACTCTCGACTGTTTGCTCATACTCCGTAGCATAGAGCTGCAACCATGCCCTCAGATTGTCGGGCAGGCTGTCAGGGGAGAAAGTGCCTTGTCTGCTGTAGGCCAGCACGGGTGTCATGCGCTCATCGCCCGACACGATGACGAAGCCCTCGCCCTGTTGGGGCTGCAAGATATAGTAGGGCTGCTCCGCCGCGGCATCGGCTGCGTATGATTTACTACTAGACGAATTACTATTTACAGCGGTTGCCTGCAGAGAAGTGGCGCTGACAGACAGCTTGGCTGCAGCTATTTCACAAGCCTGGTCGAAAGTGCGCCTCTGAGCATAGCATACGGAGGTAATCAATAAACAATAACCAATAAGCAATAACCTTTTATTCATATTCCCTGATTTTTATTCTGCAGCAAAAATAGTAAAAAACATTGAAAATTACCTCCTTTTACCTACCATTATATATTTTTACCTACTTTTTTATCTCATTTTATATCTATCTCACGGAACGCAAGGGTAAGGGCGTCAAAAGTGAGCATACGGTTGGTGAAGGGTTGGCCGATGCCGGTGATGTATTTGATGGCCTCCGCAGCTTGCAGTGTTCCAAGCACTCCGGCGGCGGCTCCCAGCACACCTGCCTGGGAGCACTGCCCCCCTGCCTCGCCGGCTCTGCAGGGAGTTCTTTGCTCTTTTTCCCAAATGGGGACGCCAAAGATGGTGCGCAGGTCGGCGGCTCCCGGCACATAGGTGAACAAATGTCCCTCATATTGCAAGAGGGCTGCGTGGCTGTATGGCTTGGCGAGGGCTACGCAGGTGTCGTTGATAAGATACTTGGCTGCGAGGCTGTCGGTGGCATCGATAATGAAGTCGTAGGCAGCGATAGTCTGCTGCGCATTGACAGGGCTGAGCATCTCGTCGATCGTCTCGACGCAGATGTCGGGATTGAGCGCCTGCAGCTTCTCGCTGGCGGAGAGAGTCTTGGCTCTGCCGAGGTCTGGGGTGGTATGGAGAATCTGCCTCTGCAGGTTGCTGAGGCTCACCTTGTCGCCGTCCATCAGTGCGATGGTGCCCACCCCGGCTGCCGCAAGATAAAGGGCTGCCGGCGAACCGAGGCCGCCCACGCCGATGATTAGGACGCGGGCGGTCTTGAGTTTTTGCTGCCCCTCGGTGCCGAAGCCGGGCAGCTTGATGTGGCGGCTATAGCGCAACGCCTCTTCGCCAGTAAGCACTATTGTAAAAATGTGAGAGTGAGAGTGCTCTTTTTCTAAAACCCTCTGAAAGCAGTACGGCGTTTTTGGAACTCATCGTAGGCCTTCTTGGTAGCTTCGTCCATCTGGGAGTCCATACCATAGAGAGCATTGTCGAGTTGGTTCATGCTCTTGAAGAGCTCGGTGTCGCTGCCGAAACCATCCTCGCCCTGCATTACCTTGCGCTCATTCTCCTTGAGCTCCTCGGCGGTGTAGTTCTGCTCAAAATAAGTAAGGATACCGTCCATCTGCTTTACCACTTCGGGATAGTCCTCAGGGGTGAGGCTGAACATACGGTCGGTGAGGTCGCTCACTTTGCCTGCGTCGTAAGGCTTACTGCCGCAGGACATCACTAATGCTGCCAAAGCAGCGAGTGCAATAAATTTGATGCTTTTCATAGTAGAATTGTATTAATTTTATTAATAGGTATTTATTTCAACAATTTCTTATACCACTCAGGAGTTTTGCCGAAGATGCTACGCAACTTGGCTGCTTCGAACTTAAGCTGACGGTCGTAGGTGTAGATACCGTTTTGCTCCTGCTCCACATCGGTGAGCTGAGTGTAGGTGTAACCGTTGATGTAGTCAAAGGTCAGAACTGTGTCCACCGTGCTCTCCAGACGAGTGTAGAAAGCGTTGAGGTCCTTGGGGCCTTCTCCGTAGCCCCAAGTATTCTCGGCATACTTCTCGATAACCCAACCAATTCCTCCGATTTCATCGAGGAAATAGGGCTGCCCTTTATACTTAGCCTCTTTGCTTGCATCAAGGGTGGGCACAGAGCCGTCGCCCTTGAGAGTAAGTTGCTTTTTCAACTCGGCAGCGTTGCCCTCATAGTCGTGGAATGACCAGATGTCGGTCTTAGCCTGATGATAACCGCCGCTGACATCATGGACAGGGCGATAGTCGATGCGGTGGGTGAGGTCATACACATCGCCAAGCAGACGGTCGTGAGCTATGCCGTCGCTGCCACGCCCCCAGGTCTCATTAAACGGAGTCCAAGTGATGATGCTAGGATGATTGCGGTCGCGCTCCACCACTTCCTGCCATTCCATTAGGAAGTTGCGGGCAGCTGCTGCACCGTTGACATCCATGCCCCAAGAGGCAGCCTCGCCCCAAGTGAGGTAGCCGAGCTTGTCGGCCCAATAGTGGAAGCGCTCCTCAAACACCTTCTGATGCAGACGGGCAGAGTTAAAGCCCACAGCCATAGAGCGCTCGATGTCGCCCTTGAGGTCGGCGTCGGTGGGAGCTGTCCACACTCCCTTGGGATAGAATCCCTGGTCGAGCACCATGCGGAGGTAGAGCGGCTTGTTGTTGAGGTAATAGCGATTGCCCTCGATGTGAATCTTGCGCATTCCGGCATAGCTGCTGACGCGGTCGATGACCTCGCCCTGCTTATTGAGCACCTCGTACTCCAAATCATATAGGAACGGGCTCTCAGGCGACCACGTCTTAACATTCTTGACAGGCAGTATCACTGTCATTGGGCGGGTAGCTTTTTCCGTTGCGGTGAAGATGGTTTTGCCGCTGTCCTTAAGACGGACGCGGAACTGCAGTCCGTCCTCCAATGCATAGAAAGCGGGCTCGAGGATAAAGCGGCTGTTGTCAAGGTCGGGCTTGACATAGACGCCCTTGAGGCCCTGCGGTGCTACGGCCTCCATCCACACTGTCTGCCAGATGCCAGTGACGCGGGTGTAGTAGCAGCCAGAGGAATAATAGCTGTGGCTCTGCTTGCCGCCTGTCTGGGTGCCAGAGCGCAAATCGTCTTTTACCCAGAGGATAAGGTTAGCCTCTTCGCCAGCCTTGACATAGTCGGTGATATCAATCTCAAAGGAAGAGCTACCGCCCCAGTGGCGTCCAGCTACCTTGCTGTTGACATAGAGGGTGGCGAAATAATCTACGGCTCCAAAATGGATAAGAATCTTCTTGCCGTCCCACGCTGCCGGGATGGTGACCTTGCGCTGATACCAGATGGCAGGGATGAAATCCTTGTAGCCCACGCCCGACAGTTCGCTCTCGGGACAGAAGGGCACGGTGATTGTGTTGGCATAGCCCTCGCTCTTGTCGAACTTGCGGCCCACACCGGTGTTGCTAAGGTCAAACTCATAGGTCCACGTGCCGTTGAGATTCACCCAGTCGGTGCGCTCAAACTGCGGACGGGGATACTCAGGGCGCGGCACATCGCTCTGCGCCATAGCTGCAAGGCCAAAGGCAGCAGCAAAGAAAAGAAGGATACTTCCTTTTATCCCCTTAAGAGGGGAAGATAAAATGTTTTTCTTCATTGTTATAATTTTTTCTGTTTGTTATCTCCTGTGGCGGGGAGCATGGCGGGGAGGTGCCGGAGCATGGTGGCGCGGAGGCGCTTCCCTGTAATGTCTGTGACGCACAACATGATACTGCGGTGCATCGTAGTAGTAGCCATAGTAGTCGTCGTATGGCCACAAAATGCAGCTGCCCATCAGCAGCGAGCCACCGAGAATCAGCAGCAAAGTAGCGAGTCTTTTCATAGTTGTAATGTTTTAGAAATTATTTGTTTGTTTCGGTAAGCGTGAATGCCGAGCTGCCGTCGAAGCAATGGGTGCAAATCTTGCACTTTGGGAGGCCGATAGCCTTGACGAGGTCCTCAAGCTTTGTAAACTTAAGGCTCGTGAGATTCAGGCGCTTGGCAATCTCGTTGACCATGCGCTGATACTGCGGCGAGTCGGTCTCGGTGTATTTGCGCAGCACTTCCTCGCTGGGATTCTCTCCCTCAAAATCCTGGATGACACGGCGCGTGATGAGCTCCATATCGCTCTTGGAACTGGTGAAGCCGATGAAGCGGCAACCATACACCAGCGGCGGACAGGCGATACGCATGTGCACTTCCTTTGCTCCGTCTTCGAAGAGCACCTTGGTGTTGTCGCGAAGCTGTGTGCCGCGCACAATGGAGTCATCGCAGCACAGCAGTCGCTTTCCCTTGAGCAGGTCGCGGTTGGCAATGAGCTTCATCTTAGCCACGAGGTTGCGCATCTCTTGGCTGGGCGGCATAAAGGAGCGTGGCCAGGTGGGAGTGTATTTGGCGATGCAACGCAGATAAGGCACTCCCCTGCCGGCAGCATAGCCTGTGGCCATGCCCACTCCAGAGTCAGGCACACCGCAAGCGCAGTCCACCTCGGTGTCATCACTCTCGCCCATAGCACGACCACACTCAAAGCGAACCTCCTCCACATTGCGCCCCTCATAGCAAGACGTAGGGAATCCGTAATAAACCCACATGAAAGCGCATACCTGCATCTTCTCATTGGGCTTGCGCAGCTGCTCCATTCCATCGGCAGTGATGCGTACTATTTCGCCCGGGCCGATATAGTAGGTAGTCTCGTAGTCGAGGTTGGGGAAGGCAGTGCTCTCGGTGCTTACCGCCATCGCGCCTTCTCTCTTTCCCACCACGATGGGAGTGCGACCCCACGCATCGCGGGCGGCAATCACTCCGTGTTCGGTAAGCAGCAACATGGAGCAGGAACCCTTTACCTTATTATATACATTCTCTATACCCTCCACGAAGGTGCGCCCTTTGATAATCATCAGCGCGAGGAGCTCCGTTGGATTGATGCGCCCCGAGGTAAACTCGCTGAGATGTTCGCCCTCGTCGATGAGCTCCTTAGCCAGTTGCTCGAGATTGTTTATCTTGGCCACCGTGACCAGGGCAAAGCGCCCCAGGTGGCTGTTGGTGAGCATGGGCTGCGCGTCGGTGTCACTGATGACACCTATGCCTGCCATGCCATCAAACTTATCCAACTCACCCTCAAAACGCGGACGGAAGTAGGAGTTCTCCAGATTATGAATCTCTCGTTCAAAATGCCCAGATTCGTTTATTGTAACAATACCACCGCGACGAGTGCCTAGGTGGAACTGATAGTCTGTGCCATAGAAAAGGTCGGTAATGCACTTCTGCTTGCTTACAACGCCGAAAAAGCCGCCCATTTGTTTGAGGTTTAGTTATTTAGAGTTGAACAGATAATTTCTTTTCGCAAATTAGAGCGCAAATATAATAATAATTTGTGGAAAAAGTGGCCCGTTTTCCAAATATTAACTAATTTTGCACCCGAAAAAGGCTGTCCCTGTAGTTCAATGGATAGAACAGCAGTTTCCTAAACTGCTGATTTGGGTTCGATTCCCAGCGGGGATACTAGATAAAGTTGGGAGTTTATAGCTTACTGTTTATAGACTGATAAACTTAAATAGTCCGCCGATGCCGCAAAGCGTTGGCGGACTACTGTTTTTCTCCGTGATGCCGTATGTTGCGGGGATGGTGCAGCAATATCTCCTCGCGCAGTCGGGAACGGTCGATATGCGTGTAAATCTCAGTGGTGGCAATACTCTCATGCCCCAGCATTGCCTGTATCACACGCAGATTGGCTCCACCCTCCAACAGATGAGTAGCAAAGGAGTGGCGCAGCGTGTGGGGCGAGATATTCTTGTTGATGCCCGCCTTTTCAGCCAACTGCTTGATGAGGTGAAACACCATGATACGTCCAATGTTGCGTACGCCGCGCTTGACGGTGATAAAGACATAGTCCTGATACTCAGGCGGAATCTGCCACATGTTGCGGTCCATGAAATAGAGGCGCAGCTCTTTCACCGCTCTGGGCGAAATGGGCACGAGTCGCTCTTTCGAGCCCTTGCCTTTCACCTTGATAAATCCTTCGTCGAGAAACAGGTCGCTGAGCTTTAGGTTGCATAGCTCACTCACACGCAGTCCGCAGCTATATAGCACCTCTATCATCGCTCTGTTGCGCTGCCCCTCCTTGGTGTCGAGACGGATGGCAGCTATCAGCTGGTCGATTTCCTCCACGCTCAACACCTCGGGCAGGTGCACACCTATCTTGGGCGACACAAGCAGTTCGCCAGGGTCACGGTCAGTGATTCCTGAGAGCATCAAAAACTTGCAGAAAGTTCTTACCCCCGACAGGATGCGGGCCTGCGAACGGGCATCAAGACCTATGTCGTAGAGCGCTGCGGCAAAGGCGTGCAGATCGTCGATAGTGAGTGTCAGAGGGTCTTTGCCCTCCTCGGCAAGAAAGGAGAGCAACTTGTCGAGGTCGCGCATGTAAGCATCGAGAGTGTTGGGCGACAGACCACGCTCCAGTTGCAGATAGATGCGAAAGGGACGCACATATTTTTCTTGCATTTTCTGCTCCGACATAGAGTCCATATGAAATATTCTTTCTAAATTCGCAGCAAATTTACAGAGAAATTTGAAATTTCACACACATTATTTATTACATTTTACATATTACATTCTATGAAAATCCAAATCATCAATGGTCCCAACCTCAACCTGCTGGGAGTGAGAGAGCCCGAAGTATATGGAAGCACCAACTTTGATTCCTTCCTCGCTAAGCTGCGCAAGGCCTATCCCCAGACACAGATAGAATACTTTCAGAGCAACACGGAGGGAGCCCTTGTCGATAAGATTCACGAGGTAGGCTTTTCTTTCGATGGAATCGTGCTAAATGCCGGCGCATACACCCACACTTCTGTAGCCCTGCTCGATGCTATCAAGGCTGTCAGCACACCCGTGATAGAGGTGCACATTTCCAACATCCACCAGCGCGAGGAGTTTCGCCATCACTCCATGATTTCTGCCGGATGCAAGGGAGTGATCTGCGGCTTCGGCCTCGACTCCTACCGTCTGGCCATAGAAGCGATTGTTGGAAGTTCAAGAGTTTAAGGGTTCAAGAGATAGAGGTGACTCTCTCCGACTACATAGAGCAACACATAGATAAGGAGCACCCTTATCTCTATAAGCTATGGCGCGACACAAACCTGCTGCAGGTGAGAGGTCACATGGCATCGGGCCATCTGCAAGGCGTGGTGCTGAGGATGCTGGTGGGCATGATTCGCCCTCGTCGCATACTGGAGATAGGCACCTACACTGGCTACTCTGCCCTTAGCATGGCCTCAGCACTGGATGACGGAGCCACCATCGACACATACGAAATCAACGACGAACTGGAGGACTTCACCCGTCGCAACATCGAGCTCTCGCCCTGGGCCGACAAGGTGAGGCTTCACATCGGCGACGTACTGACTGAACTGGGCGAAGGGCAACCCACTGAATTATACGACCTTATCTTTATTGACGGCAACAAGCGACAGTACTGCGACTACTACCACCTTGCACTGCGCCTGCTCACCCCCCGAGGCTATATACTTGCCGACAACACCCTGTGGGACGGGCATATCATCGACCCCACCTATGACCACGACGCACAAACACTCGGAATCCGCGATTTCAACGAAGAAATTTCCCAAGACTCGCGAGTGGAGAAAGTAATCCTTCCCCTGCGTGACGGACTCACTTTGATTCGGCGCAAGGACTAATCTTTTTGTTTCAAGATAAAAACATTTTTCTCTGAGCAGATCACAACAAACAGCGCTCGGAGAAGATTAAACTGCGAGTTCGCGGAAAAAAAGTGCGACCTCATTTCTTTTTCATGCCCATCAAAACAAAACCTCATCGGCAATAAATTTAATTTTGATGGGCATCAAATTTGCACGAGATCGGGGTTTTATTTTCTTAGCACGGAGTTTTTCCTTACGAGATAGGGTCTTTGCTTTTTCAAGACAGCGCAACCACTTGCAAAGTTCTCGTAAAGTTTCTCAAAAACTTAAAAGTTTTTTCGTAACTTTGCCGCGCAAAATCTAAAACATCTATAATTCCGCAAATAATGGACTACAATTTTCAGGAAATTGAAAAGAAATGGCAGCAGCGGTGGAAGGAGCGCAAAACCTACCGTGTTGTCGAAGATGAGAACAAAAAGAAATTTTACGTACTAAATATGTTTCCCTACCCCAGTGGTGCCGGCCTTCACGTGGGCCATCCGCTGGGCTACATCGCAAGCGACATCTACGCTCGCTACAAAAGGCAGAAGGGTTTCAATGTGCTCAACCCTATGGGCTACGATGCCTATGGTCTGCCCGCAGAGCAGTATGCCATTCAGACAGGTCAGCATCCAGAGAAGACCACCTTCCAGAATATCGACCGCTATCGTGAACAACTGGACAAGATAGGTTTCTCCTTCGACTGGGATCGTGAGGTGCGCACCTGCACCCCTGACTACTACCACTGGACTCAGTGGGCGTTTCAGAAGATGTTTGACTCATACTTCTGCAACAAAACACAGAAAGCGCAGCCTATCGCGCAGCTCATCGACTTTCTCAACAACCACGGCACAGAGGAACTCGACGCTGCGCAGACAGAGCAGCTCAATATCACCGCCGAAGAGTGGAAGCAGATGGACAGCAAGCAGCAAAGCGATGTGCTGATGAACTATCGTATTGCTTTCCTTGGCGAGACGATGGTAAACTGGTGTCCGAAGCTCGGCACCGTTCTGGCCAACGACGAAGTGGTTGACGGAGTGAGTGTCAGGGGCGG
>JAGCTG010000117.1 GCA_017963785.1 Bacteroidaceae bacterium | reverse complement strand
GGGTGCGGTGAGCGTATATCCGCGCTTGGGGTCGGGGGCACCGTAAACGAGGCGCCCTATCTGTGCCCAGCCGATAGCTCCGGCGCACATGGTACATGGCTCAAGGGTGACATAGAGAGTGCAGTCGGTGAGATACTTGCCGCCGAGGTTGTCTGCGGCAGCGGTGATGGCCTGCATCTCTGCGTGGGCAGTGACATCGTGGAGTCGCTCAGTCATGTTGTGGGCACGAGCGATGATTTGGTTGTCGCTCACGATAACGGCTCCTATGGGCACCTCACCTTCTTCCAGAGCCCGCTGTGCCTCTTGTAAGGCACGCTGCATAAAATATTTGTCGTCAAACATAGCTGTAGTTTTGGGCAAAAGTAGTAATTTTGCGTGAGATATGAGTGCTTGCAATAACAATATTAACATTATCCGCGTAGCGGAGACCGATTCCACGAGCCGCGAGATAGTTCGAGTGTTCGAGTGTTCGAGAGTTCGAGAAGATATCTCTGTGCTGGTGGCCGACTATCAGACGGCAGGGCGTGGTCAGCAGGGTAATAGCTGGGAGTCGGAGCGTGGCAAGAATCTGTTGTTCAGTGTGATGTTATGGCCAAGGGGCGTGGCTGTGAAGCGCCAGTTCCGTTTGTCGCAGGCTATGGCTGTGGCGGTGTGCGAGGCAATCAAAGAGTTGAGAGTCGAGAGTCCCGAGTCAAGAGTTCAAGTTTGCATCAAGTGGCCCAACGATATTTATTATGGCGAGAAGAAACTGAGCGGCACTATCATTGAGACCACATGGGCTGGTGATATGGTAGAGCGCTGCGTGCTTGGCGTGGGTATCAATGTCAATCAGCAGGTTTTTTGCAGCGATGCGCCCAATCCCATTTCATTGTTCCAGATTCTGGGCCACGAGGTGGATAGGGATGAGTTGCTCTCTGATGTGCTGCATCGTTTTGTGCCTTTGTATAAGTATCTGATGGCTGGCGATGACGATGAGATAGTGCGTCGTTATATTTCTTATCTTTTCCGGCGGGCAGGCTTGCACCGCTATTGTGACGCCGATGGTGAGTTTGAGGCTGAGATAGTGGATGTGGCAGCTGACGGCCATCTCACTCTGCGTGACACTGAGGGGCGCGAGCGCTGCTATTACTTTAAGGAGTTGAAATTTGAAATTTATTGAAACCAATAGACCGTAAGATATTCAAAATAGCTCTGCCGGCGATAGTGTCGAACATCACTGTGCCGCTACTGGGCCTTGTGGACACTGCCATAGTGGGCCATATGGGTAGTGCATCGTTTATCGGTGCTATTGCAGTGGGCGGAGTCATTTTCAGTGTCATATACTGGCTCTTCACTTTCCTGCGTATGGGCACTAGCGGCCTTACGGCGCAGGACCTCGGCGCGGGCAACGAGTCGGGCATTACCGACACACTCTATCGTGCCTGCCTGCTGGCAGTGATTATAGGCGTGGGGCTCATTGCGCTACATCGCCCCATCTTTCATCTTGCCATGCAACTGATGGATGCGGAGCCAGAGGTGGCCTTTCACGCGCGTACCTATTTTTATACGTGTATATGGGGGGCGGTGGGCGTGCAGTTGATGTATGCTCTCAATGGTTGGTTTATCGGCATGCAAAACACTCGCATACCGATGGTTGTGGCCATTGTGCAGAATGTAGTTAACATCCCGCTGAGTCTGCTATTGGTGTTTGGTTGCGGCATGGATATCGCGGGTGTGGCGCTGGGCACAGTGTTGGCTCAGTATCTTGGCGTGGCGGTGGCTGTCGTGGCGCTGTGGCGCAAGTACAGGCAGTATCTCACTCGCATCGACTGGCGCGGTGTGTTGCAGCGGTCGGCGTTGCTGCGATTTCTTAATGTCAACCGTGATATAATGCTGCGAATGGTGTGCCTGATAGCCGTTACCACATGGTTTACGGCAATGGGCAGCAAGCAGGGCGAACTGATACTTGCCGCCAATGCTATCTTGTTTCAGTTGTTTTATTTGTTCTCGTTTTTCTTTGACGGCTTTGCCAATGCTGCTGAGGCTATGTGTGGCAAATACAAGGGAGCCCGCAATGTAGAGGATTTCGCTCTTACGGTGAAGCACGTGTTTATCTGTGGCATCGTGTTGGTTGCTCTCTTCACCACGTGCTACGTGGTGGGCGAGGACATGATACTGGGGCTCCTGTCCGACAATCAGATGGTGCTCGACACGGCCCGCGACTATTTCCATTGGTTGCTGTTGGTACCGGCATGTGGCATCATGGCTTTTGTGTGGGATGGTGTCTTTATCGGCGTCACCTCCACCCGTCGCCTGCTGTTGTCGATGTTTGTGGGCACGGTGGTCTTCTTCGCTGCATATCTGTGGCTGTTTCCCAAGTATGGCAACGACGGCCTGTGGATCAGTTTCTTGCTTTATCTGTTGGCTCGCGGCATGACACTGAGTGCTGTATTCCCAAAGGTCATTAGGGAGATATAACCCATCTAAAACTTTGCTTATTGCAATTTTATTTTTAACTTTGCAGCCAACGACATTAATAAGACAAAGACTTAAGGAGATGCAGGCAAGTCGTAGTACTCAGATCATAAGGACAAGTGTCATAGGCATTGTGGCCAATGTGTTGCTTGCCGCATTCAAAGCCTTGGTGGGGTTTATGGCAAATTCGGTGGCTGTTATTATGGACGCCGTCAACAACCTCAGCGATGCTTTGTCCAGCATCATAACGATAGCAGGTGTGAAGCTCTCGCAGCGCCCCGCTGACCACAAACATCCCTTTGGCTATGGTAGGGTGGAGTATTTCACGGCAATAGTAATATCGGTGATAGTGCTGATGGCAGGCTTAACATCCTTTGTTGAGTCTGTAAAGAAAATTATTAATCCTACAACGCCGGATTACACCACGGTGACACTGATAGTCATAGTGGTGGCAATAGTAGTCAAGTTGCTGCTAGGTGTGTATGTCAAGCGGCAGGGTAATCGGCTGAACAGTGATGCGTTGGTGGCTTCGGGTGCCGATGCGCTTTTTGATGCTGTGGTTACTCTTGCTACGCTCGTGTCTGCCGGTATTATGTTGTTGTGGAGCGTGTCCATAGACGGAGTGCTGGGAGCGCTGATCGCAATCCTGATTATAAAGGCGGGCATTGAGATGCTGGCTGGTCCTGTCAACGAGCTCTTAGGCGCAAGAATTTCAAAAGAGTTTTCTTCGCAGATAAAGCACGAAGTGGCTGACTTCGCCGGTGTGCGCGGGGTGTATGATCTCATATTGCATAACTATGGCCCCGATTTGATGATAGGTTCATTGCATGTGGCAGTGGATGACTCTATGAGCGCCCATGAAATACATGGCCTTACAAGGAGCATCTCCACCACTATGATGGAGCGTCATGGCATAGTTATGACGGTAGGCGTGTATGCTGTGGCCACTGGCACTGGTAGTCAAGCCAAAATGCAAAGTGTGGTGATGCAGGCAGTGACAGCCCGCAAGGAGGTGATACAGGCTCACGGCTTTTATTACCACGAGAAGGAGGACAAGATAACCATTGATGTGGTGCCCGATATCACGGTGCGTGATGATGCCGCCCTGGCCAACTCTATCAAAAAGGAGATAATGGAACTCTTCCCTGGCAAGGAAGTGTCTGTTGTCATTGACCACAACTATAGCGATTGATATATTTACCATAACATACTAAGACATAATACCATGAAAGTAAAAACTATTAAGGCAATCCGCATGTTTGACGGCGGTTTCATGAATCAGCCCTTTGCCTTTGGTGGCGAAGAAGGTAAGGAAAAGTTTGATGAGCAAATCATCTATCGCAGTAGCCTGCAGAATTTTCTGATAGACACCGACGATGGAGTTATCCTGGTAGATACTGGATTTGAAGACAATATGGTGGCACCGCCCAAGAGGCTTGGGGCGCCGCTCTATATGGGTGAGAAGATAATGGACTATACCGAGGCTCTGACAGCACTGGGCTATGCGCCTGAGCAAGTAACAAAGATACTTGTCACCCACAAGCATCCCGACCATACGGGCGCGCTCAAGTATTTCCCCAACGCCAAGATATACATATCGCCTGAGGATGCAGAGAAACTGGATGGCGCAAATATTGTAAGGGTGGCCTATAAAGACGGTCCATACAAGAATTTTCCTGCTTGTGAGAAAATAGCGGAGGGACTCTATTTCATAGAAGCCAAGGGTCACACCAAAGGCAACAGCATTGTGGTGCTGGAGCACGAGGGACTCTGCTATATGTTTCATGGTGACGTAACCTATTGCGATGCCGCCCTCAAGGCCAACAAACTTAGTATTGTCTTCGAGGACAGGGATGCTGCCCGTCAGACCCTCAATCTGGTACGTGAGTTCATAGGCGCCAACCCCACTGTCTATCTCTCCACCCACTGCCCCGAGGGCTATGAAAACCTTGAACTCAAGCGTGTAATGAAACTATAAAGACTAATACATATGGCAAAATTCAAACGTATTCTTCTCAAACTTAGTGGTGAGAGCCTGCAGGGCAACCAGGGCTACGGCATTGACGTGGAGCGACTCAACGACTATGCCAGGCAGATAAAGGAAGCATGTGAAATGGGTGTGCAAGTAGGCATCGTTATTGGCGGCGGCAACATCTTCCGTGGCCTCAGTGGCGCCGGCAAGGGTTTTGACCGTGTCAAGGGCGACCAGATGGGCATGTGTGCCACAGTCATAAACAGTCTGGCCCTCAGCAGTGCGCTGGGTGCTCAGGGGGTGAAGAGCCGTGTGTTTACGGCCATCCGCATGGAGCCCATCGGCGAGTTTTACAATAAGTGGAAGGCCATCGAGGCCCTTGAGGCTGGTGAGGTGGTCATCATGAGTGGTGGCACTGGTAATCCCTATTTCACTACCGACACGGGTTCTTCGTTGCGTGGCATTGAGATAGAGGCCGATGTGATGCTTAAGGGTACTCGTGTGGACGGCGTGTATACTGCCGACCCCGAGAAAGACTCCACGGCCACCAAGTTTGCCGATATCTCTTTCGACGATATTTACAATCGCGGCCTTAAGGTGATGGACCTCACCGCCACCACAATGTGCAAGGAGAACAATCTGCCCATCTATGTGTTTAACATGGATGTGTATGGCAACCTCAAGCGTGTGCTGGACGGTGAGCCCATCGGTACCTTAGTGCATAATTGATCAGAGGATGTAGATCACGGCTTTTAGGCTGATGTTGAAGCCCATATTATAGACTCCCATGCGGCCTGTAGCGTTGTTTATATCAGTATATTTGAGACGGCTCAGGTGATTCTGGTATGCCTTATCAAAGAGATTGTCGGCAATGATATAGAGGTCGGCAATCTTTTTCTTTCTGACCATTAGGCTTGTGCCTGCGCTCAGACTGACGAGGGCATAGCCAGGCGTAACGGTCTCTGTATCATCAACCTTGTAGTAGTGATTTTGCCTAGCATAGCAGTCGAGGCCCACGGCTACGTAGCTATTGCTCAATAGCCGCCCCATCTCGTTGATTTCATATTTCAGCTCTGCATTCCAGTGTGGGGCGGGCGTCAGTGGCAGGTATTTGGCTTCCTGCGGCTGATGTAGTTGTCGTGCATATACGTAGGAGAAGGTGTTAGCGAAGTGAATCTTGTGTATGGGGTGAAAATCTATGTCTGCTTCCAATCCGTGTAGCAGTGCATTGCCTTGTGTATAGTTGTAGGTGTTGTAGCCAGGCTCTACAATTTGGTCTATGCGTTTGGAAAAGATGTAGTTTTCAATACGATTGGCAAATACTGCTAATTGTGCGGATAGATATTTAGACGAAAAGTCTAGTCCTGCGTCGGCCTGCCAGCTGTATTCTGCTTTTAGGCGAGGGTTGCCTATCTCGTAGCGCAGAGTGCCTTCGTGTACGCCGTCACTGCCGAGTTCACTCATATTGGGTGCGCGGAAACCACGAGCTATGTTGATTCGCACATTTATCTGCCTGCCAGCATTCCAAACCGCACCTATGCTGCCTGTTAGGCCGTTGAAGTTGCGGTTGCTGAAT
>JAGCTG010000116.1 GCA_017963785.1 Bacteroidaceae bacterium | reverse complement strand
TTTCGACTTGGCCTCACCGCTGGATATCATGACAGCCTTTTCCTTGGAAGGTATCTTGTAGCCCGTAGCAAGCATGGAGAGGAGCAAAGCCTCGCTATAGTCGTCGGCCATGCAGCCCACCTCGCCGGTGGAGCTCATATCTACGCCGAGTATGGGGTCGGCTCTGTCGAGGCGGGCAAAACTGAACTGGCTGGCCTTAACGCCGATGCGGTCAATGTCGAAGGCGCTCTTGTCGGGGCGCTCATAGGGAGCGTCCAGCATCACACGGGTGGCGGTATCAATAAGGTTGCGCTTGAGCACCTTGCTGACGAAGGGGAACGAGCGACTGGCACGCAGATTGCACTCTATGACCTTGACGCTGCCTCCCTTGGCGAGGTACTGAATATTGAACGGACCGCTGATGTTGAGCTCCTTGGCTATGGCGCGACTCATTTTCTTAATTTGGCGCGCAGTGGAGAAATATATCTGCTGGGCAGGGAACACCATGGTGGCGTCACCGGAGTGAACACCGGCATATTCAATGTGCTCGCTGATAGCATACTCCACGATGTCGCCGTGGTCTGCAACGGCGTCGAACTCTATCTCCTTCGTCTCCTGCATAAACTGACTAACGACAACGGGGTAGTCCTGGCTTACTTCGGCGGCGAGCTCAAGGCAACGCGACAACTGCTCGTCGGTGTGACACACATTCATTGCAGCACCGCTGAGCACATAGCTGGGACGCACAAGCACCGGATAGCCTACCTCCTCAACAAACTGGCGGATGCCGTCAACGCTGGTCAAAGCACTCCAACGCGGCTGGTCGATACCCAGCTGGTCGAGCATGGCAGAGAACTTGTTGCGGTTCTCGGCGCGGTCGATGCTGACAGGCGAGGTGCCAAGCACAGGCACTCCGCGGCGGTGCAGCTTCATCGCAAGGTTGTTGGGTATCTGGCCACCTACGCTGACGATAACGCCACGGGGCTGCTCCAGCTCTATCACATCGAGCACACGCTCAAAGGTGAGCTCGTCGAAGTAGAGGCGGTCACACATATCATAGTCTGTGCTGACTGTCTCAGGATTGTAGTTTATCATTATGCTCTTATAGCCAAGGGAGCGTGCCGTCTGAACCGCATTTACGGAGCACCAGTCAAATTCCACGCTGCTGCCAATGCGATAGGCACCACTGCCGAGCACCACCACGGAGCGCTCGTTGTGATAGTAGCTGACATCATGGCCGCGTGTGGCATAGGTGACATAGAGATAGTTGGTGAGGTCAGGATGCTCGCTGGCCACAGTGGGAATACGCTTTATGGCCGGCTCAACGCTGAGCTCCTTACGACGGGCACGCACTGCAAGGTTGTCACGCTCACTGGCCTGGTCGCCGAGCACGAGGCGTGCTATCTGGAAATCGCTGAAGCCGAGCACCTTGGCCTGCAGCATAGTGGCGGCATCCAGTGCCTCGAGAGAGGAGATGGCCTGCAGCTTATGCTTCCACTCCACGATATTAGCCATACGCTCAAGAAACCACACGTCTATCTTGGTGAGGTCGCTGATGCGCTCCACGGTGTAGCCCTCCTCAAGAGCCTGAGCGATGGCAAAGATACGAAGGTCGGTGGGGTTCTGCAGCTCATCGTCGAGGTTGTCGAAATGGGTATGGCGGTTGCACACAAAGCCGTGCATGCCCTGCCCTATCATGCGGAGTCCTTTCTGGATTACTTCCTCAAAGCTGCGGCCGATGCTCATCACCTCGCCCACCGACTTCATGCTTGAGCCTATCTTGCGGCTCACGCCCTGAAACTTGGTGAGGTCCCAGCGCGGAATCTTGCAGATAAGATAGTCGAGCGAAGGTGCCACATAGGCAGAGTTGGTGGTGCCCATCTCGCCTATCTGGTCAAGGGTGTAGCCCAGCGCTATCTTGGCAGCCACGAAGGCAAGGGGGTAGCCGGTGGCCTTAGAGGCCAAGGCACTGGAGCGCGAGAGGCGGGCGTTGATTTCTATGATGCGGTAGTCGTTGGTGTCGGCATTGTAGGCATACTGTATGTTGCACTCGCCCACGATATTGAGATGGCGCACACACTTGACGGCAAGATCCTGCAGGAATTTCACCTGGTCGTCGCTAAGCGAACAGATGGGAGCCACCACAATACTCTCGCCGGTGTGGATGCCGAGGGGGTCGAAGTTTTCCATCGACGCCACGGTGAAGCAATGGTCATTGGCATCGCGGATAACCTCAAATTCTATCTCTTTCCAACCCTTGAGGCACTCCTCCACCAATACCTGCGGCGCAAAGGTAAAGGCGCTCTCAGCCACCTCGCGGAAGGTCTGCTCGTCGGGGCATACGCCACTACCCAAACCACCCAGAGCATATGCGGAGCGTATCATGATGGGGTAGCCGATGCGGCGTGCCGCAGCCAAAGCCTCGTCCATTGTCTCGCAAGCCTGACTTACAGGCACCTTGAGGTCGGCCTCGTTGAGGCGGCGGACAAAGCGGTCGCGGTCCTCGGTGTCCATGATAGCCTCCACACCGGTGCCCAGCACTTCTACACCGTACTCCTTGAGCACACCGCTCTGCCACAGTTCGGTGCCGCAGTTGAGAGCTGTCTGACCACCAAAAGCAAGCAAGATGCCGTCAGGGCGCTCCTTCTTTATCACCTCGGTAACGAAATGGGTATTTACGGGCAAGAAATATACCTGATCAGCGATACCCTCGCTGGTCTGGATGGTTGCCACATTGGGATTGATAAGTACAGAACTGATGCCCTCTTCGCGGAGAGCCTTGAGTGCCTGCGAGCCTGAGTAGTCGAACTCGCCGGCCTGACCGATTTTGAGTGCGCCGCTGCCAAGCACGAGCACTTTCTTAAGATTGGATTTCATATTATTAATATAGTTTTCGTTTTCGTTATCGTTATCGTTTTCCCTTCCCTTTGGGAGGGGTTAGGGGTAGGCTGTTATCGTTATTTCTCTATCTTCATCATCTTCCGGGGCATAGGCCGCGAATGCATCTGCTCCGGCTCTATGGCCACCGGCGCAGCAACCTTGCCCAGTGTATCGGCCGACGAGACTATGGTGTCGGCGACATCGGTGGCATCCTCCTTGGGAGGAAGTAACTCTTTGTGAATTCTTACCAGCGAGGGACTGAAGATAAACAACAGTCGCGGATTGATATTCCACTCGCTTACCATATATATATATCCATATACGCGCTTTATTGGGCGCCGCGCCGCGTCGATGTTGAGCGAGAAATCGCCGCTGCCATAAACATGACGCTCTGTATGACTCACGCTGTCGCCGTCATACTGCACCGCCAACGCTGCTACGGCATGGCGGGTGCCCTCTCTCTGCACAAACTGGGCGCGGAAATTGAGTAGCAGCTCGTCGCCGGGCTTAAACGTTGTGTCGCCCTTTATCTCAAAGGTGAGGCGATTGGCAAAGCCGTTGCCGCTCAGCAGGTAGTAGTGGCGACCGTTCCAGACATTGGCAGTGTCGCCTGTGTTGCCCAGCGCCGAATAGCGATTGACATCGTTTACTGCCTCCCCGACATCGCCCAGCTCGCTGTGCAGACGGTCGCCGATACGCTTATACACTTTCTGCAGCTCCTCCATATGCTGGTAGTACCACACCAGCGAGCTGTCAAACTCTGCCTCAGTGACACCATTGTCTCTCAGGCACACCAGGATATAAGCACGCCCCTTGATGTCGGAACTGTCACCGCAGGCAGCCATACCCTGCATCAAATGGTATTGATACAGTATCTTCTCCATCTTCCCTTCGCTCAAAACGTCACTCGGCTTGCCGGCCTTGCAAGCCGCCAACAAAACAACGACGATTATGTAGAGCAAATGGCGCATAGCTGCGTTTTAACTGTTTTGTCTTTTTACTTTCTTGTGCGTCAGCAACCGGTTGAGTGTCTTATAGTAGCATATCACCAGCAACGCTCCTCCCGTGGTTATCGCTGCATCGGCAAAATTGAATATCGGGCTGAAGAATACGAAGTGCTCGCCGCCTACGAGTGGCATCCACTGCGGCCAGTGGGTGTCGATAATGGGAAAGTAGAACATGTCCACCACCCTGCCTTCCATGATGCTGCCGTAGCCTTGCCCGAGCGGCACGAGTGTGGCTGGCGTGAGGCCGTTGCTGTCGCTGAATATCAGACCATACAGCACATTGTCGATAATGTTGCCTGCAGCCCCTGCCACCACCATAGCCAGCAGCACTATAAACGGCCAACGCAGTCTCGGCTTGGCAGCCAGCCGCCACAGCAGCCAACTCAGCAGACCCACCGCCACCAGTCGGAAGATGCACAAGAGCCATGTGCCTACGAAATCCATACCGAAAGCCATGCCCTTGTTCTCCACAAAAGCGATACGCGCCCAATCGGCCAAGCGTATGCTCTCGCTGGGGCAAAGGTGAGTCTTTACCCATATCTTCAGCCACTGGTCGATGCACAATATCAGCACCACCACCGCCAGGGCCAGCAACCGTCTCTTCGTTTTCGTTTTCGTCTTCGTTATCGTTTTCCCTTCCCTTCGGGAGGGGTTAGGGGTAGGCCTTCGTTAGTTCCCTTCCCTTCGGGAGGGGTTAGGGGTAGGCCTGGAGGGGTTAGGGGTAGGCCCTCGTTTCCTAATCCTTTCGGTTTTTCATCTGCTTGGCCTCGATGCTGAGCGTGGCGTGAGGCACAGCCCTCAGCCTCTCCTTCGGAATGAGTTTGCCAGTGACGCGGCAGATGCCGTAGGTCTTGTTCTCGATACGGATCAGTGCGTTCTGCAGGTTGTCGATAAACTTTTTCTGACGAGCAGCGAGGGTATTGAGTTCCTCCTTGCTTTGCGTGGCATAGCCCTCCTCCATCACCTTATAGGTAGGTGAGGTGTCGTCCACAGTGTTAGCGTCTCTGTGGGTAAGCGCAGCGAGTATCTGGTCGTAGTCTGCACGTGCCACTTCCAGTTTCTGGAGTATCAACTCCTTAAACTCCATGAGTTCCTCATCAGTGTAGCGTTTCTTTTCAGCCATAATATTAAAGTTTTTTTAGTATTGAGTCGTAAGTCAAAAGTCTTTTTCTTTAAGAAGTTATCGCGGTCGTTTTCGTTCCCTTCCCTTCGGGAGGGGTTAGGGGTAGGCTGTTTTCGTTCTAGCATTTCTCTATTCTTGCATTGAGCACAAAGTCCTCAAAGTCCAGCTTGTCTGCCTCGAGGCCTTTCTCGAAAGTAAGCTGGTCGCATAGCACTTGGCTGACTATAAAGTCGCGGTGTGCCTCCACAGCCTCGCGCACCTGCTCGTTATCCTCAAGGGTGATCACGATATGGTCGGTTATCTCAAAGCCCTGCTCCTTGCGGTAGGTCTGTATGCGCTTCACCACCTCGCGGGCCATGCCCTCGCGGCGCAGCTCGTCGGTCACGGTCAGGTCGAGCGCCACCGTGAGCGTGCCTTCGTTGGTGACGCTCCATCCGGGGATGTCCTGATTGAATATCTCCACGTCATCGCGCTCCACAGTCACACTCTGGCCTTCCACTTCGAGCCTCAGCTCTCCGTCGGTCTCCAGGCGTATTATCTCCTCTTGCGATAACGCTGCGATCATCTTGCTCACAGGCCCCATCAGCTTGCCGAGCTTCTTGCCCATCACGCGGAAGTTGCACTTCACCGTCTTCACCAGGTTGATGCCCTCCACATAGCGTATCTCTTTCACGTTCAGCTCGCTGGTGATGATACCTGCCATCTCCTCTATGGCCTGTTGCTCTGCCTCGCTGCTCACGGGAAGCATGATGCATTGCAACGGCTGGCGCACGATGATTTTCTCCTTCTTGCGAAGCGACAGTCCCATCGACACTATCTTCTGGGCGCGCTGCATCTGTGCCTCAAGGGGCTCGTCAATGAGTGAGACGTCTGCCACAGGATAGGCCTGCAGATGTATGCTGCTGTCGCTGCCGCAGAGGTCGCGATATAACTGGTCTGTATAGAACGGAGCCAATGGTGCCATCAACCGTGCTACCGTCTCGAGGCACTCATACAGCGACTGATACGCGCTGAGCTTGTCCTGGTCAAGACCGCTACGCCAGAAACGCTTACGGTTCAGGCGCACATACCAGTTGGAGAGGTCATCTATCACGAACGTCTCCACCAGTCGTCCCGCCGTGGTGAGGTCGTAATCCTCGTAGCAGTCGGTCACCTTCTTGACCAAGGTATGAAGGGCTGAAATTATCCAACGGTCAATGCGCTGACGGTCAGCCACAGCCACTACTGGCTCTTCTCCTGTGAAGCCATCAACATTGGCATACATGGCAAAGAAGCTGTAAGTCTGATAGAGCTTGCTGAAGAGCGAGCGGGCCACCTCCTGCACCCCCTTTTCGTCAAACCGCAGGTTGTCCCACGGCTGCGAGTTGGTTATCATATACCAGCGCAACGGGTCGCTGCCATACTTGGCGATGGCTTCGAAGGGATCTACTGCGTTGCCCAGGCGCTTCGACATCTTGTTGCCGTTCTTGTCGAGCACAAGGCCGTTGCTGATTACTGCCTTATATGCCACACTGTCAAACACCATAGTGGCGATGGCGTGAAGGGTAAAGAACCAGCCGCGGGTCTGATCCACTCCCTCTGCAATGAAGTCGGAGGGATAGCAGCGCCCTTGGTCAAAGGCTTCTTTGTTCTCAAACGGGTAGTGTATCTGGGCGTAGGGCATCGCTCCGCTGTCAAACCATACGTCGATAAGGTCCAGCTCCCTGCGCATCGGCTGCCCCGTCGGGCTCACCAGCACTATGTCGTCCACGTAGGGGCGGTGCAGGTCTATCTTGTGATAGTTCTCGTCGCTGTAGTCGCCGGGCACAAATCCCTTGTCCTTGAGCGGATTGCTCTCCATCAGGCCGGCAGCTACGCTCTTCTCTATCTCATCGTAAAGCTCCTGTATGCTGCCTATGCATATCTCCTCACGCGTGTCGCGGTTGCGCCAGATAGGCAGCGGAGTGCCCCAGTAGCGCGAACGGCTGAGGTTCCAGTCGTTCAGGTTCTCCAGCCATTTGCCGAAGCGGCCCGTGCCTGTGCTCTCTGGCTTCCACAGTATCGTCTTGTTCAGCTCCATCATACGCTCTCTGGCGGCAGTGGAACGGATAAACCAACTGTCCAGAGGATAATACAGCACTGGCTTGTCGGTGCGCCAACAATGGGGATAGTTATGTATGTGCTTCTCTATCTTGAATGCAGTGCCTGCTTGCTTCATCTCCATGCAGAGCACAATGTTCAGGTCCTCTGTCTTGGCCAGCGCTTTGGCGTCGAGGTCAGCATACTTCGGGTCGTAATCGTTCTTCACGTAGTCGCCCGCGTGGTGCCAATAGCTGTCATTGACACAGGTCTGTACGAAAGCCTCGTCCATGTCTTCCTTCACAAAATATTTTCCCGTGAAGTCAACCATCGGGCGCGTGTCACCGGCCTTGTCTATAATAAACAGCGAGGGTATGCCCGCATCCTTCGCCACCTTGGCGTCATCGGCACCAAAGGTGGGAGCGATATGCACGATGCCCGTACCGTCGTCGGTCGTCACATAGTCACCGGGGATGACGCGGAAAGCGTCCTCCTGCCTGTTCACGACACGGCCGTCCTCCAGCGAGCACGGACTCACCCACGGGAAGAGCTGCTCGTAGTGCAGTCCCAGCAGGTCTGTGCCCTTGCCGCGCCACACTATCTCGAGCTCCTCGCCCTCCTCTGCCTTGAAGTAAGCATCCAGACGACTCTCTGCCAAAACATACACGGCCTCTTCACCGCTATAAGGATTCTGTCCCTTCACAGCCACGTAGTCTATCTTAGGCCCTACGCAGAGCGCCGTGTTGCTGGGCAGCGTCCATGGGGTGGTCGTCCACGCCAGGATGTAGATGGGGAGCCCTTCCCCCTTGAGGGGGGAGTTAGAGGGGGGCTGAGAGATGGGGGCTTCCTTCACCCTGAACTGCGCCGTCACCGTCGTGTCCTTCACGTCGCGGTAGCAGCCGGGCTGGTTCAGCTCGTGGCTGCTCAGGCCCGTGCCGGCGGCAGGGCTGTAAGGCTGTATCGTGTAGCCCTTGTATAGGAGCCCTTTGTCGTAGAGCTGCTTGAGCAGCCACCAGAGTGTCTCTATGTAGCTGTTCTCGTAGGTCACGTACGGATGGTCGAGGTCAACCCAGTAGCCCATCTCCTCGCTGAGCTTGCGCCACTCGGCGGTGTACTTCATCACGTCGGCGCGGCACTGGTTGTTATAGTCGTCCACACTGATTTTCTTGCCTATATCCTCTTTGCTGATGCCCAGTGTCTTCTCCACGCTCAGCTCCACGGGCAGGCCGTGGGTGTCCCATCCTGCCTTGCGAGGCACATGAAATCCCTTCATGCTCTTGTAGCGGCACACCGTGTCCTTGATAGTACGTGCCAGCACATGATGAATGCCAGGATGGCCGTTGGCGGAGGGAGGCCCCTCGAAAAAGACAAACGTAGGTTTCTCCTTACTTGCCTCAAGGCTCTTGGCAAACAAATCTTCCTTCATCCACTGGGCAAGCACCTCCTTATTTATTTCCGGCAGGTTTAGCCCTTGATATTCTTTAAATTTATTTTTGCTCATAATTAGCTGCACTTTTGGTGCGCAAAGTTACAAAATTTTACACACATACACGCGCAAAGAAAGGTAAGTTTTTTATTTCCCAATTCTAATTCTTCAAACTTTCGAACTTTTTCACTACTTTTGCACACAAACCAACCTCCACAATGACGCAAATACAGCGCATAAAATACATGGAGCG
>JAGCTG010000115.1 GCA_017963785.1 Bacteroidaceae bacterium | reverse complement strand
GCAGAGACTAATCTCACACTCGCAAACAGACAAGAAGCGGACAAAATCCAACGTGTGGAAATTGTCCGCTTCCTTAATGTGTAAATGTGATGAAGCTTATGCCTCGGCGGGTGCCTCTGCAGCGGGAGCTTCTGCTGCGGGTGCCTCCTCGACGGGAGCTGCAGGAGCCTCGATGGGAGCATCCTGGGCAGCAGCGGCGGCCTCTATCTCTGCCTGAGCGGCAGCAGCGGCCTCAGCCTTGGCAGCCTCAACGGCAGCCTTCTTCTCAGCTACCTTCTGGGCGATAGCCTCATTTACTTTCTTCTCTGCATCCAGACGAGCCTTAGCGTCTGCCTTTTTGGCAGCCTTGTCATCAGCCGAAACCTTGTTGAGCTTAGCAGTCTTCTCCTGCTTCCAAGCATCAAACTTGCTCTGAGCTGCAGCCTCGTCAAAAGCGCCCTTCTTGACGCCTCCGCGCAGGTGCTTCATAAGATAGACACCCTCGCGCGACAGGATGTTGCGTACCGTATCGGTGGGCTGAGCGCCTACCTCCACCCAATAGAGGGCGCGGTCGAACTTCAAATCTACTGTGGCAGGATTGGTGTTGGGATTGTAAGTGCCAATCTTCTCAGTAAACCTACCATCACGTGGTGCGTTAGCGTCGGCGATTACTATGCTGTAGAAAGCATAGCCCTTGCGGCCACGACGCTGTAATCTGATTTTTGTTGCCATAAATTAAATATGTTTAATAGGTTTGAAATGCTGCCATCTCGTGGTAGCGGGCGCAAAGGTACAAATAAATTAGGAATTAGCAGTTAGGAATCAGCAGTTATTTTTGATAAAAGAGGAATTATTACCCCTTTTGCTGTAATTTCTTTACAAAATCATCAATATTTGCGCCAGTCAAGGGTTGTTGGAAGAGTTTTATGTGCTGTTTCAAAACCTCATCGGGCTGCTCCCACCAACGTGAAGCGAGCAGTTGCTGACGCACATCCTCGTCAAAACGATATTTGATGATACGAGCGGGCACTCCTGCCACGATGGCATAAGGCGGCACGTCTTTGGTCACCACGGCACCGGCACCCACCACGGCACCCACGCCGATAGTGATGCCACTCATCAGCATAGCATTGCTGCCTATCCACGCATCGTCGCATATAACGCTGCGCGGGATATCGTCGATATTCTCAGCAATGTCCTGCTCCACCCACGCCCTACGCGTAGCATTATGGCGCAGAGAGAATATGGGCGAGGTAGAAGCATTGTCCAGCGTGTGGGAGGCAAGGCCAGTAATCACATTGTTGCCGATAGAACAGAAACGCCCCACATCAGTATTGGTCACCCATGAGTGGGCTGCCACATAAGAGTGAGCGCCAATAGCGGAAGTTCTCACCTTGCAACCACGATGCACATAAGCCGTAGGCGCAACCTTAGACCCTGCATACACACATGCCGTGAGTGAGATGTTGCGCTTAAACAGATTGCCGATGAGTTGAAAGACAAACTTAAACATTATAATAAAGCGTTTATTTTAAGACTTTTTTGAAAATTTCTATTTGATGGTCCACATTCCAACGGGCATCAATCTCGGCGAAAGCTGCGGCGGCTGTAGCGGCACGCTCATCGTCGGTACGGCGAAGCCATTTGCTAACAACGCGAGTGAGGTCATCGGCATCATACTGACGGAAGAAATCGCCCGTCACACCAGCCTTGATGCATTCAAACTCCGGCCCCTGCCACGGCAGGTTATTGTGAGTGACCACAGGACATCCAAACGAGAGGGCATGAATGGCCGTGAGCCCCACATTGCCGGGCGACACACACACAGCAGCGTTGTAGAAGAGTTCCGCCAGTTGCTTGTCGTCGTAGCAGGGACCGTAGAGCCATACGCTGTCGGCAACACCAGCCTCGGCAGCCAGCTTGTCGATGCCTACGTCCTCGGAGTCCGCGCCCACAAACACCAGATTAGTCTCTATGCCCTGCGCCTTGAGCTGCGCTGCAGCCGTAACCATAAGGTCGAGGCGCTTGTATTGCTGGATTCTTCCGCAGTAGAGCAGCACCGGATTGGCATTGCCGAAGTGCGAGACATAGATATCGGTCTTCTTAAGGTCGGCGCGCATCTGCTTAAGTTTAGCAGAGTCGAGCGAATTGCCTATCACCTTAATCTTGCTCTCGCGAATGCCTCCGTCGATGAGCAGTTGGCGCGCATAGTTGTTGTAGGTGAGTATATCGTTGAACAAGGAGTAGAACCACTTGCTGATGCACTTCTTAATACCGCTCTCGCGCCCATACCAACCGTGGGTCCAGCACACTGTACGCTTGCGCATAATCCTGGCCAGCAACAGAATAACCCATGAGGACAGGCAATAAGCCTCTCCGAGCATAAGATACTGGCGGTAAGGCCTGAACACCTGGCGCACTGCCCCACTCTGCCAGTAGAACTTGCCGAAAAGGCGGCGGTTCTTCAGCATCCGCGTGAAGCCCGGCAACTTGTTGTAGTCGAAAGTCTTGATAGACTTCGTGTAAGCTGTGTCGGGGCCGAAGCAGAAGTCGATGTCGAAGTTATCGGCCAGTGCCTTGAATATTGCCCAGCGGTAATGGGCTCCGCTATTGTATATGCAGCAGATTTTGTTCATTGACAATTGACCATTGACAATTGACAATTATTTTCCCTTCGGCTGCAGGAGATCCTTGGCAGCGCCGAGGTCTAGTTTGCCGATATTCTCACGCATGGATGCATCGGCCTTCACCTGCTGCAGTTTGTAATAGTCCATGAACCCCATATTGCCGTCTCTGAGAGCCTGCGCCAGAGCCTTGGGCACCTCTGCCTCTGCCATGATAACCTGGGCGCGGGCATCCTGAGCCTTGGCAACATTCTCCTGTTCGAGGGCCACAGCCATAGCACGGCGCTCCTCAGCCTTAGCCTGGGCGATATTCTTGTCGGCGTTAGCCTGGTCAATCTGCAACGTGGCACCGATATTCTTGCCCACATCGATGTCGGCGATATCGATAGAGAGAATCTCAAAGGCGGTGCCAGCATCCAGTCCCTTGCGCAGCACGAGCTTGGAGATAGAGTCTGGATTCTCGAGCACCATCTCGTGAGTCTCTGCAGAACCGATGGAGCTGACGATGCCCTCACCCACACGGGCAAGGATGGTGTCTTCGCCTGCGCCGCCCACCAGTTGCTGGATGTTTGCCCTCACGGTGACACGAGCCTTGGCAATGAGCTGAATACCATTCTTGGCCACAGCAGCCACGGGAGGTGTATCGATAACCTTGGGGTTGACGCTCGTCTTGACGGCCTCGAAGACATCGCGGCCTGCAAGGTCGATGGCGGCAGCCTTTTCAAAGCTGAGTTCGATGTTAGCCTTGCTAGCGGAGACGAGGGCATGGACAACACGCTGCACATGACCGCCGGTGAGGAAGTGGGCCTCCAGTTTGTCGCGCGTGACATTGTCAAGGCCAGCCTTGTGAGCCTCAATAAGAGATGGAACGATAACATTTGGCGGCACATTACGTATGCGCATCAAGAAGAGCTGGATGAGCGAGATATGCACTCCGCTCACGTGGGCGCTAAGCCAGAGGAAGAACGGAACGAAGTGGAAGAAAATAGACAGCACGATGATGGCTGCTATGGCAATAATCGCGGGAAAAAGAAATGTGGTTTCCATAGAAATTGAAAATTGATATTTGAAATTTGAAAGTTATTGTTTTGCGACATATATTTCGCTATTGTTGATCTTCGACACGACGATGGGAGTGCCCTCGTCGATGAAGCCGCTGGCGGAGCGCACCTCCACCTCTACGGTGCCGATGCGTGCCATGCCTACAAGAGCCAGTCGTGTAATGGCTACGCCTTGTTCGCCCACCTTCACTTGGGCCTGTTCCTCAGTAGCAACAGACGAGTCGATGGTTGCATGCAGCGACAATCGCTCAATGCGCTTGGAGTGCATCACCCAGTAGAGCAACAGTCCGCCAACAAGCAATACAACCGCAGTAGCCACGGCACCGGCAACCATGCCGTACATGCCAAATGTGGCACCAACGCCTATCAGCGCACACAGCGCACTCAGCACTCCACACACACCGAAGCCGGGAATGAGGAATGTCTCCACCACACACAGCACCAGTGCCAGCGCGAAGATTATAATCAAGATTGTTGGAGTCATGGTGATTTACTTTTAAATTTGAATATTAACTATTTATTTGGGGATTCTAGAATTTTAGTATCCTTCGCGGTATTTGCTCTCGTCTTCGTCGTCGAGCATATTGAGATAGGAGTTGTAGCGTGAGCGGGCTATCTCGCCTCGCTCCACAGCCTGTAGCACAGCACAGCCGGGCTCGTTGAGGTGCATGCAGTTGCCGAAGCGGCAGTTGCGGCCTACCTGGAATATCTCGCGGAAGAAGTGGCTGACCTCCTCGCGCTCGAAATTGAAGGTGCCGAAACCCTTCACGCCGGGGATATCGATGAGTCTGCCTCCGAAGGGCAGGTCATACATCTCCGAGAAGGTTGTGGTGTGCATGCCGCTGAGGTGCGCCTCGGATATAGGCGCTGTCTTGGCCCTCGCAGTAGGCACCAGCATATTGAGGAGCTCCGATTTACCCACGCCTGAGTTGCCCGCCAGCAGGGCTGTCTTGTCTTTGAGCATGTCGGGCAGCGCCTCCAGTCCGCGACGTTCGGTAACGGAGGCGAGGAGTGTGTCGTAGCCGATGGCTTTATATAGGTCTGCCAGTCGCTCTGCCTCCGCGAGTTCCTCGTCGCTAAGGATATCCACCTTATTTATTATTATACTGACAGGTATGGAGTACGCTTCGGCGGTAGCGAGGAAGCGGTCGATGAAGACCACGGAGGTAACGGGCTCGCGCAGCGTGACCACTAGCAAGCAAAGGTCGATGTTTGCAGCAAGTATGTGGCTCTGCTTGGATAGATTGATAGCCTTGCGGATGATGTAGTTGCGTCGCGGCAGTATGTTGTCGATAAACGCCGTGCCCTCGCGGTTGCGCTCAAAGGTCACGTAGTCGCCTACCACCACAGGCGAGGTGCTGCGTATGCCTTTGAGGCGGAAGTTGCCTTTCACCTTGCACTGCACCACTTCACCTTGCTCGGTGCGCACATCCACCCAGCTACCGGTATTTTTTATGACAAGACCTGTCATAGATTATATTTGAAGAAACAGCACAGTCGCGCAAAGCACGGGGCGCTAACGGCGAACGGCAAACTTCAAATCTCAAACCTCAAAAATCTACACGGTCATAATCTCCTTCTCCTTCTCGGCGAGGATAGCGTCGATTTTCTTCATCATCTTGTCGTGAATCTTCTGGAGGTCGCCTTCGGCGTCCTTCTCGAGATCCTCGCTCAGTCCGTCCTTGATAGCCTTCTTGAGCTTGTCGATGCCTTCGCGGCGTACGTTGCGTACACTGATGCGGGCCGTCTCGCCTTCCTTGCCGCACTTCTTTGCGAGGTCCTTACGGCGCTCCTCGGTGAGTGGCGGAATGTTGAGTCGGATTATCTCGCCGTTATTTTCAGGCATGATGCCCACCTCGGAGTCGATGATAGCCTTCTCGATAACGGGGAACATCGACTTGTCCCACGGCTTGATGGCAATAGTGCGCTGGTCGGGCGTGGTGATGGCAGCCACATTGCTCAGGGGCAGCATCGAACCGTAGGAGTTGACCTTGATTCCGTCGAGGATATGCACGTTGGCCTTACCTGCACGCATGTGCGACAGGGTTTCCTCCAGGAACTTAGCGGCCTGCTCCATTTTCTGCTCTTGCTCTGCAAGACATTGTTTTACATCAATCATAATAATTAACTATTTAACGATTTACTATTTACTAATTATGTACGGATTGGCTATTAAAGCATTCTCGATTTTACATTAAATTGCCTACAAAGATACATCTTTTATGCCAAACCGCATCCATTTTGGTGCAGAAAATAATAATTTTGCATTTGAAAACATTCTTTTTACGCAACATCCATGTATCGGAGAGTCATTATCGTCCTCGTCGCATCGCTACTACTTGCACAGCTGAGTCTCGTGCCTTGCTCCGCGCAAGGCGTTGGCAAACTGCGCATTGCGGCGCTTAACTGTGAGAATCTCTTCGACACCATTCATACTGAGGGGCATCAGGATCAGGAGTTTCTGCCCAGTTCGCAGCGCCGCTGGAACACGGGGCGCTATCGTCGCAAGCTCTCGATGCTTGCGCGGGAGATTGCGTCGCTGAGCCAAACGGAGCCTGCCGACCTCGTGGCGCTGGTGGAAGTAGAGGGCGACACAGCGCTTACCGACCTCACTATGCGTACACGCTTGCGCAGACTACATTATAAATATGTTGTGACCCATGGCTCCGACCCGCGTGGCATCAATGTGGCCCTGCTGTGGCAGGAGGGTGCTTTCCGTCCGCTCGGCATCAACACTTTGTGCTGGCAGCAGCGTCTGGGCATCGAGGCTCTGACGCGCGACGTGCTCCATGTGCAAGGTCTGGCGCGCAGCGGCGACACGCTCGATGTTATTGTGTGTCACATGCCCAGCCAATACGGCAAGAAACACGCCAAAAAACTTCGCGCAGCCATCACAAAGGGACTACGGGCATACACCGACTCTCTGCTCAGCGTCAATAGCAGAGCGAATATCATCATTCTCGGCGACATGAACGACTCGCCCCATAGCAAACCGTTGCGTCGCGGCTTGGGAGCGAAGATAATTGACAAGGAGTTTAAGGAAATCAAATTGAAAGATTCAGGGAATGGATTGTTTAATATTTCACTACTTCGCAGCGACCCGCATCACCCGCGCGGCACCTACCGCTACCGCGGTAACTGGGAGATGCTCGACCAGTGCATCGTGAGTGGCAATCTGCTTAATTCGCAGAGTCATCTGCACCTCGCCCCTACCCCAGTGAGAATCGTCAATCACGGGTTTTTGCTCGAGGGCGACAAGACCTATGGTGGCGTTAAGCCATGGCGCACCTGGCAGGGGCCATTCTTCCGCGGGGGATTCAGCGACCACCTGCCCATTGTGGTGGAATTTGAATATAATCTATAATTATTAAAATCGAGACTCTTTTTTGTGAGGAATTTTGACAAAATTTTTTGCAGCGAAAATGGTCAAAATAGAGAAATATTGACGGTTTGGTACTGCAAAAACGGGATTTTTGGTTGCCGAAATTGAATTTTTGGCGGAATTTAGAGTCGATGCGTCAATATTTGGGTGCTAGAATGCGATTTTTGCGCAGAAAAAGTCTGGGGAAATGGATTTTGGGGAGTAAAAAGTAAGGAAATGCTCCAGAAATTGACGCTTTATGTACGAACGCCGTCACCTTTAATTTTCACAAAGTCGGCTTAAAATTCTACACCGTCGGCTTTAGTTTGTGACGAAGTCGGCTTTAGTTGAGATAAAGTGCTTTTTTTCAATGAAAAAGGCTGTTTTGGGGGAGATTCAAGTCGGAGTAACCGGGCGTTTTTGCGCGGAGAAATTGCGATTTTTGCATAAGAGGCTGGTAGTCAAGGATTTTGCAGAAATCGGCGAGAATGCGGTATTTCGAGGCGTTGTTCACTTCGTTTTCGTACACGCGATTTTAGAGGTGGAAAATTGGCAATTTTGCTATGAATATTTTTTACTGTTATTTACTACGACAAGGTTTTTTACTAAGGATTTGACAGATAAAACAGAGTATTCAGACTGCGTGAGGTGTAAGAGAGTTATGGTTTTCGGCAGGTGATAGTGGCGTAGGAGGGTTTCTTACGATGGATGACGGTGTGGGTGAAGCCGGCGCTATTGAGGAGTGTCAGAAGTTCATCGGGGGAATAAACTGTCATGCCGTCGACGATCTCGGTCCAGATAGAGGTGCCGTCAAGAACTTCGACCATGATTGCGAAACTGCCACCAGGCTTGAGGACGCGATAGACTTCCTGGAGACAATTGGGGAGGTCGGGCCAGAAATAGACGGTTTCTACCGCGGTGATGAGGTCGAACATGGCATCGGGGTATGGGAGTTTCTCGGCAGAGCCTTGTATGACGAAGACTTGCTTGCCGAGTGCGCGGGCGTTGACTTTCTTGGCTTTGGCCACGGCCTCTGCAGAGATGTCAATGCCATGTACTGTGGCTCCCTCACTACGTTTGAGTAACCTTTTCAGGGTAGCCCCTCCACCGCAGCCGATGTCGAGCATTGTCCATTTGTCTTGAAAATCCAAGAGGCTGAGTCCCCAGTTGGTCAACGGGGCGTGACCGAAGTTCATAAAGCGAAGCATTATGCGTCCGAGGAATCCTTGCGGACGTGCGCATTGGGTAAAGAATGATTTCATTGGTTTTTTCATTGTAAAATTGGTTTTGGATTGATTGATACAAAGGTATGATGAAAGTTTGAATTGTGCAATACTTAAAAATGAGTGTTTTTATCACCTTTTTTTGCTACGCAAACAATATTGGGCAATATTTCGCGTTAAATAATGTAAATACACGCGATAAGAACCATGTCAGCTTTACTTTGTATTATAATCGTCAATTACAAGATGGAGGCTCTTACCTCCAAGTTTGTAAAGAACGAACTGGTAAAGGTGGCTATTCCCCATAAGACGGTGATTGTGAACAACGCAGCCACGAAAGAGAGTGATGCCGCGTTGTGCAAGAGTCTGAATGCGAAGTTGGTTAACGGAAACAACCTACTCCCAGTCCAAGGCCTACCCCCAGCCCCTTCCAAGATGAAGGGGGAAGAAAGGAGGGGAGCAAAAGATGAGGAGAGCTGGAAAAATCACGATATTTTTGTGATATCGTCGTCGGAGAACCTAGGGTTTGCGCGTGGCAACAACCTGGGAGCGGAGTTCTGCCGCAAGGTATTTGACCCTTATTACATTCTGTTTACGAACAACGACATCAAGCTTTCGGAGAATAATGTAGTAGGTAAGCTACTGGAGAAGTTGCACGTTACTCCCGAGGCCGGAGTGATTGGTCCGAGAGTAGTAAAGGCTGACGGCACGGAGCAGAGCCCGTGCTGCTATATGTCGTGCTGGGATCGCGAGGTGGTGAAGCACTGGTCGTTTTTCTTCCTGTCGAAGAAGAAACAGACACGTCGTTTCCACCTGGACTACGCGGAGAATGCCCATGAGGGATTCCATTACTTTGTGTTGGGTTGCTTCTTTATAGTCCGTGCGAAAGACTTTTATAACTGTGGTATGTTTGACTCCAGCACATTCCTCTATGCCGAGGAGAAGATATTGGCCGAGCGCATGAAGGCTATTGGCAAGGGAATATACTACGACCCCAGCGTAAGCGTGATACATGCCCACGGCAGCACGACGAAGAAATACGCCAAGAACAAAATACTGAAATGGCAAAAGGATAGCAATCTATACTACTATCGCGTTTACCGCCATACGCCTAACAGGGTTCTCTTTATGGCTAAGCTGACTAACAGTCTGGTAAGGCTGAAGAAAAGGCTGCTGTTCTGTTGAGCATTAAACAAGAAGTTAAAGACGTATGCGGTATTGCAATCACAAGCAAAAACAAAAAACTAATTATATGATACGAAAGACATTATTTATTGGCGCCATGCTCCTGATGGGAGCTGTAGGCGCTATGGCTCAGAGCCAGATGACTGACGAGCAGGTGGCGACCTATGTCACCAGTGAGTTACAGCGTGGCACCAGTCAGCAAACCATCGTCCGCAACCTTATGGGCAAGGGCGTGACTATGAATCAACTCAACAGGGTAAGGAAGAACTACCTGTCTCGGCAGAACACTATGGCCGAGTATAACTCGCCCCTGCAGAAAGGCATAGAGCGCAACCGCAAGGCGATGGACAAAGTGGAAGATGAGAAAGCCGCCGACCAGCACATGCAGCAGATGCAGCCTGTGGTGCCCCCATACGATGTAGTGAACAACGTGGGGCTCTACAATGAGCAGACGCAAGACTCGCTACAGATATACATGGAAAGTCTGACGACAGCGAAGAAAATCTTCGGTCACGATATTTTTAACAAAGAGAACCTGACCTTTGAGCCCAACATGAATATGGCTACGCCAGCGAACTATACGCTGGGGGCAGGCGACCAGGTGATTATCGATGTGTGGGGCGCGAGCCAGAAGACATTCGACTGCACGGTGTCGCCCGACGGATTGATAGTGATTGAGGATGTAGGTCCCATCCGCGTGGGAGGTCTAAGTGTGCAGGCTGCCACTGCTGCCATCAAGTCCAAGCTAGGGCAGTTCTACGGCGGCAGCCGTGTGAACCTGTCGGTGGGCCAGACGCGCACCATCCAGGTGCAGGTGGTAGGCGAAGTGGAGATGCCGGGCACCTACTCACTCAGCGGGCTAGCCTCCGCTTTCAACGCGCTATACGCTGCGGGCGGTATCAACGATATTGGTACACTACGTAACATCAAGGTGTATCGCCAGAACAGAGTGCTAACCACTGTAGACGTGTATGACTACCTCATCAACGGTAACAGCTCGAGCGATGTTCGCCTGCAGGATAAGGACATCATCGTGGTAGGTCCCTACGACTGTCTGGTGCAGATAGACGGTAAGGTGAAGCGCCCTATGTATTATGAGATGCGCTCCACGGAGAGTGTGAAGCAGTTGCTGCGCTTCTCGGGCGGCTACACCGGCGATGCCTACACAAAGAACATACGCCTCTCGCGCAAGGGCGGTGAGGAGAGAAGCATATACACCATCGGCGAGTTTGAGATGGGCGGTTTCGCCGTTATGGACGGCGACGAAGTGTATGTAGACAGCGTTGTGATGAAATTCAGCAATATGGTTGAGGTGCGCGGTGCTGTGAACCACGCAGGCCAATTCCAGCTGGGCAACAACATCCAGAGTGTGAAGGAATTGATTGAAGCCGCCGACGGCCTGAGAGAGGATGCCTACACAGAGCGCGCCGTTATGCACCGCCAGAGGAGCGACCTGAGCCTTGAGATGGTGGGCGTTGACCTCAAGGGTATCATGGAGGGCACAGCCGCCGATGTGGCATTGCAGAAGAATGACATGCTCTTTATCCCGAGCAAGACGGAGATGAGAGGCAAGTGGGTATTGAATGTTAAAGGTGAAGTGGTCTATCCGGGCCAGTATCCTTTTGCCGACAACACCACGATACAAGATATTATCCTGCAGTCGGGCGGACTGACCGACGCCGCCAGTCTGGCGCACGTGAACGTGTACAGGCGTATTTCCGACCCCACCGCCACCCAGGACAACGACCTGCTGGCCGAGCAGTTCTCATTCCGACTCGACGAGAACTACAATATTATAAATAAGGATACGGTGTTCTACCTGAAGCCTTACGACGAGGTGAACATTCGCCGCAGCCCGAGCTACGAGGAGCAGCAGAATGTGTTTGTGAACGGATGTATCAACTTTGCAGGCTCCTACAGTATGACGCGCAAGGACTACCGACTGAGCGACCTGGTGAAGGCAGCCGGCGGCTTTACCTCGCTGGCCTATGTGCCCGGAGCACGCCTGACTCGCCGCCTGACCGAAGATGAGCGTGTGCAGCGCGACAATGCCATGCGCCAAGCACAGATACAGCTCTACGAGCAGGCCCTGAAGGCAGAGAACGCCAAGATGGACTTTGAGAAGGCCGACACCTTGCTGAGCATGAAGATGAGTCTGGACGACACCTATCCTGTAGCTGTGGACCTCGACAAGGCCGTGGCTACGCCCGGTGGCAGCTATGACATCGTGCTCCGCAAGGGTGATGTGCTGACCATTCCGCAGTTTACCAACACAGTGAAGGTAAGTGGCGAGGTGAGCTACCCCATCAGCATGAACTACAAGAAGGGCGAGAAGCTCAAATACTATATCAACCACGCAGGCGGTTTTGCCAACAGAGCCAAGAAGAGAGCTGTGTATGTGGTGTATGCCAACGGCGCCGTGGAGAAAGCCGATCGCAGTTCTACGAAGGTGGTGCAGCCCGGCTGCGAGATTGTGGTGCCCACCAAGGAAGAGAGCCAGAAACTGTCAGCAGCTGAAAAGATGGCCATCGGAACTGGAACAACATCTGTTGCGACAATGATTGTCAGCTTAATGAACATGATAAAGAATTGGTAAGAAACTCAAAAACATTGAGCATTGAACATTGAACATTGAGCATTGAACATTATGGCTAAGAAAAACAATATAAATATTGGAGAGATAATCCGCAAGATTATAGCTCGCAAGAAGTTGATGATTCGCAATCTGGTGATTGCTGCAGTGGTATTCGGAGGACTAATCATGTGTGTGCCTCGCACCTACACCTGCGAGGTTACGATGGCGCCTGAGTTTGGCAACACCTCTCCCAACGGTTCGCTCGCCTCAATAGCCTCCAGCTTTGGTGTGAACCTAGGCAACGATGTGCAGACTGATGCCATCTCACCATCGCTCTACCCCGACCTGCTGGAGTCGAAGCAGTTTGTGGTGAGTCTCTTTCCCGTGAGAGTAAAGAGCCAAGACGGAACGATTGACACCGACTACTACACCTACCTCACCAAGCACCAGAAGAGCCCTTGGTGGAGCAAGCTGGGCAAATGGCTTAAGAACACCGTGAAGGGTTTGTTTGCCAAGCCCAAAGAGAAAGACAAGGGTGACTACAAGCACGCCAATCCCTTCCGTCTGAGCGAAGAGCAATTCAGTGTGGCTGAGAGGATAAACGGCAGAATCAAGTGCTCTGTAGATCGCCGCAGCTACGTGATTACCATCCTTGTGACCGACCAAGACCCGCTGATAGCCGCCTCAATAGCTGACACAGTGAGAGTACGCCTGCAGAACTACATCATAGACTACCGCACCAGCAAGGCAAGGGGCGACCTGGAGTACTATACCAAGCTCCATGAGGAGGCGAAAAAAGAATACGACAAGACACTGAGAGAATACAGCATTTATGCCGACAGTCATCGCGACATGATACTACAGACCTATATCTCCCAGCGCGACAATCTAGAGAACGCTATGCAGATGGCCTTTAACGTGTACACCGCCTTGAACCAACAGCTGGAGCAGGCCAAGGCCAAGGTGCAGGAGTGCACCCCCGCCTTCACTACACTTAAGTGTGCCAGCGTTCCCGTGAAGCCCAGCGGCCCGAAGCGAGTGATGTTTGTGCTGGGTATGCTTATCCTTACCTTCTTTGGCACCACCTATTATATCGTTAAGGGCGATAAGATAAAGAAAGCGCTGAAGGATTAATGGGGCTTCATCTGACAGGAAATAAGCGAAAGATAGTCAACAACCTCTTGTGGGCTACCGGCGGCAAGGTGATTAACCTTGGCGGTTCGCTTATTTTAGGTATCATCGTAGCCCGCTACCTTGGTCCGGAGCAATACGGACTGATGAACTATGTCATCAGTTACGCTTTTCTGTTCCAGACTCTGGCCTGCTTCGGCCTCGACAGCATAGAGGTGCGCGAGGAGGCTGCAGGCAAGGTGCCATTTACCACCATCATCGGCACCGCGTTCTGGATAAAGGTAGTGCTGGGCGCGGTATGTATAATGCTGTCGATAGTCACAGCCTTCGTGATGGGCGAAGACAGCTATACCGTGGCCTTGATAGCGATGTACTCCTGCTACATTGTGTTTAACTCCTTCGTAGTAATACGCAACTACTTCACCTCGTTGGTGCAGAACAAATACATCGTTCTGTCAGAGATATTCCGCACCTTTGTGGGCATAGCCATCAAGCTGACGCTGTGGGCTTTGGACTGTTCACTCACATGGTTTGTGGCCGCTTTCGCCTTCGACTATGTGCTACTGGCCGGTGGCTACATCTCATCGTACCGCCACAAGATAGGGAGCATGAGATACTGGCACTTCTCGATGTCGTATGCCAAGTATATGATGAAGGAGTCGTTTCCGTTGCTACTGACAAATGCAGCGGTGATTATCTACCAGCGTATCGACCAGGTGATGATAGGCAATATGGTGAGCAAGACCGATGTAGGCTTCTTCTCCGTTGCCGCCAAATTTGTGGAGGTAATGATATTCATCCCTGCCACCATTGCCCACACCATCTCCCCCGTGCTTGTGCAGCTGCTCGACAAGAGCCGCGAGGCATACACCGTCAAAGCGCAGCAGTATCTGAACATCACAGTGTGGACCTGCATATTGTGCAGCATCGGTGTGTCGGTGATTTCCTATTGGATAGTGCTTTACACCTTTGGCACCGAATATCTGCCCGCCGCGGCAATACTGCAGGTGTTGTCGTTTAAGATGGTGAGCGTAGCCTTGTCGAACGGCGGCGGCATTATGGTCATTGTGGAGCGGTTGCAGAAGTGGGTGTTCTTCCGCGATGTGCTGGGATGCATTGTATGCGTAGGACTCAACTGGTGGTTGCTGCCGAAGTATGGTGCCATCGCTGCAGCGTTTGTGGCCATCGCCGCCAACCTAGCCGCCGGCTATGTGGCCGACTTGCTCGTGCCAGCCTACCGCCATATATTCCGCCAACAGACAAAGGCTCTATTCCTCGGATGGCGTGACCTGATTCACATAAAGCAGTTGTTTAATTCGTAGTGACACATGTTTTTGCTGCCGTTCATATATTTCAGTTTCCTCACCTACTACCTCTATCGGAGGCAGGAGGGATTCACCATATCTGTGTATATATCGGCACTTTACAGTTTCACGGCCCTGTGCGCCATCTTCACCATCTTGGGCGGATACCTTGGTGAGGATGGTGGCATCTTGTTTGAGAACCATAACGCCGAGTTTGGCTTACTGCCCACCATTTTTTACTGTGCCATAATCACGGCGACCATATGGCCCTTTACACGTTTTAACAACAGAAAGATAAAGGATGTAGAGTTGCTCAATCCCAGGATACTCGACCTGTTCGGAGTGGCCATGATACTGATGTCCTTCCTAAACATCTACCTGGTGGCCGATTCCACCCTCGACATTCTCAATGGCGACTTTGCCGAGTTGCGCCAGAGTGTGTATGAAGGCGAGGAGTCGCCAGCCCAGCTTAAGGCTATCAGGACTTTCCCCCTCTACTATATATACCTATTTAATATAGTAACCATCTATGCTCTGCCTCTGGCCATATACAACATCACGCACCACCGCTGCGCGTGGTGGTTTAATGGCCTGCTGCTGTTTGCATCGCTGTCTAAGCCCATTGCAGCTGTGCAGACTGCCGACCGCACCGAGATTGCATTCTGGGGACTGATGGCCCTGTTTACCTTAGTAATGTTTTGGCACAAGATAACAACGAAGGTAAAAATCACACTTATCGCTGCCGCCACCCCATTCGTAATCGCCATGGGTATTTACATAAATGCTGTGACGACCGACCGCTTCGAAAAGAGCTATGCCGGTCCTGCCGGAGCCTTGATGCAGTATGTGGGGCAGGGCTACATCAACTTCTGCTACTTCTGGGAGAATGCCAACACGGACTTTATCGCCACCGAGCGAGAGTTTCCACTCTATAATCGTATATTCACAGGCATCATATCTGACACCGAAAGGCGCAATGTATGTTCTGCCGAGCACGGTTTCTTCATAAGTGTGTTTCCCACATTTATTGGTGATGTCATGCTCGACCTCACGCTGCCAGGCATGCTGATATGGATAATAGCCTTCATTGCCATTTGCTATCGCCTGATACCTTCCACTGACGACCCGGACACGACACTACATGCCGGCGACTACCTCATAGTGTTTATGCTCGGCATAATACCGACCTTCGGCATCTTCTATTATCGCTTCTTTAATTTCCAAAGCACTATAGTTGTGCTTAGTGTGCTACTTGTAGCGTATCTCTCGAAACATACTTTCTCGTTGGTTGAGGAAGACGATAACGAAAACGAAAACGAAAACGATAACCCATAACTATCCGTGCAGATATCAGTCATAATACCCAACAACAACACCCTGCCATTGCTACACAGGATGATACAAAGCATTCCGGACAGAGCGGAGGTGCAGATTATCGTTGTTGACAACAGTCCTCAGCCGCTTGCAGCAGACGATATCATTGGCAACCGCACAAATGTGGAGGTGTATTATTCAGACCCTGCCCGTGGTGCAGGTGGCGCACGCAACGAAGGACTGAAGCATGTGCGTGGGAGATGGATACTCTGTGCTGATGCTGACGATTTCTACACACCTGAAGCCTTCGATATTATCAATAGCGACCTCGACAGCGACTGCGACGTAATCTACTATGGATGGACCTCGTGCTACTCAGACACCCTTGAGCCAGCCGACCGCAATTATGTTGTACGTCAATACATACAAGCCAGCCTCAAGGGTGACGACACCCGCCTGCGCTATCATTGGGACTCGCCCTGCGGCAAGCTTGTGTCAGCCGAGTTGGTGCGCCAACACAATATCCAGTTTGAGGAGTGCCCCACCGGCAATGATATGGGTTTTGCTGTACGGGTTGGCACTTATGCCCATAGAGTAAAGGCTGTTGACAAGGCTGTCTATTGCGCTACCATCTCTTCCAGCAGCATCATACACACTCAAAGCAAGCGCAATGCGGAGTCACGCTTCAAAGCAACGGTGCGCCTTAACAATTTCCTCAAAAGCCAGGGATTGAGACAATATCGTCACTCAGTAATGCGTCAATGGTTACAGTCATGGCATCACGGGCCTATGTTTGCATTGAAGCTGCTTTTCCATTCATGGCGACAAGGCAATCCAATAACTATCGGCTCCTCACGCTGGCTCAAGACACTACGCATGCTGAGACGAGAGAAGCCGAAAGTTTAGAGCCTACCCCCAGCCCCTCCCAAAGGGACGGGTGAAAGATGGGGTAAGAGGGGGAAAATTTAGAATTTGCGGAAAGTAAGCTGGGCTGTGTCGGAACGGAGCACCAGCGAGGAGCGGGTAAGTTGGCCAACAGCGAACTTGCCGTCAGAGGGTACGCCATAGGGCGCGAGTTGGTCGTAGCCGACGATATCGTCCTTAGGGCCATGATAGACAGTGCCAATGAAGAGGCTGTCGTTGCGCAAAGAGAAACGTGCGAGGTATTGGCTTCCCCTTCCGTTAAAAGCCATGAGGTCGAGCTGCACGCTATAATATATGCCGTCGTACTTGTCGGCCACCACCTTGTTATCGGGCAGATGTTTCCACTCTGTGAGCTGCCACATTCCTGCAAAGTTGCCGTTGTCCTCAACCTTGTCGCAGCTAGTGACGCCGCCCAACAATGCTGTCGCTATCAATATTATTGTAAATACTTTTTTCATTTCTCTATTTCTTTTTGAAGGCGTGATTCCATGCTACAGTAAACTGTACACCGTTGCTATGGCCGAGCAGATTGCCGCCGTTGTGACCGTAAGCCAAGCCGAAGCTGAAGTCGCGAAGCCAATGGGGTGTGTAGGTTGCCTCAGCCATCATAGTCCAACCATGCTGTGTATCGGTAAGAGGAGTGGCGTAAGTGCCCCAACTGCGCTGATGGCTATAAAGGAAGCGATAGCCTATCTGGTCGGTAGGCTGTCCTGCTATGCCGAAGTGATGGGCCTTTACACGGTTGTGGTGAACAGTTATCACACCATTATTGTAGATAGGTGATATTATAAGTCCGCTACCATTGATGAAGCCCGCATGCTGCCATGCTCCGTAGGTGCCGTGGCCCCAGTAGCCGTCCTTGGCACTGATTTGGTCAGGGACGTTGGCGGTACGGTCATGGTAGATTGGTCCACTCTGGTGCTTGGTAAAGAGGTATTCATATACCACATCTGAGACTATCGGATTCTTGGGCAGGTTGAGCTCCAGCCCCCACAGCATATCTTTCCAACCATACTGCACAAAGACCTGGCTATGATCCTCGAAGTAATGCTCTGCATAAGCGCGAGCGCCCCACCCGTTGCCTTTATAATCGAGGCTGAAGTGCCACGAGCCGGTCACGTTACCCATCTCGTTGGAGTAGATACCATCGGTGGGGTCATCACCACTGAGCACCAACACATGCCAGAAGGCCCCAAGGTCAGACTTTAGTTTCATTGTCTGCTCGGGATGCCCCTTGACATAGCGCGTACCCCCAAACTGTGTATTCATCTCAAGTCCGGCGGTGAAAGTAAGCGGAAATTTCTCGTCATTACCGATGCGCAGCCATCCTGCCTTGGTATGGTAGATGGAGTTTTGGGTATAGACAGTAGCAAAATCACGCTGCCACTTATTATCAGTATATAAGCCGTAGCCCAAGCGTGCTTTCAGTGCCAGCCATTTCCTGGTGCCGGGGATAGTCCAGAAGTCGGGCAACTCAAGGCGAATCTGCGGAATGGGACGCGCATTGATGCCTGTAGCCAGCCCGCCACTACTAAGAGCCTGATTCTTCAGTTCCGACGGGCGCTCCTTGGCCCCTACGGACAGTCGCACCTTCTTATATTGCACATCAAGGTATGCCTGCTGCAGGACGAAGCGCGAGTCTTGCTTTTGAAACACGGGGGCTATCTCCAAGCCATAGCCTACTTGCCACTTACGCCCTTGGTCATCCTGCTGGTCTCGACTCAGTCCGACACGCATTGATGCCCATTTTGTATTCACGGAAGCCACGCCATAGCGGTTGTTGCTCATCCAATAGGGTGCGAAGTCGCCATGACTGGCGGTAGCAGTAAACTCGGTCTTGAGGTGCAGTGTGTCCGTAAGGCGTGACCACTGATTGCTCTGTGCTCTGACAACGAGGGCCGCAACGGCTATACATAAAAAGAGTGATTTCTTCATACTACCTTATTTATTATTATCATCCTCGCCGAAGTCCAGGTCTTCAGCCGTAGGATAAAGGAAATCGTTATACGGGAAGCGCTGCACATGCAGCTGCCTCACCCTCTGGTAGAGCAGAGAACGGAATTCATCGATGCCCTCCTTGGTCAGCGCCGAGATAAAAACACACTCGCTGCCCATCTTGGCTATCCACGACTGCTTGAGTTCGTCCATCGTCAGATTCTCCTTGGTAGCAGGAGTGAGGTCAAACTCGTCCTTTTGGATGAACGAGTATGCGTCCACCTTGTTGAACACCATGATGGTAGGCTTCTCGGCGCAGCCCAACTCCGCCAGAGTCTTATCCACCACGCTTATCTGCTCCTCAAAGTCGGGATGACTCACATCGACCACATGCAGCAGCAGGTCTGCCTCTCTTACCTCGTCGAGTGTCGATTTAAACGACTCCACGAGGTCGGTGGGCAGTTTGCGGATGAAGCCTACCGTGTCGCTGAGCAGGAACGGCAGATTCTGCACCGTGACCTTACGCACCGTGGTGTCGAGCGTTGCAAAGAGTTTGTTCTCTGCAAAGACCTCGCTCTTGGCCATCAGGTTCATCAGCGTTGATTTGCCCACATTGGTGTAGCCCACCAACGCCACCCTGATAAGCCGTCCTCTGTTTTGGCGCTGGGTAGTCTTCTGTTTATCAATCTCGGCCAGTCGCTTCTTGAGCAACGACATACGGTTGAGAATGATACGGCGGTCCATCTCCAACTGTGTCTCTCCGGGACCACGCAAGCCCACGGAGCCCTTTCCGCCACCAGAGCCAGAGCCACCGCCCTGACGCTCGAGGTGAGTCCATAGTCTGCTGAGGCGCGGCAGCATATAGCGATACTGTGCAAGCTCCACCTGCGTCTTGGCGTTAGCCGTCTGCGCCCGCATGGCGAAGATATCGAGTATCAGCGTTGTGCGGTCGAGAATCTTCACCTTCAGCTCCTTCTCAATATTGCGAAGCTGGCGTGCAGAGAGTTCATCATCGAATATGACCATGCCGACCTCGCGCTCAGCCTCTGCCTCAGCCTCGATATATGCTCGTATCTCAGCCAGTTTGCCCGAGCCGACATAAGTAGTGGTGTTGGGGCCTTCAGCACGCTGCGTAAAGCGTTTCACAGTGCGAGCCCCCGCCGTCTCAGCCAGAAACTCCAGTTCGTCGAGATATTCGGCGGTCTTACGCTCGTCCTGCCGCGATGTGACGATAGCCACCAACACGGCAGTCTCCGCTTGTGCCTCAGAGATGATGAATTCTTTCAAAGAGTGAGGGGTTAGGAGTGAGAAGTGGGAGTGAGGAGTGGGAGTGAGGAGTGCGGGGTTACTTCACCTGAATCACCAGATAGCGGCTCACGCTCCAGAAGGAGGCGGGATCAATGATGCGCAGGGTGTAGGTCTTGTCATCGTTCTTGTCGAGCGAATAGCTACTCTTGGGGTGAGTGGTCAGCAGCTTAGCCGACTTGGAACCCAGAGGGATAGTCTTGACATTGCGCACATCGATTTCGGTAAAGTAGCTGAGATTGACGCTCTGCGTGAGCACATCACCACGCTTGAGGATGTTGTGGTCTTTCAGTTCGCGCTTGGTGCCGAACACATACCATGCCTTGTTAAGGTCTCTGTCTTGCTGGCTGATAGTGCGTGCCTTTGCCTCATTAGCCTGGGTGAGATTAGCCTTGTCGTTGCTGAGGTTGCTAATCTCCACTGCCTGCTGCTGAATCTTGACATCGCGCTCCGCCAGTTCGGCAGTGAGTCGCTCTATCTGCTGCGACTTATCATTGAGCTGCGCCTGCAGCGACTCGATAGTCTGTCGCAGGTTTTGTGCATTGATATTGCTGTTTTTCAACTGCTTCTCCAATTGGGCTATGCGCTCTTGGTTGAGCTGCATGGTGCGCTGGATGAAAGCCATCTGCTCACGGATATCGTTGGCAGCGGAGCCCTCCACGCCCCCTTGCTTGAGGGCGTTGATGCGTCCCTGAGCCTCAGTAATCTGGTTCAGGCCATCCTGGATGTCATTTACTGTGCCGAGCAGGTTATTTATCTCGGCATCCTTCTGATTGATGATACGGCTCACCGAGTCGCCATCCACAAGATTCTGCTTCTTGCTTTCTTGTCCGCATGAGGACAGTAGCATGGCAAAGATAGCTAAGTAAAATACATGTTTCATGATTGTCGATTTTTATATTTAAACATTATTTGAACCAATGATTATCACGAACTCGCCTCTGGGCTCGTTGG